>CABVSA010000002.1 GCA_902500805.1 uncultured Nitrospira sp. | reverse complement strand
TAAACCGGACACTTCACGTGCTACAAAAACCGGACAGATGATGTGCTAGCTACAGGTACTTTTTCAAACCTTGAAAACTTCTGTGTGAACGTCTACCATCAATCCTTTGGAACAGTCCGCAGAGGGTTAGGGCTGACGAACCCCGTGGCTCTTTCCGCTTACACCGTTTACAACCCATGAATAGGTGTGAACCAGCTCGAACACATTTTCATGCATTTTCTCCTTTACTGGGTGAACGGTCCTCTTGGCACGATGATGATTTTCTCAAACGTGTCGCTGAGATTATTCAGGGGACCGCTGCCGCGCATTCCGCGTGTTGCAGACTATCAGGAGACGCCAGATGCTTCGATTCAACCAAGCACTCAGTGCCTGCCTGCTGGCCTCAGTCCTTCTGCCACCCGTTGCGGCCCACGCAACCACCTACTATGTCGCCACGACCGGGAACAACAGCAATCCTGGCACAGAAGACAAACCGTGGCGAACCATCACGTATGCTGTAGCGGCCATGGTTGCTGGAGACACGACTTTCGTTCGCGGAGGAACCTATTCGACGGAAGATACCATCCGTTTTAAACGAACGGGTACCGCAACAGCTCCAATTAGGCTCCTGAATTACCCTGGCGAATCGCCGGTGATTGACTATGTCGATCAGCAGGTGGGCGATACCGTCACCGTCCTACACGTAGCAGGCCAGAATGTTGCGATGGGCTACCTCACCATTGAGGGATTCGAGATTAAAAACGGATATGACGGAATCAAATTTTACAACATGCATAACTCCGTTATCCGGAGAAATTGGATTCATGACAATATCAATCAAGGCATTCTTGGGATCGGAGGACACCACAATCTGTTTGAGCGAAATATCATCAATCACAACGGCAGTTTCGTCGGGTGTGCGCGGGGGAGGCTGAGTTCAGATGGAACGACGATCTGCAATAAGACACACGGCCTCTATATGCACGGTGATACCTACACCATCACAAACAACATTATCTATGACAACTTAGCGGTGGGGATTCAACAGAACGGGTCGTCCACCTCTGCCTACAGCCCAATACGCCATCCGGGGCCAGAGTTTGCCGGCGCGGCGAATTGGGTGATTGCCAACAATACCATTGCGTACCAAAATCACCGAGGTGGCATCGGCATATGGGGTTCTGAGTGCGCCAATGCGCGGATCGAAAATAACATTTTCTATGAGAACAGCGTCAACCAACCTGGTTTTGCACAGGGGATTGACTTCGCATCCTCAACCAGCACTGGGATTACGATTAGATACAATCTCGCTTACGCGACTTCGCCTGGTAGTATGGTCTTTCTTGGCTCTGGAGCCAACGAATGGGTCCATTACACACAATCCGGCAACCTCGTGAATGTGAGCAATCCAGGGTTTATCAATGCGCCAGCTACGGTTCCGGCATCGCCGAATTTTGCCCTGACCGCACGAAGCCCGGCCATCGACGCAGGTTTGCCTCTCGCAACAGTTAAAATAGATTTCAACGGCAATCCTCGCCCCCATGGACGCGCCCATGATATTGGTGCTTATGAACACCGCTGATGACGACCGGCAATACCAGGAGTTAACAGATAATCCTTAAATTGAGGCCATTCATCAGTCAATCAAGTTTCTCAATAGCTCAATGCCTTCATACGGAAATGTCCGTACCGAGTGTCCTTAGTCCCAAGTTACGGTATGAGTCCTTTCTTGGCGTTCTTCTCTAAGAGCGCTATCATCACAGAAGAAACCCATACGGATGGGGCGCCCGAGAGTTGCCCGCATGTCTACCGCTGACTGCAGTACTGTGTCTCATCCAGCGTCCCAGCCAGAATCTCCAACACGCCATCTGCCCATCCCACTTCCACCACGAAAAATAGGTGGCCTCGCTGATCTTGAGTTCTGGTCAGTTTAGGAATCGGAGCATGAGCACCCAGATATCGTATAAGGCCATCCCAATCGGCTTCCCCCCAACACACTCTTCTTCTTACCTCTTCCGCCAGCCTGTAAGACCACTAGCGGTTTCCCGTTCAGACTGATCCGGTTTCGAGAGGGAAAGCGCCATGTCCTTTACTGCCAATGAACGGCAGTGAACCAACTTGAACGAAGTCACATTGACTTCTCTTATATTTCTTAGTTGCTTACGAGCAGCAGACTCGGCATGACAGTTGCTCCCCTTGACGTGACACTGAACCTCAATCACGGTTACCGCACAGGGCACTGCCGAAAACCCAGCGTATTGAGGACGAGTATCTACCTATCTTAAGATCTTAGGGGGGAGACGCCAGATGCTTCGATTCAACCAAGCACTCAGTGCCTGCCTGCTGGCCTCAGTCCTTCTGCCACCCGTTGCGGCCCACGCAACCACCTACTATGTCGCCACGACCGGGAACAACAGCAATCCTGGCACAGAAGACAAACCGTGGCGAACCATCACGTATGCTGTAGCGGCCATGGTTGCTGGAGACACGACTTTCGTTCGCGGAGGAACCTATTCGACGGAAGATACCATCCGTTTTAAACGAACGGGTACCGCAACAGCTCCAATTAGGCTCCTGAATTACCCTGGCGAATCGCCGGTGATTGACTATGTCGATCAGCAGGTGGGCGATACCGTCACCGTCCTACACGTAGCAGGCCAGAATGTTGCGATGGGCTACCTCACCATTGAGGGATTCGAGATTAAAAACGGATATGACGGAATCAAATTTTACAACATGCATAACTCCGTTATCCGGAGAAATTGGATTCATGACAATATCAATCAAGGCATTCTTGGGATCGGAGGACACCACAATCTGTTTGAGCGAAATATCATCAATCACAACGGCAGTTTCGTCGGGTGTGCGCGGGGGAGGCTGAGTTCAGATGGAACGACGATCTGCAATAAGACACACGGCCTCTATATGCACGGTGATACCTACACCATCACAAACAACATTATCTATGACAACTTAGCGGTGGGGATTCAACAGAACGGGTCGTCCACCTCTGCCTACAGCCCAATACGCCATCCGGGGCCAGAGTTTGCCGGCGCGGCGAATTGGGTGATTGCCCATAATGTCTCAGCCTATCATTCGTACGGCCCAGGAATTCTGCTGTGGGGATCCCTTTCGAATAACATTCGGATTGAGAACAATATTTTATTCGAGAATCACCAGGCGAGCCGTTCGACCGGGGGGCAAGGCATATTTTTCACTGGGATGGGTGGAAAGGGCGTTACAATTAGAAACAACCTCTGCTATGCGAGTGGAAAAAATTGCCTTGGTGTAACGGGGGCAACAGAAGGGGTCCATTACACACAATCCGGCAACCTCGTGAATGTGAGCAATCCGGGGTTTATCAATGCGCCAGCCACGGTTCCGGCATCGCCGAATTTTGCTCTAACCGCACGAAGCCCGGCCATTGACGCGGGTTTGCCTCTCGCGACGGTTCAAATAGATTTCAACGGCGCTCCTCGCCCCCGTGGACGTGCCCCTGATATCGGCGCCTACGAATACACCACTGATGCCGACACCCGATCACCGCTCGAACCAACGGCGCTCGTGATTAATTAGGAAGGGGCATGGAGCGGTTCATGAAGAACCCCGCCCTTCCAGGCGGGGTCTCCTCACAATTCAAGCTGCGCTTGACCCGTCTCCTGCTCGCCTTGGTGCTGGACATCGTGCCGAATCGTGGCCTCGTTGATGCCCACTGTGGAGGCGAAAAATCCTCGTGCCCAAACTCCGCCACCATCCCAATACACTTTGCGTACCATGTGCGGGAATTTCTCTTTCAGCTGCCGACTGGTCACACTTTTCAAGGTTTCCACCACCCTTGAAACCGCGTATTTCGGTGGAATCACCATGTGCAAATGGACATGGTCCCGATCCACGCCAATTTCCTCCAGAAACCAATCGGGGTGAAATTCCCGCACGCTCCGGAGGACCTTCTTCAGGTATTCAGCTACTCCGGGCACGAGGATTTTTCGCCGATACCGCGTCACCCACACCAAATGGTACTGAGTCTTGTACACCACATGAGCCTGTCGATGGAGTTTCATCGACGGCCATCATCGCACCAGGCGAGCAACAGACGGCGCCCTGCTCACACCCCCACCCTCCCAGGTGGGGAACTCCCGCGCAATTAGATGGAATTCGATTAGTCTGGGTTGATCCATAAGGATTATCTTGTTGGAGGACATAGTTCGGGAGCCTCGTGGGAGTAGAGCGGTCGATCGGCGAACCTCAGCATAGTCCGCAAGACGTCCGCCATCAGACCAGGTGAAGATTCGCTTGGCCGCACGATGCGAGGACCCTATCTGATTTTTTAAGCCACACAGTAGCGGAGATGATCAAGCGGATTTTAGAGTGCTCCAGAGCTTACACGCTACGAGCTTCATATCCCTTGTCAACGAGATCTGGCGGCAGTACGGCGTCGGTCGAGGATCTCTCCTGACAGATCCTCGACCGACCGACCGACCTCGAACAACTGTGCCCATAGAAATTGGTTAAGAAGGCACCACAATACCATCGAAGCACCCTCCTCCTCTCCCTGCAATGACTCCAGGGCACCTGCGTTGTGTACTTGCGTAGCCATATCTATGATTGGCTGGAAGAGGGCCCCCTTGGGAGCCCAAAATCGTACAGGAAAGCCGAAGCTCAGCTTCCGACGTGTGACAAGAGTTTCAGGGACCCCAAGTTGCCGCAAGGCGGCACGAACGAGGTGCTTTTTCTCTCGAAGTTTCACCTCCCATGGCACAGGCAGCACCGATGCAAGAACTGAGGGGCTCGTATACGGGCAGGCAAGGAGGATGCCACAAGCCTCTGCGAGTTTCCCCCAAATCGCTATCGTGGCGTGTCCCTCTGACAGTAGAGCCAGTGCGGTAACTTGATCAAGTAATGATCGATCACAATAGGCCTCAAGGAGCAACGGGCGCTCACCGAGGAGCGCTGCGTCATCACAGGACAAGATCCGCTGTATGATGCCGCGATCGCCAAACCGGCCAAGAAGCCAGAGGAAGTGGTCAGCCGATGATAGTTGGCGATCATACCGCCGACTGAGGAGCGTGCCCCACGAACTGTGCCAGCCGAGAGCGTCCACGAGTGGTGCCAATGCAGAGTTAACGCGCATGGTTCGGAGAACAGAAATCGCACTCCGGTGGCGATAGAGAAAGTTGTGGGAAGCATTCCCAATGATGCAATCGGCACCCTCGCCGCAAAGGACCGCACCGTGGCTACCTGCGGCACGATCCTGAAACAAAATGTGCAAAAGCACGGATTGAAGATGGTGGACAGGTTCCTCAGCAGCATGGATGCTCTCAACCCACCCTCTCAAATATCGTTCATGAGTCGTGTCGTGGACCTGATGGACGACGCCCAGATGACGCGCCATGGACAAGGCGTACTGATCCTCACCATCGTCCGAGTTCGCAAACGAGAAGCTCGACGAAAAAGTGCGCACGCCTGGATGGATGACTCGCGCAAGAGCTGCGAGCAGTGAGGAATCAAGCCCTCCGCTTAGGAGAACCCCTGCATTTGGAAAGCGCTGTAACCACTCCTCAACGCGCGGGCAAAGGAGGCTGGCAATATCATCTATGGGATCGATATCTCCTCCATCCGGCCAGCGCCAGCGCCGATCTTCAAGGACCCGTCCTTCTTCGAGGCCAACGACGAGTAGTTGGCCGCCCGCGAGCTTTCTGAATCCGCGGAGGATCGATCGCGGGGGAGCAACGAACCGGTACATCAGATACTCCGGCATGCATGTGGGATCCCATGCCACTTCGTGCCCGGCTTCCTTCAGACCATACACGGATGTGGCGCATGTAAAGGAGCCAGGCTTCACGGACCAGTAACATGGTCTCCAACTCGCAATGCTATGGGCAATCGTCACAACTCGCTTGGAAGGGTCAATCACGACGAGCACTAGTATGCGATCGCCGAGAAGCACGTCGAGTGGCGTACCATTCAGAATCCCCTCCTCAAGGGAACGAGTGTCGCTCTCCTTAAGTGGGAAACATGATTCCCCGACGACGATCAAGTCGCCGATCTTACATCGGAAACCAAAGAGAGGGCCTGTACGGATGCTGACACGCAGGTCGCCACAGTCGAAATCAGGCATTGACTCGCTGTAGCCCTCCGAGGCTGATCCGACCGGCACTGGACGCGACCGTACCGACACGAGCAACATCCGTTCACCTCTTCACAACACTAGGACACACACCAAAGCTCGACTAAGCTCATCAGGCTGCGATTGTCTAATAGTGATGATGGGAAGGCCAGAACCTCTCCTTCAAGTGCGTCTGCTCCTATGATCTGGTCCCTGTATACTCTACTGGCAGGAGCGGTCAATGTCATTAAGCAGGTCAATGAGAATCGCATCCTGAGGCCATATACTACCTTCTAGCCAATTAAGATTGCTGTCCCAATGGCCCGGACAGGAGAAGACTGCACCAGGTTTATAGGCGTAGCTGATCTCGAGAATCATCGGCTGCTTATCTTCAGCTAGAACAAAATCAAAGGCCATACTTTGCGACTTAGTTTTCCGCACCACATCGAAAGCAACCTCTACACACTTCTTGTTGATTCTACCGCTGTCATACACGATATCACCGCTGCCGGAAGCTCTAAAATCACCAGGACGAACATTTCTTGTAAAAGCGAAGGCGCGGTTACCGACGACAGTCACACGCGTATCATGATCGTTGCCTGGAATAAAGTCTTGGAAATACGCATATCCTTTCTCACGCCCCATCATTCTTTTGTTGTCCCGGATTGTTGCCAAGGCTCGCGGAATACGCCTGACGACATTCAATAGATCGCCTTGCTTCTTTGCAATTCGGTAGCGCTTTAGTGCATCCTGCCCATAGTGAGCGACCGGCGAGAATCCGGAGGAAAATGCACGCTCTGCTAACGCACGAGCAGCGGCGGCACTGCGAACCAGCCTGACGTTGGTGGAACCAGCTCCCTTGCGCAACTTAAATACCTTCGGAAATAAAGCTCGGTCAATCCAACGCAACGCTTCTTCGAGATCATACAACACATAGGTGGAAACCAACGGTGCACCAATTGCTTCCAGCAGATACTTCTGCGCGATTTTATCGTCGAAATGCCAGCAGGTAGAGACGCTCGGAAAGACTTTGAGCCCACTCGCCTCGGCGGCCATGATGACATGACGCGCCACCAACTGCTCTCGCGGATCTCCATGGTCCCAATGCCACAGCAAAGCAACTGAAGAGCTCAACTGTTTCATAATAGCTGTATCAAGGCAGTTCACGAGCTTGTAGGGGATGCCTTGTAATTCACAATATGCTATCCATCGGTCAGAAAAACTACCCTTTCGATGATGGATGGCCACTTGTTTAGTCATGCCGACTCCCTATCATTTTCTACGATTTTATTGAACTCAAGAAAATCAGCTCTCCTCCATAGATAACCCCTTACACGTATATCGCTCATATTTAGGAAGGGCCTCAGCTACCGAAGATCATATACTTATTTTGTTTTCTCATTCCAGGAACTCTGGGTTACCTGGTTGGCCGACACAACACCTGTAGGCCAGATCCATCGTCGAGCACCAATCAACATACCCATACCAAAAGAAAACCACTTGTCCCAAAATTGGTGGGACTCCAACAACATCAAACCGAGCGAGATAATTATACCCAGCAGCGCAAGCGACAGCGCATCGCGACCGCATCGCGACGGAATTAACCGATAGATGAGCCATAGCATCCATAAAAACATAGAGAGACCGAGCACCCCCCAGAAAAGTGTGATCTGCAGAAAGGTGTTATGTGCACCTAACACCTTGGTCCCTTGAGCTCTAAAAAATCCCTTTTCAAATCCCCACTGGCCGAAGAAATTTCCCGCACCGACGCCGGACACGAAGTATTCCGGCAGTCGGTTGAGAGCCGTGGTATAGATATAAGCACGTCCCTCCATCTTTCCACCCTCGCCCACCTCTGTTGAGAACGCCATTCTCGACCACACAGCCTCGGGAACTACAACATATATAATCAAACCTAAAACACAAGCAAAGATCAAAGCTTTCCCTTGTTTTACTCCATACGCATGGAGAATCGTTGCAATGGACACGGCGCTGATTACCGCAGCCCCCCTCGACATCGGCAAGAACGCGGCCACAAGGCAAAAGGCACCTATTCCTAACAATATGGCACGGAAATGCTTGAACCGATCTGATAAAGACAGGGCGAATGCAACGATTGCTCCCTGAGCGCATATGAAGGCCAATCCATTTAAATTAGCCGTTATACCCACCGCCACCTCACCACGAAGCTCACTACGAAGGTTGCTAGCCTCATGGAAATCCCGTGTTGGTCCCATTCCTTGCAGCATTCCATACGAGGTGAAGTAGAGGACAATTGCTACCCACAAGGCCGTCCCGATATATCCATACAGGCTGGCAGTCAATCCCGATCGATCCCGACACAGCACCGCCACACACACCGCACCTCCAATCATTTGTGCAAATCGTATCGCTTCCTGATACCTGGGTAGTGTGCTTGAAAACTCAAGAAGGAGGGCAACGCCAATGAATGCATAGGCTGCGATAAAAACAGGCTGACACAAAATCTCTCGCAGGATACCAGGTCGATTCACAATGATGTATGCGAAGAGTATGGCAAAGAGAAGAAACGAAAAGCTCATCCCGGCAACTGTAGGAATGGTGTGTTGGAGCGGTAACACAACTATCGTAGTCCAAAGCAAGCATCGCTCAACCGTGGTGACACGGGGGTAGGTTAGGCTATATCGGACCTCGTCCAGTTCCCCACTGCCAGGCACTTCCCGTTCCTCTTTGATAGGTCGGTTGATCTCAAAGGCCAATTGAGTTTTCCTTTATCTGTATACAATACCCACTATCCGTGTCTAATGTGTCCGCTTTGGATCCTTCGATCGGCTCAAATCTCTGGCCCCGTCTCCCACATGTGCGTAACCCCTATCGCCTGCTACGATTCCTCGTAGAAGAGCATCTAGGTCCTTAGAGATGGTTGTCCACGAGCAAATCTCGATATTCCTGGGCTGTGGGACACGCCCACAAGCTACATCATTGAGAAACGATACCATGCCTTCAGTGTCGGTACCCGTAAAACAGTTCACTAATCCGGTGGGGGCAAGGAGAGCTGTTGCGTCGCTACCGGGAGGGGCAATAAGAAGCACAGGAGTTCCCAATCCGATGGCCTCAAATATTTTGGCCGGAATGATCCCTTTATCTTTTATTAGGCTTCGTTCATAGACTGAACTGATTACTACGGCAAGGTTCGCACCCTTGACTGCGGATAACGCCTCGCGCCTCGGAACTCTTCCATGAAGCACAATTCGATCACTCAGGCCATAGTGAGCTGCCTGTTCACGAACATGGTCTGATTGCGCACCATAGTAATGAAAGTACCATTTCCTGCTCGCTTCATTCACCGATAGCTGGAGATATTTGAGCGCAGCCAGAAAAGCCGAGACAGAGATTTTCGGCGGATAGAAACTCCCCGCATACACGAAGGCACAATGCCCAAAATCGTATGGCTCAACGGCCGCCATCTCAGCAGCGTCGTAGCCGTTTGTTACCACATGAACTTTTGCACCAACGCCATAACGTCGATCCAAATCAGCACCCCAAGAAGGCGACGCAATGGTGGCTGCCGCACAACCCTCAAGTAAACTTGCCTCAACCCGAACAGTTGCTGGCCCTAACTGGCGCTCGGCCAAATGATTTTCAGTCCAAGGGTCACGGTAGTCTAAAACATAAGGCCGCCCAAGCCGGTCCGAGAGTTGTCTGGCAAGACGAAACGCCACAAACGGCGAACCAGATGCAAGGATTATGTCTGCGTCCTTTGGACACAGGTGGGAACAGGCTCGCTCGACCTCCTGACTCCAGCCTACCTGCGGATCAATTCCTAAGCGTCGTGCTATCATTCGGCAGGCTCCTCCGGCAACCCACCCGACGTTCCGATTCCAGCACTTCACACCTTGCGCTGATAGGCATCGCCATCGGTGGCCGGTCAGGATCCTCTTGATACCCTCACGCTCTAACTCCGTCGAGACCTTCTCAAAGTCTTCGACGTTTCGCCATACGGAAGGATCGGGAGTTACGACCGTCACATCCCACCCTAATCTGGCCAAATATTTTGCCATGTTCCCCGTACGAACAGCACCAATCGCCTGCAGTGGCGGAAAGGGATATGCAAGGAAGAGCAGTTTTGGTCTGGGCGACATCTACTCCACCATTTCCTCTAGATACATCCGCTCAAACAACTGTTCACCCTCCATTATGAGACAATTCCTTGTGCTATACCGAAGCGTAAAACACTGATGCCATCTCACATCATTGGAGCAAATCCAAAATGGACATCGAGGAGGATCTAAAGTAAATACGTACTGATGGCGTTGGAAAGCTTTGGTGGCAGGGAGTCATGCTTCTCGCAGAATTCCCATGTATAACTCCTCCAATTTCTTATTCAATGAATTTGTATCAAACTTTTGCTCCACCTGTCTCCTTCCAGCCTGCCCCATCGCTTTACATACTTCGGGATGACGTATCAAATAGGCTAGAGCATCCGCAAGGGAAACCGCGTCTCTTTCCGGCACCAGCAAGCCCGATACGCCATCGTGCACCAGTTCCGGTATGCCACTGTGGAACGTACTGATCACGGGTAGTCCCGAAGCCATCGCTTCCTTGAGCACATTCGGAATTCCTTCCTGATCCCCACTGGCAGCCGTCAGACTCGGCGCCATCAGTACATGCGATTGCGCTAACAGTTCGTTCACCTCTTCATGGGTTTTGGCCCCAACCAATCGCACCTGCCCTTCGATCCCCAGTCGTTCAATCATCTGCTGCAACTGCTCCCGCAGCACGCCATCGCCGGCTATCGTATAGTCGATTTGTTCGCCTATTGAAAGCAGGCGAGCCACCGCCTCAATGGCAAATGCCACCCCCTTCTTTTCAACCAACCTCGCGATCGTCAATACCCGTATAGGCTCACCGGAGGCGCGCCCTCGTGGAAGATACTCAAACTTTGAACAGTCAATTCCGTCATAGTGAACCACAATCTTCTTTTCTTCACAGCCCTCCTGGATCAACCGGCCCTTCAGGAACTCGCAGACCGGCAAAAACAGATCGGCTTCCCTGAATACGGAGCGATAAAATCCAGGATGTGCCTCTAAGTATGTGGTAACATCATACCCCCGGATGGATACCGCTATTTTGGACTTACTACGATTGATTTTACGTAACGACACGGCGCTCGGACCGAGCGTACCAAACTGACAATAGAGCACATCAAAAGAACCTCCTTTTCTTAACAACGCAATGCTCATAAAAAGGAGACTCAAGGACAATGCCGGCATTCCATACCTAAAGATATTCAATGATCTGAAGATAGCCCGATAGTGAGTCGGCGCATATTGCATGATGAGGAGAATCGCTTTTAATATTCTGACTATCTTGTTTTGCGGAATCCCATAGTAGCTCGTTTTTCCTGGCAAATTGTACGCCTTGTAGAGACTGTGAACTTTACCGCTCCCCCCTGCCTTGCCTGCAAAAATATGGACATCATGTCCCAAGTCGATGAGTCCCACTATCTGATTCAAGACAAACGTCTCTGACACAGTAGGAAACGCGCTAGCAAGAAATGCGATCTTCAAAGTGCAATCTCCCTTATTCTGTGAAGTTCGGATGGAGTCAAGATGTCCGTTCACATGTTCCCAGTGGCTTCCATAGTTACCTCACGCTGCCCTGTTCGTCTCCCCGAGGAAGATCTTATCAATAAGAAATGCGATTTTCCGTGATGCTTGGCCAAAGGAAGCTATGACCAGCAAGTATCCATAAGCCTTTGACTTCAAAACAACAAATATCCATATACACTAAGAGTGTGCCATTCTTCTTTTCAGAAAGTTCGTGATGCGACGAACATTCTTTGCGCATAGAAACTTTATAGGGGAATAATGACAATTAAAAGTCCTGTAGACGTTCAAGTAGGCACGAAATCGTTCGCTCAGAGGCGTTATTCCATCAATACGGCTATAATTTCTTGAGCAAAAGTACGTCATACCCTTTTCCCTTATCACTGGAGCATGCTCCGGCACCACCGTGCACATGACGTCCAGCAAATAAAGGCTGTCTGCGCACCATTCATGATACGTGACAGTTTCTCCTATATTAGCACCGTGACTCCGAAAACTTGCTTTTACATCAAAAACATCAACCCTTCCATATTCAGCAGCAAGCTGAATGGATGCCACGACATCATCGTATCTAGCTGTTCTCGAGTGGAATCCCCCAAGTTGTTTGAGCCTGGTTGCGTTGAATAAGGTGCTGCATAGGTATAGCGGTACTTTGCGGTCGAACCAACCTAAGATAAAATCTCCTGTCGAGCACCCACTCATGGTGTTGCGAGAAGAAGACAGGACATTTCCTTCCGGATCGATTACCCGTGCTCCGGTGAAAATCACGCCTGGCTCACTACCACATTTAACCGCCTCCACGCAGGTGGAGATGAAATCGTCATCGATGACATCGTCGTCAAAGAGCAACAGGAAGTATTGCCCCTGGGATTGTTCCAGGCAAAAATTGCGGTTATTGACCGGGCCAATATTTTCAGTTTGCCTGTAGTACCTTATGCGAGGATCGTCAAACTCTTTGACGACCGAAGCCGTACTATCAGTTGAGCAATTATCGGAAACAATGATCTCTATGTTCTTATAACTTTGACTTACCGCACTTCGCAGCGCATATCTCAGATAACTGTCTGCCCTGTTATATGTCGGGATGCCTATCGAGACAAGGGGAGAAATAGAATCTTCCATTTTGATCTCAAACTATTGGTTTTCAGGGGAAAGCAAGCAGATGGACTAAAATCCAGGCTGACTGATTCTCTTGGATAGGAACGTCACATCTCAACAATTCATTTCCTTCTACGATCAAACTTTTGCATATCGCCGCGGTTCACCATATGGTCCGCTGCGTTCATTCAAAATACTAATGTCGGTTGTCTTGATCCAGTACGTCATCTGAGGGCGTCCTTGACTCATCAACTCCGGAATAGTCACGAAGGCATAGCGATCACCAAGTTTTTTCAACAGCAGGTCTAGTGCGTCTAACATCGGTGCCCTGTCAGCATAACGACTTTCTCTATACTCAAAGAGCGAATCATGGAAGAGAATAATGCTGCCGCTTTTCATTCGACTCATGATACGGTTTTTCATCCAATCTGCGTCATGATCGAGCCAGTCCACAGCAGTTACACTGTACATGATGACCTGATATCCAAGCCACGAAGCCTCAAGACGAGACCACAGGCTTTGGTCTCCATAGGGGGGGCGAAATAGTTTTGCTCCATACGGGGCAATGGCCTTTTCGCACGCCCGGATCTGACTTCGACGCTCGTGCCCCGTGATCAGTGGAAAGGATGGATGATCCCAAGAGTGATTGCCGATCACATGTCCGGCAACAGCAACCTCTCTCACAAGATCAGGATGCCGCTCGGCCGCCTTCCCGACCATGAAAAATGTCGCCTTCGCACCGTGCTTTTCTAAAACCTCGAGGAGACGAGGCGTGAAGACTGGATCCGGTCCATCGTCGAAGGTGAGGGCCGCCACCGGATTTGAAGTAGAAACACTCGTAATTGTTCCAAGCGCTGCAAGCGGAACCAGCCTCAGCGTCCTATATATCCTTCCGATTAAAGAGCGCATCACTATTGTGACCGAAACAGATTACCCGAGGACTTCTACTCTCTGCGGCATAATGTGTTCTTTCGATGTAAATACTTCCGACAAACGAGAGAATGGAAGCGACAGATGCGCTGAGCAACTTGCAAACATCCAACACTCTCTTTTAAGCCCTGAACGTTCCATATTTAATACTGCCCTTCAACCATCCGAGTTCTTCCCCAAATGCCCAAGACCAACGGACAAAGTCACCCTTGCCTCGAATTTTCGGAACACCTTTGATAAAGGCTAGAACAAGCCCCATCAACGAGACAATGCCCTGTTTCAAGGGGCGTTTCGGCATACCCAAATGCATATATTTCTTATACAAAAGAACACGGTATTCTCCCCACCCGAACGCCTGGCGATAATTTCCCATCACGGTATCTCTCAAGCGCACATACACCACCGCTTCCGGAATAAAGCGTAGCTTTGCTCCCGTTAACTGAATTTTCCAACAGTACTCCGTATCTTGATGACGTACGAATGACTCATCAAACCCACCGACTTTGTCATGCAGGCAGCGTTTGACAGCGAGGGTTCCACCCCCGGCGTGCGAAAGGGAGGGCGGCGCTCCATTCGTCTGCAGTCCTGATGTTTGGGAGTGCTTGCGCATCTTCGCAATCCACAGCGGACTGAGCTTATACACATCGATACGGCACGCAACAAAATCGTATTTGATCACAGCCTCTCCCATCGTGGCTACCCACCCGGGAGCAACCTCGTCATCTGCATCACAGAAAGCCAGCGATTCACCGCGCGCGACTTTTGCTGCCACATTTCTGGCGTATCCCCTTCCACGCCTTTCAGATGCGTCTACAATGCGAAGATGAGGCAGCCGGCCCTCATATGTTTTGACGATGTCCATTGAACCATCGGTCGATCCATTGTCCGAAACAATAACCTCCCACGGCTCAGACCAACACTGATCGGCTAGTGCATCGAGTTGAGTCGCAATGGTTTCAGCAACGTTAAAACAGGGAATGATGACGCTCAGCTTCATCCGATGACCTTCCATTGCAACACCGGCGAGACAATTCCCAATCGGCCCGGGTTCAACGGATAGCCGACCTCCGACACATCAAACGACAGGACACTTTCCTGCTTTTCAATCATCTTGACGTGCTCAACAAAAGACCCGAGGGAAATACGGTATCGACCCGGCTTGAGAAAGGACGGAAGAACTTCGCAAATGGATCGATACTGTCCAGGCTCCCTGACACGCCCTTTCCATTCAGGCATATCCGTATCCATTGCCTCGAACACAAGATTGCCCTGAGTATCATGCACTTTATATGAAACAGACAGATCTCGTATTGGAACCGTTACGGCATATGCGATCTCGACGAAAAACGCGCTGTCAAAACGTACAACGGATAGAGGCTGTTCGTCGACCGACAACAACCGTGCTGAGCTGAATCGAACCTCCGCATGATTCGGCTTGGAGGAATCGGTGAACCAGCTTGACTTAACATCATCGCCGATCGATGAAGACAAATAGGCGCTCACCACCTCGGTCGAGGGTCCGATGCATTTCAATCTCCCTTGCTCAAGGTGTATGGTCCTTGCACAGAGCTGTGCGATGGCTCCCATATTGTGACTGACCAGCAAGACCGTCCGGCCCTCCTTGGTCACGGATCCCATCTTGCCAAGGCACTTTTTTTGAAATCCCGCATCCCCTACCGCCAAGACCTCATCGACCAACAGGATTTCCGGATCAAGATGTGCCGCAACGGCAAAGGCCAATCGGAGATACATCCCACTGGAGTAATGTTTGACCGGGGTATCGATAAACCGCTCAACCTCTGAAAAGGCGACGATTTCATCAAATTTTCTATCGATCTCGCCACGCTTCATCCCGAGGATCGCCCCATTGAGGTAAGTATTTTCCCTCCCTGTTAACTCAGGATGAAACCCTGTCCCCACTTCCAAGAGTGAGCCGACACGTCCATAGATCTCGGCAAAACCTGTGGTCGGCTCCGTTATCCGCGAAAGTATCTTAAGAAAGGTGCTTTTACCAGACCCGTTAGCCCCGATAACACCAATGGCTTCACCACGTCGCAGCTCAACGGAAATGTCTTTTAAGGCCCAAATCAGTTCATTACGTTCAGCAACATCCAGACCTTCTCCACGCAACAACCTCCCTACCCTTTGAAACGGGACAGTAAACGTTGAAGCCAGCGTATCCCGCAGCGTTTGATATCGTTCTTTTTTCCCGAGACGATATTGTTTGCTGATTCCTTGGACTCGTATTGCGATATCACCCATGATTCCTCGTGAAGGACTAAGAGCTACGAGCGGAGCCTTCCATCAAACGACATCCGCAAAAGTCTTCTCTAACCGACGGAAGTAGAATGCCCCGCCCACCAGGAGTGCCAGAGCGGCCAGGGAGGACACGATCAAAATCGGTCCTGGGGCGGTGTCCGTCCCGAGTAAGGCCCAACGGAATCCCTCGACCACGCCAACCATTGGATTAAGGCTATAGAGGGTCCGCCAAGGTTCGGACAACAGACTGCTCGGATAGGCAATAGGGGTTGCAAAAAGCCAGAGCTGCGTCAGAAACGGGATCATGTACCGTACGTCGCGAAATTGGACATTTAAGGCAGACAGCCAAAGAGAGACACCGAGCGAAGTTATGAATGTGATCAAAAGCAATAAAGGAAGCCAAATCACATTGAGCGTGGGAACAATGCCATAATAAATCATCATGCCGAGCAGCACGATAAAGGCAATCACGAAATCAATGACCCCCGAAGTCACGGAGGCAATCGGGATCGCCAGCCTTGGGAAATAGACTTTTTTGATCAGATTCGCACTTCCGACTAAGCTGTTGGATGCCAGCGTCAATCCATGAGAAAAGAATGTCCAGGGAACCAAGGCAGCATAACTGAAAAGCGGATAAGGGATTCCATCGGAAGGCATCTTTGCTAATCGTCCAAAGAAAAGGCTAAAGACAACCATTGTAAAAACCGGCTGGATAATAGCCCATGACACACCCAGTGCGGTCTGCTTGTAGCGCACCTTCACATCGCGCCAGACCAAGAAGTAGAGCAGTTCACGATAGGCCCACAACTCTTTTAGCTGAAGCGCTACCCACCCACGAGATCGCTCGATCCGAATTACTTGAACAGTCTGTTCCATAGATCCCCTAGATACGATGAGACATCTTGTCCGGTCAGAGCCATTTAGAATAGGTAGCCTAGCCGTACCCCTGAGATGTCAATCATTAGCACCCACCATGCTCTCCGCATTAGGCAAAGATCACCAACTGGTGGCCTTTTCTGGAAGAAGCTACCCAGCCAATAGCGAAACGGCTAGCGCTTGGTTAAAAACTTTCCCTCCTTGAGCTGAACCTGTCCGTCGTCAAATGTTTGTCCGCCTTCCAACGACTCAATACGATTTTGCAAGCGGACGTAGACTAATATTAGTTATCTCTGCTGTTGCCGGCAGCACTAGCGCATTAATGACAACCTCCGCGACATCTTCAGGCTGCAGGAGAAGCTCCGGCTTGTACTCCCTCCCCTCTATCCTGAAAATAGCCTCCATGCGCGGTGTGGCCGTCCGCCCTGGATAGACACTGAGTACGCGAACCCCATCCGTATTGACTTCGTCTCGAAGGCTATCCGCCATGGCCTTCAGGGCATGCTGTGTGGCAGCATACTGACCAACCTGCGCACGCGCTTGAAGCCCCTGACTCGAATTCACAAAAACAATCTGCCCCTTCCTTCTTTTGAGCATAGGCAAGAGCGATTGGGTCAACAGATACGGCATGCGAACATTGGCTCGATACAATCTATCAAGTTCCTCGACTGAAGCGGTTTGAAGATCTCCGATTGAAAAGGCTCCCGCGCAATGAACTAACACATCGAGACCATTCAATTGGCTACTAAGACTCTCCCTTATGCCCATGATCGCCTCATCCGTTGTCAGATCGACAGCATGGCAGCCCACACATGGCGACGAGCTCCGTGCACGTTCTGCCACTTCTTGCAAGGCAGTGCTATTTCTGGCAACTAACACCAGGGCCACTTGCTTCGCTGCAAGACCAAGCGCAATCGCTCGCCCTATCCCCTGGCTAGCTCCGGTCACAACGGCAACATGATTTTCGAGAGAACGCATTAGGCTTCGTAGTCGCTTGGAAATGGGCAAGTCTCCATTCAGCCCATGTCCCGGCTAAGTGGAACCGTCACCGCTTATGAAGAGTGACCTCGACCTCTCGGGGAAGTGCATGCTGAACTATTACAACGTCCTCAGACCATGCGCGACCAGTCATGAAATATTTCCTCAAGGAACTCACGTGTTGAGCAGCGGCATGAACAATGTACTCTCACCCAGCGATGGCTGCTTGAGCGATATCCATCCGTGCCTTCGCCCAACTCATCTTAGTCGAATCCGAACGACTCCCCTAATGATTCCAAGAATACCGTCAGCATTACTCCCACTTGATGTCGCGATACCTGATACTCAAGCGCTGTTCGCTCGGCATCAAAGTGTGTGTAGGTGTAAAAGATCTCCCCCATGATATTCCGCGTCAACTTATACTCAATCCGCGATCCTCCAATGATACTCTGAAATTGAGAATCTGTATTGGGGAAAAACTCACTCAGTGTATACCCTCCGGTCCCGCTGATGCTGAGTCGTTCATAAACTCTATGCCTAATGCGCGCCTGCGCACGATGGACAATCCGCGCTCCTCCCTGTAAAAAGAAGGACGGCAAGGCTTCCCGTGCAAGCGTAAGAGTGAGGACAGTATCCCGCTCCGGTTTCGAGCTAACCAAAAGAGAGCCGGACGGGAACGTCCGCCCGGCTGGTTCGACGAACGTGACGCCTCCCCGGACAGTGAACTGCCACTCTGGGAACACTTTCGTATAGTCACCTTCGAGCGTGATGATATTGGTGCTGAAGGTCCTGCCGCCTTCGGACCGCTCTTGAGTAAAAAACGTCTGGCGATATAAGGCGGCGACGCTGTCGTTTCGCGTCAGGTTATATCGAGGTCCTCCAAACCATGTATGAGTCATCGTATTGAAGAAGGTGGCGCCGGCAACTTCCCCGCCTTCGGTTCTACGGGTTTGCCTCCGAAGGCCGAATCTGTACCCACCTTCTAACGCAAGGTCTCGGGACAGAGGGTAGCTCCCATTGACGGCCGTGGTGTTCAGAAGCCTGCTCCGCCGAAATGTTACGAGACCTCCCTCGAGGTCATCAACCTGTGTCGATCTCCCAAAAGATTGCTCAGGGGTATATACCAAGTTCTGGGTGATGTTCAGCTTCGCTCCTCTGATATACTGATCGACCCATCGATTCAAGCCAACAGTGCCATTCAGCAAGGCACCATAATTGTTCAAGTTACTATTATCCACATACGCGCTGTAGCTTCCCCCTACCTTCAGATCCGCTTCAATATCTCGGCTCTCATGCCGCAGATCCAGCCCGCCAATCACCTCCGTCACAAAATCATCAAGCTGTGGGGCATTCCCCTGCGCGTCCCTTAGTAGTTCCTTTGGCCTACGCCATACATTGCTATCATAGCGTTCCCTCACAGTCCCCCAGGGAGCAATGTTGGTCTCCGAATGGACCGACGTTGCAGGCATAGCCCCCCAGACAAGCACGACCACGACTGCGACCCATAACATTCTTCCGAACTCGGCACACCCGCGACACGACTGTTGTTGAATAGCCACCAGATTCCCTCTCAGAAAATCAGGAAACAAGACAAGATCAGCAGGAAAATGATCTGCGTGTACTACCGGCTAAGAGCGACCGGGGGTGAAAAAGTTACTCGTCCGCTCGCCGCATAATCCGTAGCAAAATGCTTATGGAACAACGACTGTATCGCCGGAGGCCAAGACAATGTTACCCGGTTCTCCACGACCACTGACGAGATCATCGTACCGAAGTGGAATGTGGATTTCTTGCCGTTTATGGCCAGGACTTTCAATGACTCGCACAACCTGCAGCCTATTCTTACTGGCATAATTTGTAAACCCTCCAGCCATAGAAATAGCCTGGAGCACCGTCACATACGACTTCAGCTGATACTTCCCCGGCTTCGTCACCTCACCCAAAACGAATATTGAATAGCTATTAAGTTCTTTCACATTGACAGAAACCGAAGGGTTCTGAATATAGCCTTTCAATCGTTCCGTGATCTGCGCCGCAAGGGCATCGGCCGTGAGCCCCGCGGCCTGTACATCTCCAATGATGGGCATTGACACATAGCCATCCGGCCGGATCAAGGTGACCCGTGACAAATCAGGATTCTTCCATACATTGATCTCTATCTGGTCTTCAGAGCCCAGGAGGAACTCGGTAGGCACATCAGATGCCTTGTATTCCCTTGATGTAACCGGCCCCAGACAACCGACTTGGACTACCATCACGCACAACACAATCCCGATCGACAACACTCTTGGCACAAGAAGATATGGTCTGGATATCCTTGCCCCTCGCGCGTAGAAGTCCACTGCCGCCATCCTTTCTGTTAGTCCCTAGCGACCAGGGAACACCACCATCGACTCACTGGGAACAACCAGAGTATCGCCGGGTTTCAGCTCAAAGTTGTCGCTGATCCCACTACGAAGCACAATGTCATCGTAGCTGGCAGTGAATCGCTTCATACCAGGAGCCGTTTCAGTAAACCGAAAAATAACGATTTGATTTCTTGCCGCAGTTTCCTTAAACCCGCCTGCCATCGTAATGCCCTGCAAGAGCGTCGTCCGGCTCTTGAGCGGATACTTGCCAGGATGGGCGATTTCACCCAGAAGGAAAATGTTGGAGCTATTGACTTCCTTCAATGTCACGGCAACAACCGGATTCTGAACGTACTCCTTCAGCTTGTTCGTCATCTCCTCAGCCAATTTGGTGGGGGTCTTTCCTACAGCCACAACATCCCGAATGATCGGCATTGAAATCCTTCCATCCGGACGAACCTGCACCTGCCTTGACAAATCGACGTTCCGCCACACCGTAATATCCAACACATCTTCAGCGCCGATGACGTATTCCGTACCGACCGCATTCGACAACTTATCCGTCATCACCTGGCCAGTCGCTTTCTCTGTTTGTGCTGTAACCGCCGGCAGTAGCGGCACATCCGTCGGCATTTTCACGGTATCGGGCTTGACCGATCCTGTTTCACAGAATGCACTCTCTGGGCTTACCACCAATACCATTGACGCGATTATTGCGACATGCCACAAAGCATATTTCATAACTTTTGTTCCCTTGCTAACAATACCCCTCTAACCCCTTCCGCCCCCCTAAACTCACCCACCTAAATCAATCCGGACTGACATCTAGCCTCTCCGAATATCAATTCATGTACAGCCCCTTACACCAACACCCATACCATTCCCCATCAATAATACCACCCTATCAGGTATTGCTCTAACGAAATCTTATGCTCCGAACTACCCATAAGCCTCAAAATCCTTTACACCTACTGATAGCATTACAGCTTCCCTGTTTCAGCGATCTTGCTTCTCTCCAACTGTATAGACAAGCTTTCCCTTCCCGGCTGTTTCATCGTCGTAGAGCGCAACGAGCTCATCAGGGATGTGAGCCAAATCAGTGGCCCGCACGTAGTCTCTCATCGTGGTCCCGGTGCACTCCTCATCTATTCGAGGGGCGCCTTTCCGTTGCCCCACATCGTCAAGATTCACCACGCGGAAATCGATACTGAAACGAGTTTTACCGGATGTATTCGGTACACTCGAGTGCATCTGTGCTGCCGAAAACAGAATGATGCCTCCCGCTGGCACGATCAAACGGATCTGCGGCTCCATGGCAAGAGGTTCTGTCGCCTTTGGCAGAGGCCGAGGATCCTCTTTCAAGAACTTGGCGACATGAGCGCCTCGATTTTGTTGATTCCACACGTAGTAGTTGTACCCCTTGGAGCTGTTTTTCACGGGCACATTCCAATATTGGGGGTGAAACGCCATGGCATTGTTCGACTGAATATCATAGATAGGAATCCACCAATTGATCTGACAGGGGGGCGCCGAATACCACGTGTCTCGATGCGGATGCCACGCATACGCAATCCCAGTTGTTAGATAGTTATCGCTGGTGGAGCTTCGCATCTTAGGGACATCAAAGTACGTCTTTTCTAGTTCACAACCCATCTCTTCAAAAATGTGGCGCATGAGCACCTTGGATTCCGGGTGGTGGATAAAGTTCGGCTTCAGCTTCCCGAGAATGTCGGCGTACTGCTCGACAGACATATGGAATTGAGCCGTCTCCGGATCATATGGTGCAAACGCCTCCTTGATCAATTTTCTAGCAAATTCGATAAACGCGAGACTACTCCTGCATGGTGAATATACCAGCAGTTGGCCATGATAAAGTTCGTTTCGGCGGCACTCATCGGAAAATGAATGGTCGTAATACACGGCGTTCATGATTACTTCTCCCTTAGCCGTTTTCCGGCCTCCGATACTCGTTCAACAGTCCAGCCTCTACTAACGCTTGAGCCGCAGATTGAATCTGACCGAATGGAAGGTCTGCACGGTCTGCGATATCAAGCAACGCATGCCGGCCATCAGACATATTTAATACCCAGAGCAGCGCGAGCTCCCTGCACTGGTTTTCTTGTTGCCCTGCGACGGCACGATACAGTCCCCGTCGTCCCAATTGCGGTTCGCATCTTGGGTTCTGACTTACGTATACCCGATTCCCTTCCAGCAACTCGAATGTCTGCAGACAATCCGCATAAGATCGAGAAAGAGACTCCGATCGGACCAGGTCCAAATTGTCCGCAGATGAGTGATACTCCGGGTACTGACCGTGCAGTGTTCGCATGAAACACCCAACAGGTAAGTTAAAGCCGGGGGAGCAGTACTGCCGCTCATCATAGCCATATGGGAAAAAGTCGATAATAGAATGTGCCTCCCCCGAATGTCGCAATACATGCGTCATCGCCCGGTCTATCTCCGCATTGCCCTGGCGACTCTTCTTATAGGTGACATTCCCTGCATCACCCACCCCAGTTATAACAAGCCCATGCCGAATGCAGGGTACTATCTGTTCATTCTGAGCTAGCCAAGTAATGGATCCAATGGTGCCAGGAATAAAAAGAAAACGGTATGAATATCGCCTTGAGCGAGCAGCCATGGTCTCAGCTAGCTTCACGGCGACAGTGATACCAGAGAGGTTATCATTGCACAGAGACGGATGGCAGACATGACATGATACGAGAACCTCATCAGACGCTTCACCGGGCAGATACAACTCGCCATACGTCAGTGAGCCCGCCTGAAGCGTCGAGTCAATGACGACATCGTACTCCTCATCAGAGAGTTCTTCGAAATCAACGTGCCGCATACAAAACCCCCAATTCTCTTTGTAGTAGGAGGTTCGATATGGAATCCACTCGGGGTGAGCCGGCAGGCTGAACAGATGCGGGCGCAATTCTTCGAGGCCCATTTTTTTTCGAACTGGCACGCTATAACTCATCAGATGCAAATTGTGCGATTGAAAATCAATAACTCGCTTCCCCTCCCGATTCATCACATAGGCATCGGTTACGTTCCACTCTAGAGGAACCGTCCAATCGAATACTTTCGTTCCGCTGGGAACTTCTTGAATTTCAAGCGGGACACGTTTTTGGATGATTTTGAGGGTCTCACGAACTCCTTCACCGGTAATACTCCGGCAAATTGGGTACAGCTCTTTTATTAAATTGAGCAGAGAACAATCGGTTTCCACGTCACCTTACCCTATTCAAGTTCAACTGTGGCCACAGCTGATCCTTCTGCGACACAATTACAACGGGCTCCGGCCACTCGATGTGCAACAGAGGGTCATCCCATCGAAAACCGCGTGCGCTCGAAGGCGCATAGAACTCCGACATGTGATAGGAAATCTCGGAGTTGTCTTGCAGCGTGAGAAATCCATGAGCAAACTGCTCTGGAATATATAGAGACCGGTGGTTATCCGCTGTCAACATCAGGCTAACATGCTGCCCATAGGTCGGCGATGTTGTGCGCAAGTCCACAATGACATCATAGATTGCACCTGCAGTACAGCGGACCAATTTCACTTCCTGATTTGGAGCAGCCTGGTAGTGCATCCCCCGCAAAGTCCCCTTGCGACGGTTTATAGAAATACTCGACTGGACCCATCTGGGGGACAATCCCTGCAACTCAAACTCTTTTTCGCACCAGACCCTCGCGAACATTCCCCGTTCATCAGATGCAGGCTCAGGTTCGATTACAAACGCACCCTTGAGGGCGGTTTCGGTAAAAATCATGGATACACTCGCACCTCAGGGATTGGAACGACGAATTTCCCTCCCCACTCACGAATGTAGCTCATCTGTTGCATGACCTCCTCCCGAATATTCCAGGGCAAGATCAGGAGATAGTCCGGCTGTGTAGCACGCACCCGTTCAGGCTCATAGATCGGAATATGCACGCCGGGAAGAAAATGGCCTTGCTTATGCGGACTCCGATCAACTGTGTAGTCGACAAGGTCAGTGCGAATGCCGCAATAATTCAGAAGCGTATTGCCCTTTGCCGGAGCTCCGTACCCCACGACACGTTTTCCCTCCTGCTTGGCTGCAATAAGAAAAGCCAGCAGTTTTCGCTTTGTAGCCTCGACTCGCGGACCAAATGAAAGATAGTGACTGAGGTGACCAAATCCGATCGCTTCTTCCCTCAACTTCAGCTCCTTCGCCCGTGGCTCAACCGGCTTGGATGTATCACTTTCATGACAGGCATAAATGCGCAGTGATCCCCCGTGTGTTGACAGTTCTTCCACATCAAACAGTTTCATTCCATAGCGAGCAAATACCCGCTCAACCGCAATAAAAGAAAAGTAAGAGAAATGCTCATGATAGATCGTATCAAACTGATTCTGCTCCACGAGTTGAAGAAGGTGAGGGAATTCCATGGTAATAAGACCTGTCGGCTTCAATAGTATTTTCAGCCCTCTCACGAAGTCGTTCAAATCCGGAACATGAGCCAGCACATTGTTTCCAATAATCAAATCAGCGGCCCACCCGTCATCGGTCAGACCACGCGCCGTCTTCTCACCAAAGAACGCCACCTTGGTATTGATCCCTTTTCCCATGGCAACCTCGGCCACATTCGCCGCAGGTTCTACCCCAAGCACAGGGATGCCACGCGCAACAAAGTTCTTCAGAAGATACCCATCATTACTGGCGATCTCCACAACTCTCGAGAGTTGATTAAATCGGAAACGATCAACAATCATGTCCACATAGGTCCGAGCATGAGCGAGCCATGAATCAGAAAATGAAGAAAAGTATGCATAGTCAGAAAAAATGTCCTGCGGAGTCGAAAACTGTTCCAACTGGACCAGCAAGCACTTCTCACAGACATACACATGTAAAGGATAGAAAGGCTCCATCCTATTGGTTTGCTCTGGCTTAATGTACGAATTAGCCAATGGGGACATCCCCAGATCAATGAAAGTACGTTCAAGACCTGCTCCGCATGAGCGACATACCGATGGCTTCATGCCGAGATCTCCTTCCTTAATTTAGCAATGCCGCACTGTTGACTTCTCATCGAGCCACCGGATCTTTCCATGCGAGCTGGTCCGTTAAATGATCAGTTTCTCTCAGTCGCCTTAACGTAACCAAGCGTATCAACTCGCCCTTCCGAAAATCAGGATCGCAAAAGTCCATGGACATCAGCCCATCACGGAGATCCCTCACGGCACTCTGAAGATCGACCGCAGGAAGAAATCCCTGCGCTAGCTTAGAGAATTTGTCGAAGTTAACCCGGTAGGATCGCTTATCGGGCTGCGCATCACGGTTAATCGAAACTTCCACATCGGGAACAAGTTGAGTGACCGCCGTGGCTAGATCCTTCACTTGATAATTCCATGCATCGCTTCCTACATTGACCGTCAGAAACGCGCCGCCATCACGACGGTCTCTCTGCACCGCCCAATCGATGGCTCTCGCCATATCCCTCACGTGAATTAATGGCCGCCATGGCGTCCCATCACTGAGAATATTGATACACTTCGACACAAGCGCGCCAGCCACAAAATCATTCAACACAAGATCCAGCCGCAACCGATCACTCATCCCGCATGCCGTTGCAAACCGGAGGCAGGTTACCGTGAACGATTCGGAAGCAAGTGATGCCAAATCTCGTTCAGTACTAACCTTTGACTTAGCGTATGCTGTGAGGGGATTAAGCTCATCTTCCTCTCGACGAGGCCCTCCTTCTGCAAAGCCATAGACACTGCAGCTCGATGCGAATACAAACGCCTTGACACCGGCTTGTTTTGCCTTGACGGCCAGATCAATGCTTGCTCGATAATTGATATCAAGGGTAATGTCTTCAAAAATGGCCCCCATCGGATCATTTGATATCGCACAGAGATGCACAATCGCATCAACCCCCTGAAGAATCTTTTCAGGCACCCGTCTGATGTCCCCGAAATACTGGACATCTGCCCTGCTTTCAGGAAACCGCGATGGACCAGTTAAACAATGGGCAAAGTACCCGATATCGTATCCTATTAGCGTCGACTCGGGATGCGACTCTCGCAGTCGACGCAGAACCAAAGGACCAACATATCCCATATTGCCTGTGATCAGAATTCGCATGTTCATTTCCTCGGTCTAAACATTACCCGAATGTGGCAGTCCGATAGTGATTGAAGTCGCAGTTTAAAGTAGAAAAACACGGTTGGGGAGTTACGAGTCTCATCTACCTAGCAGCTCACCTTACCATACCTTCCAGGGAGCCTTCGATGATTGCCATAGCTCCTCCAAATAATTCTTCTCTTTCAGAGTATCCATACAGGACCAGAAACGATCATGCCGATAGCCCATCAGTTGATTATCTCTCGTGAGCTGCAGGATCGGATCCCTCTCCCACACAGTCTCATCTCCCTTAATGTAGTCAATGGCCTTAGGCTCAAGGACATAGAAACCGCCGTTGATCCAGCCTTCTTCGCCATGAGGTTTCTCCTTGAAGTCAACGATGTGATCGTGATTGAATACGAGCCGTCCGAATCTGGAAGGAGGCAGGACTGACGTCACCGTAGCTAACTTTCCATGAGACTTATGGAACTTAATAGTGGCTTGAATATCGACATCTGAGACCCCATCTCCATACGTAAATAGAAACGTTTCGTTTTCGCCTATCCACTTTTTCAGTTGTTTGAGTCGCCCACCCGTCTGCGTATATAGACCAGTGTCAACAAGGTGAACCTTCCAATCCTCATGCTGTTTACCGTCATGAATCGTCGTTTTCCCACTTTCAAGATCGACGGAAATATCTTTATTGAAGGCATAGAAGTTGAGAAAGTACTCCTTGATCATCTCTCCCTTGTAGCCGAGCCCTATAACAAATTCTTTTATCCCATGGGCGGCATAAATCTTCATGATATGCCACAGAATAGGCTTCCCCCCGATTTCAACCATAGGCTTCGGTCGCAAAACGGTCTCCTCCAAAAGTCGAGTCCCCATTCCCCCAGCAAGAATGACTGCTTTCACGCCTAGTTCCTCCTGTTCATAACACGACCCATGATGTGCCTATATCTCACGTTCATTCTATTCTGACTTGACCCAGTAGTTTCCCAACGTTTGTGTTATCAATGAATAAAACACTCTACTGGACTTGATGTTTACAAGTTCATAACCTAGTTCAGACTTCGATCGAGTGCTGAATGCCTCCCTACCGAACCAATCACTTGCAAGATGCAAAGAAGTACTTTCTTCACCGTTGAAACGCTACTGACTCATCAACATCATCAAGATTCCAGCCCCTGACACAGCAGACCACTCCATGAAGATAAATCGAGCCCTCTCTGAACTGACGAGCCTAGCCTCAAAACCCTGACAACACGTACATCGAAACCTTCTCAAAGCGAACAATCACCTCTCGGAATATAATAGTACCAGACTTAATGTCTTTTGTTACTGATGCCTATGCAGCCTACCGCTCAATACTTACCATGTAATCACAAAAAGAACACCCATTTCATACACGTACAACTAGACCCACGAGTGAGATCGCGCAGCGAAGCAAGTTATTAATCGTTCCAACACCTCATGCAAACACAAGAAATAACCAGCACTTAGAGTCAATCAAACATCGAGCGTACCGCCCCTGCACCGCTCAAGGTTTCCTGAGCACGCTTACGACGCATGATTCCACATTTGGTTTCTTGAGCTGTGCCCTCGCTGGACGCGCAATAGTAATTCTAACCGGCCAGGTCCTATACCCACTCGATTGTCAAAATCGTTCGGTCACTCATGTCAAACTGAGCTGGAGGGCATTGTGCACTGACATCCACGTCAACAATATCAATCCCGCATGCTGCTTTTTCAACAGTATGTGTTGACTCCCTCGAAAGGGTTAGGTACTATTCCGGTATCATGCTAGTGGGATCCAGACACCGAGGTACCCCCTAATCCACTGCGCCCCAAGTTTACATATCATAGCGGTAATCTAGCTTTATGACTGAATCACTAAAAGGAACCGAACAAACCGATGTGCTTGCCGATCAGAGAGCAGGCGCTGGGATTGTCGTACTATCGACATCCATGCAACTACTCCACATGAATCGACAGGCGACTGAGCTCGCCAAAAAGATCACTGCGGTTGAACATGGAGGTACTACGACTGTCTCGGCTCGCGGAATACTCCCAACAGCTCTGACTGAGCTGTGTACAGAGATCATCAAAGCCCTCCACATACGAACAGAAGCTAAGGATTGGGAACAGTTTGAACTCAAGCGCGTAACAGGTGATCCCAATCAGCCCATCCTACTAAGAGGCTTTGGCTTGCCAGATCGAGGCGGGATTCAACACGCCCGACTTGTGGTAACCATGGAAGAGCTCGGGCGAAAACAGAACCTGAATGCAGAACATGCACGAGAACGTTTCCAGCTCACCAACCGGGAGCAATCCGTGGTGGAACACCTCGCAAAAGGCTGGACAAATAAAGAGATTGCTAACGCCTTACAGATTACCGAACAAACCGTCAAAGAGCACATTAAGCACATCATGCGAAAAACTAATTCCACCACAAGGACTGGCATCCTTGTCCAAATATTTAACGCTTAACCAGCTCCTCACATAGCGCCCCCTTTCATTCTCCTCCCGCTGTTACACAAACAACACAGTGCAGCGAAATTACAACGATCTGACCAGGACAAGTAATTTATTTTCTGTTACTTTTCAACATGTTTCAAGGAAACAACTACCGGCCCGTGATTTGCATTAAATCTAATCAAATCCTAGCGGAGGTGATAGTTCAATGCGATTTGGATCTAACGGGACTCTGGCAGTTATGGTGTTCGGGTTGTTTGGCGTAGCTTTCCTCTTCTCTGGATGCACAACTACGCCTTCCTCCCACACTAGCGAGGTGAGAGACAGTGGTTTCGCCTCATTGTGGAACGCGTACGGCGACTGCAAATCGACATCAGATTTGTCTAAAGCTACAGCAAACTTGGACCAACTCCGAGCAGCAAGTCTTCATGGTCAGGAGAAAAGTGGGTTCATTTTGCCACTGCCAAACCGAATTGCTCATCTGGTTTCAACCCCGACCAACCGAGTGGCAGTGGACGTTAAGGCGATGACTTCAGCCTGCGCCCTCCATACTGGTGAGCTTGCGTTTAACCAGGGATATCTTGAAGTTGCACGGGATCTTTTTGTTTCGATTATCAGACTTCATGAAGGGCAACACTCCTACTACGCTGTGAAGGCAAAAACCTTGTTAGCAAAGATTGAGCAAGGGCTCACCATCTCATTCAATACACGTTAGCCGATTCGCCTCACCTCCCATCCCGCAACTGACGATATAAATCTGCATAGACCCTTGCCGATTGATCCCACGAGAGGTCTGCTTTCATTCCCGCAGTCACCAATGAGCGCCAAACCTCCTGCTCCTCATAAGCATGAAGCGCGAGCAGAATCGCTGAGAGCAAGGCATCGGGAGAGGGATCAATAAAATGAAACCCTGTTGCGGTTTTTGATTTGATTGTTGACGGACGAAAGGGAACAACAGTATCAGCCAATCCCCCTGTACGCCGCACGATCGGAACCGTCCCATATCGCAGACTATAGAGCTGGCTTAGTCCGCAGGGCTCGTAACGAGACGGCATGATCAGCAGGTCTGAACCTGCCTCGATACGATGGGCTAGCCCCTCGTCAAAACCAAGATGGAGACCGATCCTGCGAGCATACTTCTCCTTTGCCGCAATGAACCCTTGTTCCAAGTGAGCATCGCCAGTACCCAATACAGCCAACTGGAGATCGAGAGCCATCAGCTCCGGAAGAATCTCAAGCAACAGATCAAATCCTTTTTGGAACGTCAACCGACCAATGACAGCCACCAGTGGCACATCAAGAATCGGCAACCCTAGCTCTTGCTGTAACGCTCGCTTGCACGTCTGTTTTCCCGATAGGTCATTGGCGTGGTACTTCGCCGGTAGATAGGCATCATGCGCGGGATCCCACGCAGCCTCATCAATTCCGTTGGTAACACCGATTACATCATCCCTACGGCTTGCCAGCACACCTTCAAGACCACACCCATATTCTGCCGTTAAGATCTCCCTTGCATAGGTGGGACTTACAGTGGAAACAGCGTCGGAAAAGATGATGCCCCCCTTCAAACAATTAATTGCTCCGTAGAACTCAAGGCCACTCAGTGAGAACAACGCTGAAGGAAGGCCGGTTTTCATGAACTCCTGACCTGAGAATATCCCCTGATAGCCGAGGTTATGTACAGTCAACAACGTCTTGATCGACTGAAGACTGTTGTGTTCATGTGCGAGTGCCTTGAGATAGACAGCGCACAGTGCGGTCTGCCAATCATGAAGGTGCAGGATATCAATCTTCTCCCGCTGTACGTCCACTAAGATATGCATCACTTGAATGACTGCGCGACAGAACAAGGTGAATCGGTCAAGGTTATCCGGATAGTCATGATGATCTTGTTGATAGGGTCCCGGACGGTCGAAGTACGGGTCATGACACACGAATAACACTCTCACGTGATGTAATGCACCGGTCACCGTCAGATATTCCTCTTCGATAGAAACATCCATCGGCCTCTGCCCCACAGGCACCGAGAATTGCATGGCGATCCGACGGTCCTTCTGAGCTAATTGAGTCCGATAACCCGGCAGTAATACGGTGACCTGATACCCTGACTTCGCGAGGGCCATGGACAACGCGCCCACCACATCGGCAAGTCCACCCGTTTTCGCATACGGAACCGCCTCGGAGGAGGCCATCACGATGTGCAAGCTATCTGATGTTTTCAACGCCATGTGGGATAATCAGGGACAACCTATGGGCGTGAAGATTCGTCAATCCCGGTCTTGAATCGAGCCTCATAGGCCCAACCTTTTGCCAATGTCCGTAACTCATCGGGTTGGAGCTTTTCTCTGTAGACAAGGCGCTCATCAAAAAAGACCAGCAACCAGCCTCGATCGGGGTAGGCGAAGTAGACACTTTCGCCTGCATGAACCCCACCGCCCCACCCTTTCGGCACCTCACCCGTAGCTACTCGGGATCGAGGAATAATACTCAAATCTGGCATCACAAAAAAGTAGGCGAACTCGCTATGGTAGAAAGGAGGCCCTCCCCACGCATTTACAACGGCCCTGCTGGTGATTTGATTTGGTACAAGACTTTCTCCTTGAACCAGCTGCTCTTGCTGCTCCAGTGTCGGCATACTTTTGCATCCGAGCAAGAGCACGAATCCTACAACCGCGAACACGCTCAGTATGGTTTTCATCGGAGCGCTAACGCTATGTATCATGTCGTCATCTCCCCTCACAGAAGCCGCCTAGACTTGACTTCGATCGGCTTAACCGGTTGACAGGCCTTACACTGACACAATGCCCTAAGCAACGTGTAGGAATATATTCCCGTATCATGGCCATCGCTCCACTTGAACTGAAGCGCATAGCGCCCAACCGGTTGAATATCCTGCAGCATGATCAACAACGGGACATCGTCAGCCTGAAGACGGCGCTCCCCCGTCCATTCGTCGACACAGGCCGCGCAGGGACAATGCTGCCGAAGAGAACGGACCGGATACATCGCCTGATGGCCGTCACTCCATTGAATTCCCAATACACCCTTCTCAAGCCACTCCATATCCCGAGGCTCTACTGTCGCGGTAGTCATACCCACTCCTCCCTCTGAACGCGCTTAGGACGACACGGTAATCGATAGAAAGTTCGCTGATGGGAGCCGTTTACCGGCCACAACCGTCACATACCCTTCGATCGCCGCCTCTACTTCGCCTCGCACTTGTCCACTGGCTCGCAACCGTGTCACGATGGCAGGATCAAGACGAATCGCCTGTTGGAGAAATGAAAGGCTTCCGCGCGAGAGCGCGATACAACGAACTCGCTGGTGCGCCGCGCATGATAAACACACAAGCCCCCCTGCAAGTGGGGAAAACTGAGGTTCACCTACAAAATGTGCTTTCCCACACGCGGCACAATGGTCGGTCTGTGGGCGAAATCCTGTGACACCCAGTAACCGAATTTGGAAAAGGAGAGCCGTAAAGGCTGGGTCTTCACTCTCGTGAAGCGATGCAAGCCCCTGCTCGAGCGTATCAAACAAGAGCCGATCCGGATCGCCATCCGGAGTGATCGCGGCCACCACGTTGACCATCCGTGCCGCCGAATCTATCAGACTGAGAGATTCCCGCAACTTCTGGGAAGACCTGACAAGATCAACCTGCGAAACCCGCAAGAGCGAATCACCGGCCTTTTCAAAAAGATTCAACCGGCACAGACTGAATGGCTCAAGTGCAGCACCAAAACGGCTTTTGGGTCGACGCGCACCACGAGCCACGCCTCCGATCTTGCCCTTCTCCTTCGAATAAAATGTGACGATTCGATCGGCATCTCCCCACTTACGACTCCGCAAAACGATCGCCGTTGCTTTTATGAGCGGCACATATCCCTTTCACCCCTGACACAATCATATCCTGACGACCTGCTGAATTGTGTCATCGGAGATACTCCAAGAATAGCGTGGCCAACGTCAAATAAATAGAAATCCCCGTGATATCATTCGCCGTCGTCACAAAGGGACCGGCCGCGACGGCAGGATCTACCCCCATGCGTTTCAGGATAATCGGCATAATCGTCGCCATACTGGTCGAGACAAAAAAGGCGATGATCAGAGAAACGCCCACGACCATCCCCAGAAACCCTTGATGCAAGACCCACGCAACCAGCGTCAACGTCACTCCGCACGCCAACCCCATTACTAACCCGACCTTCGCCTCACGAAAAAACACCGGCCAGACATGGGTGAGCTCAACGGAACCGGTGGCCAATCCACGAATAATCAACGTTGATGATTGCAAGCCGACATTACCACCCATCGCCGCAATGACGGGAATAAAACTCACAATAGCCACAACTTCTTGAACGGTATAACGGAAATACCAAAGAATTGCGCCGGACAGCAGACTCCCCACAAGGTTAGTAAATAGCCACGGCAATCGGAGCCTGGCTGATGCGATGCTCGATGACTTTGAAGTCGTATCTTCTTCAATGGCGCCGGCCATCTTCAACATATCCTCGGTCGCTTCTTCACGGATGACATCGACCACGTCATCAACCGTGATAATCCCGACAAGCTTCCCGTCTCGCTCCACGACCGGAATCGCCAACAAGTTATAATTGGCCACCTGCCTCGCCACCTCTTCCTGATCCATATCAATGCTGACGCTCATAGCCTCCCGCGTCATGATGTTTTTCAGCGGAGTGGTGGGAGGCACCGTGAGAAGCTGCCGAAGCGAAAGAACGCCGACTAGGCGATCATCCTTGTCCGTCACATAGATATAGAACACCATTTCCGCATCAGTTGCCTGTTGCAACCGGCGTATGGCTTCCTGGGCCGTGGCATCCTCAGGCAGGGAAAAGAATTCCGTGGTCATGATGGCGCCGGCTGTATCTTTGGGGTATCGGAGAATGTCGGCCACCTCGGTCGAATCCTCCGTCTTCATCAGGGCCAACACTTCCTTACTGCGTTCCTCCGGGAGAAACCCGAGAATATGGGCAACATCGTCAGGACCAAGCTCCTTCAAGAGCCAGGCAATATCGGAGTGAAGCAGATCCGCGAGTACCTGCTGGATACTCTCCCCGTCCAGCTCGCTGAGTACCTGCCCGCGCTTCCCCCCGCGAACCAACTCGAAAATTTCCCGTTTCTCCTTCGGTGAGGAGAGATGCGTCACGGCTTTGGCAATATCCGCCGGATGCATACGCCCCAACATTTTTGACAAGTTTGCGATCGCCCCCCGACGCAGCAACTTCTGAACCGATTGAATGACAATGTCCGACTTGGTCTGACCCCGCTCGGTCTGATCACGAAGGACTTCGCGCAAAATATCACGATCTGCTGGACGAGAACGTTGTTCCGGAAAGCGTGGTTCCGTTGGTCGGTCGGTTGGCTGCATGATCGTTGCGCGGGATCTTGAGACTTGCCCGGTGACGCCGACCGGAGCAGGTCAACGGCTCACGGAACGGCACAGAGCAGATACTTCGTCTTCGTTACATACAGTCTTATTGGGAAAGTCTATTTGAACTGCTTCAGCATGGAGATACCAGCCGTCTTCGGTTATGCATGTGTCCGGGGAATCGTTACCATCAAGCGTCCACTAACGGTCAGTAGCCCAACTGCACAAGAGCTTGTTCATCTTCGCGCCAGTCTTTTCTGACTTTCACCCACAGCTCAAGAAACACTTTCATCCCAAAAACCTTTTCCATGTCCAATCGGGCTTGGGTCCCGATTGATTTCAGCCGCTCCCCTTGCTTCCCGATCAGAATACCTTTCTGTGTCTCTCGCTCAACCATAATTGACGCCCGAATCTTCGCGAGCCTTCCCTCCTCAACAAACTCATCGATCTCTACCGCCGTCGCATATGGGACTTCATCCTCTGTCGCCTGAATGACCTTCTCACGAATCATTTCGGCCGCCAACGTCCTCATCGTCTGATCTGTCACCATATCTTCGCCATACACTCCTTCCCCTGACGGAAGGTATGGAACCGTCACCGCAAGCAATCGCTCCACATTGTCGTTGACCTGAGCGGACACCGGCACCACTTCCGTCCATGCAAACAGCTGGGCATACTGATCAAGAACGGGAAGCATCTTATGCTTGTTCACCAGATCGATTTTCGTCATGACTAAGATCACCGGCCTCGGCTGCTTCGCCAGAGCTTCTTTCATATATTTGATGGCTGACAAATCTCCGGGACCTGGACGGCTCGTCGCCTCCATCAGCATATACAACACATCCGCATCTTCCAGCGTTTCCACCGCCGCGCGGACCATCCGCCGATTCAACAAATGGTCCGGCTTATGCAGTCCCGGTGTGTCGAGAAAGGCGATTTGCGCCCCTTCCGCATGCACAATACCCATCACTCGAGTCCTTGTTGTTTGCGGCTTACTCGAGACAATCGAGATTTTCTCGCCTAGCAGGCGATTCAGTAGAGTTGACTTGCCCACGTTGGACCGTCCGATGATGGCAACCGTTCCAAACTTCATGGCTTCGCAGAAGGCTCCTGTTGTTTCTCCGAACCTGGGATGAATTGGTACACCGTCTCACCTTTCCGCACATAGCCTAACTGCTCACGGGCTAATTGTTCGATCTTAGTTGGATCATGCTGGAGGCGCAGAATATCGTGCTGCAAGGTGACATTTTCATGACGTAATACCGACAACTCTTGCTCCAAGTTCTTGGCATAATCCCGCATGGCGAAATACCGTGAGAGTCCCATCTCTCCAGAGAAGAGTGCGACTCCCAACCAAACAACCCCGATCACTCCGCCTACCTGAGCAAGGGTGAACAGACGTCGCTGCCATTCCAGCCACTCCCGGCCACGATTTTGCTTAATCACCATATGAATTAATTAATCCAGACTATGGCGGAAAAACAGGCTAGCTCCGCACGGGTACGGCCTCTCGACCACGGTACACTGCCGCGGCCCCCAACTCTTCCTCGATTCGAAGAAGCTGATTATATTTTGCCACACGATCTGTTCGAGAGAGGGACCCGGTCTTGATCAGCCCACTGTTGGTTGCAACGGCCACGTCCGCAATCGTCGTGTCCTCTGTTTCCCCGGAGCGATGCGAAATGATGGCCGTATAGCCGGATCGCTTCGCGAGTTCAATGGCATCCAACGTCTCCGTCAATGTCCCAATCTGATTGAGTTTAATCAGGATTGAATTTCCAATCCCTTCCTGAATACCTTTCGAAAAGATCTCAACATTCGTCACAAAAATGTCGTCGCCGACGAGTTGGACCCGTTTCCCAAGTTTCTCCGTCAGCATTTTCCAGCCCTTCCAGTCCAACTCACTCAACCCGTCTTCGATGGAAAGAATGGGGTAGCGATCGAGGAGCTTGCCATAGTAACTGACCATGTCTTCCGATGAACGCTCCGGATTCTTTTCTGCTTCGAGAATGTACCGCCCCTTCTCATAGAGTTCACTGGCGGCACAGTCTAACGCTAAGGCAATATCCCGCCCGACCTGATAGCCCGCCGCTTCAATCGCCTCCGATATGAGACTCAGCGCTTCCTCGTTCGATTGCAGATCAGGAGCAAATCCTCCCTCATCCCCTACGGCCGTATTGAGGCCCTTCTTCTTCAAGAGCGTCTTCAACGAATGAAAGACCTCTGTGGCCATACGAAGTGCATCACTGAATCGGCTGGCCCCCACCGGCATGATCATAAACTCTTGAAGGTCCAGCCGATTGTCCGCATGGGCTCCCCCGTTGATGATGTTCATAAGCGGAACCGGAAGCACACGTGCATTCGTCCCACCTAAATACCGGTAGAGAGGTTGCCCGGTTTCAATCGCCGATGCTTTCGCCACGGCTAAGGACACACCCAAAATCGCATTCGCGCCCAGCTTGCCTTTTGTCTTCGTCCCATCCAACGCAATCATAGCTCGATCAATCCCGGCTTGATCGAACGCGTCCTTCCCCAACAGTTCAGGGGCAATGACCTTACTAATATTCGCAACCGCTTTGGAGACGCCTTTCCCCATCCACCGCTTTTTGTCTCCATCTCTCAGCTCGATCGCCTCTTTTTCGCCCGTCGACGCGCCGGAGGGAACGGCCGCACGCCCGACCGCTCCGCTTTCGAGCGTAACTTCTGCCTCAATCGTCGGATTGCCACGTGAATCGATAATCTGCCTGCCTCTGATTTCTCTGATCTCGCTCATACCGCTTGCCCTCTCCCTAGTTAGACAATCAGTTTCTTTTTCAATAACTCATTCACCTTGCCGGGATTCGCCTTCCCCCCACTGATCTTCATTACCTGACCAACGAGGAATCCTAAGACCTGTTGTTTGCCTTCTTTAAACTGCGTCACCTGAGTTGGATTTTTACTGAGAACCTCGTCAATCATTTTCTCCAGTGCCCCTTCGTCTGAGACTTGGGTCAGCCCCTTTTCCTGCACAATCTGTTGGGGAGTCTTGTCACTACGATAGAGATCGGGAAAGATGTCACGGGCAACTTTCAAGCTGATCACCCCTCTATCCACCATCGTCAACAAATCAACAAGTCGCTCAGGCGAAACAGGCGACGCAGTGATGTCGGTCCCGGAATTGTTCAATTCTCGCGTCAACTCCCCCATCACCCAATTGCTCACCGTTTTGGGCTCATTGAACTGCTTCAGGCAGGTCTCAAAATAGTCCGCCATGCCTTTCGATGCCGTGATCACGCCCGCATCATACTCTGGAAGACCGTACTCGGTGATCAATCGACGGGCACGTACAGCCGGCAATTCCGGCAATGACGATCGAAATCCCTCGATCCAGTCCTCGTTCAACTGTAGTGGCACCAAATCCGGATCAGGGAAGTATCGATAGTCATGGGCCTCTTCCTTAGAACGCATCACAGCCGTTTCACCACGATCAATGTTCCACAGCCTGGTCTCCTGATAAATCTTGCCGCCCTCATTCAAGACCTTGGTCTGCCGTTTGATCTCATACTCGATCGCATCATTCACATACTTAAAGGAGTTGATATTCTTCAGCTCAACCTTGGTCCCGAACTCCCGCTGGCCAACCGGACGCAGCGATAGGTTTGGTTCGCAACGAAAACTTCCTTCCTCCATGTTCCCATCGCACACATCGAGGTACATGAGCACATCGCGTAACCCCTTCAAATAGGCTACGACCTCATCGGCCGAACTCATATCCGGTTCTGTCACGATCTCTAGCAACGGGGTGCCGGCACGATTCAAGTCCACACGGCTTCCCGCAGTCCCGGCTCCGTGTACGTTCTTCCCAGCGTCTTCTTCCAGATGCGCTCGCCGGATCCGAACTCGTTTTGTGACCGCCCCGACAGCCACCTCAATCCATCCATGCTGGCAGATCGGGTCCTCGTATTGAGAAATCTGGTACCCCTTAGGCAAATCCGGGTAGAAATAGTTCTTTCTCGCGAATCGATTGTTCGCCGTGATCATACAGTTCAACGCGAGTCCGGCACGAACTGCCATTTCGATCGCCGTTCGATTGATCACAGGCAAACTGCCTGGCAGACCAAGACAGACCGGGCAAGTCTGGCTGTTGGCGGAAAGACCAAAAGTCGTGCCGCACCCGCAAAACATTTTGGAGTTGGTCCGCAGTTGTGCATGGACCTCCACCCCGATCACTGCCTCAAACATCATCCGCGTTCCGCCCCCTCATCTTGGATGTGCCCTCGTTCACGCTTCATCGCCTCACGCCCGGCATCGAAAGCCTCCCGCAGAACCGAACGTTTCGACTCGACAAATTCCCTACCCTGATCGACGGCTTCTTCAAAGACCTCACCGGCTCGCCCGGCGAGATCCCGCAAATCGGTTTCGGCACGACGAGCATACCCTCGCAGTCTGTCACGCGACTCATTGCCCGTTTGCGGCGCCAGTAACAATCCCATCACCGCACCCATAGCCGCACCACTGAGAAACGCTAGCAACACCGCAGTCGAAGATCCTCGTTCATCCGCCATTGTGTGTCCCTCCCTCATGCTTCATGCGTTCCCGGACCACGTGGGTCGCGGCCTTGACGCCAGCAACCATACTCGCCACATTACTCAATAGCGTTCCGCCTGACCCACACACGACATGGTGTACTTGCCGCACCGATTCACCAACCTCACCTACGGCGTGTAGTAAGACAGCCGCATGTTCAACACCCTCGCGCGCCTGACCCGCCACGTCGTTCAAGTTCTGGCTCATCGTTCGTAACTCAGCCACAAGGGCCGGCACCTCTGTGTTCATCTTGGACAGAAGCTGTTCAGACTCCATAACCGTTTTGCGGACCTGCAACAAAACAGGTATGAGACATCCAACCAGCACTGCAAACGCTACAGCGACAAGGAGTACTGCGATTTCAATAATCGTCATAGTTGCCCCTCCTGGTCAGTCGCCGCATCAGATCGCCCCCGACTCCGTTGTCTTCTTGCCGCCTGAGTTTTACCGGATACTCGGCCTCTGTCGATACCATGCTGTAGATTGCTCATAGGCATGTGCAGCGCGTAGCATCATGTCTTCTTCAAAGGCCCGCCCGATCAGTTGAAGTCCGATCGGAAGCCCTGCTTTGCTAAACCCACAGGGCAGCGCGATCGCCGGCAAACCTGCCAGATTCACCGAAATGGTGAAAATATCAGACAGATACATCTGCAAAGGATCTTCGCTTTTTTCGCCCAATTTGAAGGCCGGTGTCGGCGTCGCCGGAGTGACAATGAGGTCCACCTCCTTGAATGCGGCCTCGAAGTCCTGACAGACCAGCGTGCGCACGGCTTGCGCCTTCCCATAGTAGGCATCATAGTACCCTGCGCTGAGTACATAGGTCCCGAGCATAATTCGGCGTTTGACTTCCGGCCCGAACCCTTCCTGTCGCGTTTTCATATACAGTTCAAGCAGGTCTTTCGTTTCCTTGGCGCGGAACCCAAACTTCACGCCGTCGAAGCGGGCAAGATTTGAACTGGCCTCCGCTGTCGCGATCACGTAGTAGACCGCCACGGCGGCATCGGTCCGTGGTAGACGGATCTCCTTGACCTCCGCACCAAGCTGCTTCAGCTCCCCGATTGCGGCCCGGACCGCCCGCTCGACCTCCGGATCAATTCCCTCGGCGAAAAACTCGACAGGCACGCCGATCCTCACGTTTTTGAGATCACGTTTCTGTAACGCTTTCAAGTAGTCCGGCACAGGACGATCAACCGACGTGGAATCCATCGGATCGTGGCCGGCAATGGCTTGCAGGAGAAACGCCGCATCGGGCACATTGCGTGTGATTGGTCCGATCTGATCAAGTGATGAAGCAAATGCTATGAGACCGTACCGCGACACACGTCCATAGGTAGGTTTCACTCCTACCACACCACAGAAGGCAGCCGGCTGCCTGATCGACCCCCCGGTGTCGGACCCAAGTGCCGCCGCACATTCCTCCGCGGCCACCGCCGCTGCAGATCCTCCACTCGATCCACCCGGCACACAGTGAAGATTCCAAGGATTTCGGCTGGGGCCAAATGCGGAGTTCTCTGTCGATGACCCCATTGCGAATTCATCCAAATTGGTCTTGCCCACCAAGATATACTCCTGCGAGCGCAGCCTTGAGACGACCGTCGCATCGTATGGTGGAACAAAATGTTGCAACATTCGAGAACTACAGGTCGTCGGCACACTATCCGTACAGATATTATCTTTGACCGCAAGCGGCATCCCGGTCAGCGGATGAGTCTTTCTCCACACTTTGAGCTTGTGATCCAACTCCTCCGCCTGCTGATAGGCCATGTCTTTTGTCTGAGTGACAAAGGCCTTCACCTTCGGCTCCACCTGACTGATCCGGAGAAAATAGGCACGCACGATCTCTATCGCAGTCACTTCCCCTGCCGTGAATTTCTTATGAAGTTCGACGAGACCTAACTTGTGGAGAGACATGACATTCCTATTGTCGATACACGCGTGAACAACACACCGACAGCCGCCGGTGGGCCGACTAGCTCACTGTCACAATTCGATTCTTCTCATTCACGCGTACGATCTTGGGCACGTGCTTCTTGATTTCTTCTTCACCATAATACTCATAACAAAAGATGATGATCTGATCCCCGACTGCCGCTTTCCTGGCTGTAGGACCATTCAAAATAATCTCTCCCTTTCCGCGTGCCCCATTGATGGCATAGGTCATGAATCGCTCGCCGTTATTCAGATTCGAGCAGACAATGGCTTCATAGGGGAGAATGCCGGCGGCCTCCATCAAGTCTTGATCGATCGTCAGACTTCCCTCGTACTCAAGGTGAGCTCCTGTCACCGTCGCGCGATGAATTTTTGAACGTAACATTTGTCGAAACATGTATTGCCTCGCCTTCCGTCGATTGTCATATCTCATCCAGGCTAGCTACGGATGAGACGGTCATTGACGGTTAACGCTCCTCTATGATTTTTGGGACTACAAAGCCATCCGATTCACGTTCCGGTGCGTTGGCCAACGCTTTCTCCACCGGAAGAGAGGGGCGCACAATATCCGCCCGAAAGACATTGACTTGCCCCATCACCGTGGCGGTCGGCTCAATGCCAGTTGTGTCGTACTGATTGAGCTGATCAACGTGCGAAAGAATCTGGCTCAACTGCTTCGCAAAGGTCTCTTTCTCCGAAGCCGTCAGCGCCAATCGCGCCAATTGCGCTACTTTCTCAACATCCTGCTGCGTGATCTCCATCTCTTCTTTGCCTTTCCCCCATGAGGCGTGAAGGTAGGGTCCCTTATTGCGCGCATTCAACGAGGGCCTTCTGAGGCCGCGCGTTGAGCGAGCAGAGGGACCTGCCTTCACACCTCATTCCACCGTCACACTCTTCGCTAAATTCCTCGGCTGATCCACATCCGCACCCCGCAACACCGCGATATGGTATGCCAGAAGTTGAAGGGGGATTGTAAACAGCATTGGAGAGATCAACGCATGAGTATCCGGTACTGTGAACACCGCATCCGCGATCTTACCGAGTTCGCGTTCGCCTTCCGCCACGAACGCAATCACTGGAGCGTGTCGTGCCTTCACTTCCATGAGATTACTGACAGTCTTGTCATACAGTCGATCTCGTGGCGCCAAGACCACAACCGGCATATCTTTATCGATCAATGCGATCGGGCCATGCTTCATCTCGCCTGCTGCATAGCCTTCGGCATGGATGTAGGAAATTTCCTTAAGTTTCAGCGCGCCCTCCAGCGCAATCGGATAATTGATCCCGCGCCCCAAGAACAGGAAATTCCGCTTCTTGTAATAGCGTTTGGCGATCGCGACGATTTCGGCCTCTCGCTGGAGAACGCTCTCAACCAAGACCGGTAATCGCACGAGCCGATCAAGCCAAGCTTGACCATCGGCTACCTTCATCACATTACGAACTCGCGCGAAATGCAAGGCCAGGAGATAGAGCGCCGTCAACTGCGCCGTAAACGCTTTCGTCGAGGCCACACCGATCTCCGGCCCGCAATGGGTATACAAAACTCCATCCGACTCACGGGCCAATGTGCTCCCCACCACGTTCACAATGGACACGACTCGCGCCCCCTTGGCCTTGGCCTCTCGTGCAGCGGCAAGCGTATCAGCCGTCTCACCGGATTGGGAGATCGTAATAAACAAATCCTTCTTGCCGACGAGCGGATCACGATAGCGAAACTCGCTGCCAATATCCACCTGAACCGGCGTCCGGACCATCTCCTCAAAAAGATACTTCCCGACCTGACCGGCATGCCAGGACGTTCCACAAGCCACGATCCAGATCCGTTCCAAAGACGCGAATTCTTTCGGTGTCAGCCCGATGTCCGGGAGATCCGCTTCTCCCGTCTCATAGGAATACCGCCCTCGCATGGTATCCAGAATGGTCTGCGGCTGTTCATGAATCTCTTTCAGCATGAAGTGCGGGTAGCCACTCTTCTCTGCTGCGGATGCATCCCATGTGATCTTCGACGCCTTTCGCGAGACAGCCCGACCATCGGAATCGGTCAGTTGCACATCGTCTTGGGTAACGACGGCCACGTCCCCCTCTTCGAGATAAGTCACTTCCCGCGTATGCGCCATCATGGCCATGACATCGGAGGCGATATAGGATGCATGCGCTGTCCGCCCGACGACCAGCGGACAGCCCGACCGAGCAGCAATCAAGGTTCCCGGCTCACGCTCCGACATCACTGCCAGTGCGTAACTACCTTTCACATCTTTCGTCGCCAAACGCACAGCATCGGCTAGCTTATTTCTCTGTTGAAGATACTTATCAATCAGATGAGCGACGACCTCCGTATCGGTCTCTGAAACAAACTTATAGCCGTCTTTCTCGAGCTGTTGCTTCAACTGCTGATAATTTTCGATGATCCCGTTATGCACCAACACGCATCCTTTTGAGCGATGCGGGTGGGCGTTCTGTTCCGAGGGCTTGCCATGCGTCGCCCACCGAGTGTGGCCGATTCCGACCGTTCCCGTGAGCCCATTGGCCTTAAGCGCATTCTGAAGATTCACCAGCTTGCCCACACTCCGCTTGACGGTGATTTTCTCTCCCTGCAAGACGGCCACTCCCGATGAATCGTAGCCGCGGTACTCCAACTTCGACAATCCTCCAATAAGAATCGGCACCGCTTCCTGGTTGCCGACATATCCAATAATCCCACACATGGCAATACCCCGCCTTATTGGTTGGCAGACAATTAATTCGACGTTATCGTTCCGCGATCAGCCCCTTGATGACCGCCCAGGCTTTTTCTTCGACTTCGTCGAAGTCTTCTCTCTTGTTACGGTTAGGCGCTTCGCAGTGGTCTTCATTGAAGCGACGCTGGGTGCAGCTCTTTCTACCAAGGCCCGTCGTTTAGCCACCCACCCAATCCGATTGGCCTGAGGGACTCTGGAAATCGCTAACGAATCGACAGGTACGTTCTGCGTCACGGTCGTCCCTGCAGCAATCACGGCTCCATCCCCGATCGTGACCGGCGCCACAAGCTGGGTATCACTCCCTAGAAACACATTCTTCCCGATTACCGTATGATGCTTCTTCAGGCCGTCATAGTTGCAGGTGATCGTCCCGGCACCGATATTCACTCCCTCAGCAATCGTGGCATCCCCCAAATAACTGAGATGATTGGCCTTGGACCCCTCGCCCAACTCGGTCTTCTTCATTTCGACAAAATTTCCGACCTTCGCTCGCCGCCTCACGACGACACCAGGACGAAGATGGACAAACGGCCCCACATGCGCGTCGTCCTCAATACGGGATTGGCCTAGTACACAGGAGTCCAGCACCTCAACATGATTACCGATCACGCAATCGGTAATCCGAACCCCCGAACGGATCGTGGTCTCCTCACCGATCACCGTGTTCCCCTCAAGGACGACATGAGGGTACAGGACCGTATCTTTGCCGATCATGACGCCCGCATCGATCCACACTGAGCCTGGGTCTCGCATCGTCACGCCCGCATCAAGCCAGCGTTCCCGAATCTGTTGCCGGACGACCAGTTCTGCTGCCGCCAGCTGTTGCCTGGTGTTGACTCCTAACCCTTCATCAGGGTCCCGAAGCGTCACGGCAGCCACGCGCCGGCCTTGCGCAACCGCCATCCGCACGATATCGGTCAGGTAGTATTCACCCTGCGCATTATCGGGCTCCAGCTTATCCAGCGCCTCAAAAAGAAACGCTCCGGACACTACGTAGGTGCCCACATTGATTTCCTTACTCGCCCGCTCGGCCGACGTGGCATCTCGATCTTCGACAATCTTCAGCACGTCCGATGACGAACGCGCATGCCCCTCATGGCTCACGTCACGACGGATCACCCGCCCATAGCCGCTGGGATCATCCAGGATCGCCGTCAGAATAGTGACGGTCGCCCCCGCTTGTTGATGAACAGTCAGAAGCTCACGCACGGTGGATTCCTTCAGCAAGGGCGTATCGCCGTTCAGAATAAGATACTGTGCCGGACATACCTCGTCATCATGAGAAAACACGCAACGGCTTTGCATGACCGCATGACCGGTCCCTAGCTGTTGCGCCTGCTCGACGATACACACCCCCTGCGCTCCCGGCCTGCCGGTAATCCCCGCTTCGATGACATGCCGGACCTTCTCCGCTTGATGCCCAACAACGACCGCAATACGGTGACCTGCCACGCGAAGCGCCACGTCGACTGCGTATTGCACCATCGGTTTCCCCGCGACCTGATGCAACACTTTGACATGGTTGGACTTCATTCGCTTGCCCAACCCGGCTGCCATCACGATCACTCCGAGGCCGGCAATAGGCGAACGCGTTGCTTGTTGATCAGCCATTGACGTCATGCGCTGAATTCTCCCGATGATGAGTGTTTCGCAAAGGAACCCTGGGGGTACTCGACTTATCCGATCGGCACGCCAGCATCCGGCTGTTTAATCTGACTCCACTTCGCCTCCGCCAACGCTGAGGCCACGGCTCCGGTCGGCGTGTACAACCCCCCCGATACAATCAGCTTCATCGCCTCTTCGATACTGATATCAACCGACGTGACCTCCCGCTCAGGGACGAGCAGAAAATAGCCCGACGTGGGATTGGGGGAAGTCGGCACATACACATGGATCAGCGTATCTTCTCCCAAAGCCGTCGTCTCACCTTTGGTCATGCCCGTCACGAAGGCAAAACAATAATGACCATTCTTGGGAAACTGGATCAAGACCACACGCCGATACGACCCTCGCTCCGAAAAGGAGAGGATATCCATCATGGATTTCAAGGTCGAATAAATTCCTCGGACCAGAGGCAACCGATTGAGCCAATCCTCCCAGTGACTGACGATCTGGCGTCCGATGAAGTTGGCGGCAAACAACCCAACTAAGAAAATCAGCAATACCAACGTCACGATGCCAAGCCCGGGGATATAGTGATCAGGCACCAGCTCAGCCATCGCATCGCCCAAGATGCCGTCCAGTGCCACGAACAGAGTTTTCAGAACGAGAATCGTGCCCCAAATAGGGGTGACTAACAACAGTCCTGTCAGAAAATATCGCCGCAGAGCAGTCTTCAGCATGAGAAAATCAGCCCATCCTCAATGGGAGAACGATCCGTGATTCATCTTACAGAGTACCGAACAAACGTCGCAAGCGTTTTCTTGTTAATTTCAATGGGTTATGCTAACAAACGGGAAGGATCCCTGAATAGGTCCACCTTGCTATTCCCCGCAACCTGACATAGGATCCGCTCTTAAAAACGCGTGCGTAGAAAAGAGTCGATGAGTCCTGCCACACAAAAATCATCCGGTATCTTCATCACGCTGGAAGGCGGTGAAGGAAGCGGAAAAACCACGCAGGCCCGCAGACTTTGTGACTGGCTGACAGCACAGGGCCGGCACGTCCTCCACACTCGAGAGCCCGGAGGGACACTTCTCGCTGAACGACTACGCAGTCTCCTCCTCGACCATTCCTCGGAAACCATTGCCCCGGAAACCGAGGTGTGGCTTATCCTTGCGGCCAGGCGCCAACATGTCGATCATGTGATCAAGCCGGCCCTCCAACAGGGAATGATCGTCGTGTGCGACCGTTTCTCAGACTCGACAATGGCCTATCAAGGCTATGGGCGGGGATTGGACCTCCGGATCTTGCGCACGATGAACAAGTGGGCAACCGGAAAACTTGTTCCACATTTGACTCTGCTCTTCGACGTGCCGGTTCGTATCGGACTGACGCGACGGCGAAGCCAACGCTCCTCCCAGAACCGTCTTGATCGAGAGGCGACCCAATTTCACGAGAAGGTACGAGCTGGATTTCGGACCCTCGCTCGGCAAGAACCCCGACGTATGGTTGTCTTTGACGCCTCTCTTCCTCTAGAGTCCGTCCAGCAGAACGTGGTGGAAGTCATCACCCGTTGGCTCACAACTCGCCGCATACAACAGTTGCGACAGCGATAGTCTATGCCGTTTACCGATATTACAGGCCACGAGCAGTCCATTTCTCTCCTCCAGGCTAGTCTGTCTAATAAGAGACTCGCTCACGCCTATCTCTTCCACGGCGATGCCCACATTGGCAAGCGCATGATTGCCGTGAGGCTGGCGCAGGTCTTGAGTTGTGACCGCCCAGTGCTCACCGAGTCCCCAGACAGTTGCGGCCAATGCCGCTCGTGCTTGCAGGTCGCGGCTCAGACGCATCCCGATTATTTTGTCATCGAACCCGATGCGGAGGCGGCCACACCCCAAATCAAGATTGAGCAGATCCGAGAACTCGAACAGCAGTTTGTCTATCGGCCTCTCATCGGCGAGCAAAAGATCTGCCTGATTGACGATGCGGATCGCATGACTATCGGCGCAGCCAATGCCCTGCTCAAGACATTGGAGGAGCCTCCGGGTCATAGTCTGTTTATTCTGGTCACCAGTCGGCTCCACGCACTCCCCATCACCATTCGGTCACGCTGCCAAGCGCTTCGCTTTACCTCACCGGCTCGAACACAAGTGGAAGCCGCACTGATTCTCAAGCGGGAGCTTCCACCCGATGACGCTCGATTCCTGGCGCTGCTGACCGACAGCCGCATCGGAGAGGCACTCACCATGAACGTGACAGAAGTTCGGGCGCGCCAACAAGAGTGCCTGACATTGGTGAAACCTGAATCATTGATCTCCAGCACCACCATCCTATCGGCATCAGAAACCTTGGCCAAATCGGACCGGGGAGCGGAGACCTTGAGCTGGCTGACGCGATGGATCCGTGACCTTGTGATTATCCTCGTAGATGGAGATCGCGACCAGATCCTTCATCTCGATCAAGTTCCCCACTTGCAACGATTCGCCGGCCGAGCAGACATTGACCTTCTGCTGACTCTCTTGAGCGACATTGAAAAACACGCGCAGCAAGCCACCCGACACTTGAACGTACAAATGGCGATCGAGACAACGTTTCTTCGCCTCCGTGAGGCACTCGGGCTTGTCCCAGTCGGAGCCACGACCTAGCCAAACGCGCCGCCAACCTGATATCTTCCTTTGCGTATGGCGACAAGCGACACATTCTACATCACCACCCCAATTTACTACGTCAATGATGTCCCGCATATCGGGCATGCCTATACCACCGTTGCGGCTGACGTCCTGGCGCGCTACTGGCGACTGCGTGGACGCGAGGTATTCTTTCTCACCGGTCTCGATGAACATGGCCAAAAAGTGCAACAGGCTGCTGCCAAAGCCGGCATTGACCCGCAAACGCACTGCGACAAATTGGCACCGCAATTCGAGAACCTCTGGAGAAAGCTGAACATCTCCAACGATGCGTTTATAAGAACGACCGACGCTCCGCACAAGAAGGTCGTCCAACGATACCTTCAAGAGCTGTTCGATAAACAGCTGATTTATAAAGCCGACTACTCAGGCTGGTATTGCACATTCGATGAGCGGTTCTGGACAGAAAAAGACGTGGCCGACGGCGTTTGTCCGGACTGCAAACGCCCTGTCGAGAAGCTCAGCGAGCACAATTATTTTTTCAAAATGGGGCAATACCAGGACGAACTCATCGACCATATCAAGAAACACGATCGGTTCATTCGCCCAGAGTCACGGCGGAATGAAGTCCTGGGATTCTTGCAAACCCAGAAACTGAGCGACCTGTCGATCTCCAGACCAAAATCCAGACTTTCCTGGGGCATCGAACTCCCCTTTGATACCGACTACGTCACCTACGTCTGGTTCGACGCGCTGGTCAATTACGTTTCTGCGTTGGAATATCTGCCCCGTGAGAAGTCGGCTGGCCATGGCTTTTGGCCGGCTAATATCCATCTCGTTGGAAAAGACATTCTCACCACGCATGCGGTCTATTGGTCCACCATGCTGATGGCACTGAATCTTCCATTACCGGAAACCATTTTCGCTCATGGCTGGTGGACCGTCGACGGAGAAAAGATGTCCAAGAGCCGTGGCAATGTCGTCGATCCGAACAAGATAGTCGATGAATTCGGCGTGGATGCGTTTCGCTACTTCCTTATGCGCGAAGTCCCGTTCGGCCAGGATGGAGACTTTTCTCTCACCGGTATGATCACCCGCATCAATAGCGATCTGGCCAATGGTCTTGGTAATCTCTTGAGTCGGACACTCACCCTCATCGAACGGACTCAAGGAGGGGTGATACCAGTTTCAGGGAATACCGGTCCCGGGGAGCACGAACTTCAACAAGCCGCAATGTCCCTACTCGCCGAGACATTACCGCGCCATATCGAACAGTTGGAGTTCAACCGATCCCTTGAAGCGATCTGGCATGTCGTTCAACTGGCCAATCAATACGTCGACAAGACCGCACCTTGGACATTGGCCAAAAATGAGCGGGATGCGGAGCAGCTCAAGACGGTGCTCTACACCATGGCGGAAATACTTCGCTGCCTCAGTATCGCCATCTATGCCGTGATGCCAAAGAGTGCCCAGACAATCTGCGCACAATTGGGCGTTGCAGATGAATTCGCGCAGGCGCTACCCACCGACAGAACGAAATGGGGATGTCTCACACCGGGAACCGCCATTCGGAAAGGCCCATCTCTCTTTCCACGCATCGACTCGAAAACACAAGGAGCCAAACCCGTGACCGAATCGCCTGTCCCTTCACAACCAACGGCTGCCGCACCAACATCCACAACCACACCTGCCGTGCAGGCTGTACCACAGATCAGCATCGATGAATTCATGAAGGTGCAGCTGAAGACGGCAAAGATTCTGTCCGCTGAGCGAGTGCCGAAATCGGAGAAGTTAATCAAGTTGCAAGTGTCTCTAGGCACCGAACAGCGTCAGATTGTCGCAGGCATCGGCAAGAAGTATGAGCCGGACGCACTTGTCGGAAAAACAATTGTCATCGTGGCCAACTTGAAACCGGCTAAACTGATGGGGATTGAATCCCAAGGCATGGTACTCGCCGCGGGAGATGCGGATGTACGTGGGCTGCTCACCATCCAAGAAGAAGTGGATCCTGGCACGAAGGTGAAATGACAAGATTCCTCTTCGTCCCAGTGAGGCTCATCACCTTCCTCATCCTGTTTTCTTGCCTCACCATTTCAGCCCATAGCCAAACCCCTCCCAACATTCCACTCAATGGCCCTCACCCGACGACTGTGCTCGTCCGGGTAGTTGCACATGGAGCCATGGTATTAGGTCGCGAAGTCGGTGGGGCCCGAGTCACGATCACCGATGTGACAACGGGCCAGATTCTGGCAACCGGCCTCCAACAGGGCGAAGCAGGCGATCAAAATCAAATCATGCGCACGCCCCACATGATGGAAGAGCCGATCTATAGCACGCGTCCTTCCGCTGCGTTTACAACCACATTGCACCTTCAGCAGCCGGCATTGGTGGACATCTCTGCCGAAGGACCATTGGCCTACCCGGGAGCAATGCAGAAAGCGAGTAAGACCCTGCTCCTGATCCCGGGACAGGATCTGACGCAGGACGGCATCGTGCTACACCTCTATGGGTACCTCGTCCAGATCGAACGGCCTAAGCCACGTGAAACCTTGATTGCGAAAGACGATGTCAAACTTCGCGCCTCAGTCAGAACGCTTTCAGGCTCCTTGGTTCGTCCTTATGGAGATTGGGACTCACGAAAAATTCGTATTTATGGGGAGGTCGTAATCGGTGACCGAACCGTCGAGCGACTACAGATGTTTTATGATGAAGGAAGTCGCACCTTCGAAGCTCCGTTCTTTGTCCCATCATTGAAGGACGTCCCCGAGGGAATCATCTTGCGAGTCATTGCAACCGATCTTGCAACCGGCAACACCGGGATGGATCAAGCCAACTATCCGGTACTGAGCGAACGTCCCCCCTCTCAATCAATTCACTAGCGCGCAATCCTTCGGCAAGACTTGCCGCGTTGCGTCGCTCATGCGACACTGTTCCCGTATGACGGCACTTGCATCATACTCGCATCTCCGATCTCGGCTCCAATTGGCCTTAGCCATCAATGCCGTGATCATTGCTGCGGAATTCATCGGCGGCTGGATGCTGAATAGCATTGGCCTCATGAGCGATGCCGGCCACAACCTTGTCGACCAGGGATCGCTCTTTCTCGCCCTCTACGCGCACCTCCTCACGGCACGGCCCGCATCAGAGAGTCGAACATTCGGCTATCACCGAGCCGGAATCATTGCTGCTTTCCTGAACAGTTTCATCCTCTTGTTGACCGCGTGTGGCATTGCGCTCGTCAGTTTCAAGCGACTCCTACAACCGGTTTCCGTCGACGGTGGATGGGTGATGGTCATTGCGGCAGTCAGTTTCGTTGCCAATCTGGCGATTGCCCTCTTGCTCCAACATGGAGCGAAAGATGACCTCAATATTCGCAGTGCGTTCTGGCACATGTTAGGAGATGCCTGGGTCTCACTCGGGGTAATCGTGAGTGGTGGCGCGATACTCCTGACAGGATTAACGGTCCTGGACCCTCTCGTGAGCCTACTGATCGTCGGAGTCATTCTCCGAGGAGCCTGGCCCATTTTTAAAGAATCGATGGAGGTCTTGCTGGAATCGACACCACCAGGCATCAGCACATCTCATGTGGCCGCAACCATGGAGGCGGTCCCCGGCGTCAAGAACGTACATGACCTGCACATCTGGGCGGTCGAGCCTCGAATGATCATGCTCACCTCCCACGTCATCATCGAGCAGCATTGCATTCCGCTGACGTTACTCCAGACCATTCAACACCGCATCACCACGGATTTCGGTATCAAACATATGACCATCCAACTCGAAACCGAGTGCTGCGATCCCGACGACATCCATTGTGATCTCCGGAAACTGACCGAGCACCACCACGAAGCCCCCACCTTCGCGCATCATCACTGATCCTTTGCTTCTCTTTCTTGGTCAAGCGATCACTCACAGTAGAAAGGTTTGCGAAGTACTTCGTGGACCCAATTCAAGCTATCACGAGATCTGTAGAGACTCCTTCAATTGAAGCCTGACAAACACTCCTGTGTTTCTGGTATCCTGCTCGCGTTTCTTCATCACCGGGACTCGTTGTCCATAAGCTGAAGACAGTGTGACGCCGCAAACCTCATGCCCTGTGACTTGCTAAAGGGGGAAAGCAAATGTTTCCCAAATTGATAAACCATCCTCTCGTAGCCCTATCCTTGATTCTGTCTTTGGCGAGCTGTACCGCGCTCAATACCCCTATTGTTCACCCACCAGCACCGAAGCTCCTACCGGCGACCCCGAACCCACCTTCTCCGCCGGCCCAAGAATCCAGTATCAGCGTTCCTGTCCATATCGACCTGTCACCGTTTCTTGCTGCCGCCAACGATGACAGCGTGATTCCAAAGAAATTCGACCATTGGGGGAGCTTCATCAAACATTCGAAAGGCGCTGAATACAAATACTACGCAGAGCGAGATAATTTTACGATGGCAGCCTCCGGTGTCCAGCACGCCAACGACACACAGTCAGGCATGGCTCTCCGTGAATGGTGGAAGGGGGTTGAACTGTCCAGCTCCCATATATTTATCGGCACTGCCCTTCGCTATAAAATTGGAGCCCCTGCGCTCCACTGTGGCGATGGCAGCGAATGGCCGAGAAGGGCCACCATACACGGGAGTATCGCGACTGAGCTAACTCCGACGTACGGGTTGTCTGCCTCAGTCGCTAGTGTGACCGTGAGCCCCACTGAGCCATGCCAGATACGAATCGCGGATCTTGACGTAGCGCAGGAAATGCGACAGAGACTGGCAGACGTCGTTCGAGGAGGACTCAACCGCGCAGTCTCCCGGCTCAATGCGCTGACAGTGAAGTCTCACATAGAAACTGCCTGGGATACTCTGCGCAGCCCCATCCAGTTAGAGCCGAATGCCTGGCTCCAGTTCAATATCGACAAAGTCCGCCATAGTGGATTTTCTGGAGTTGGCCCCATGGTCGATGACACAATCCACGTGACCGCAAAACCGGTCATCCTCTTCGGCCCGGAACCACCTGCTGGAGGTACAACCCTTCCTCCACTTGATACTCCACCAACTTCTACCGGATTCCACGGTTCCGCCGACACCCAGCTCTATGGTTCACTCCCCACAACACTGGCAAACCGGCTTATTCCCACGGGATTCCATGTCGTCACGGACATTCCCTTGGAGTACGCCTCACTCTCCAAGAACCTTTCAAGCCGACTCACGGGAAAACGCGTCGCGAAGAAAGGGTATTTCATTGTCATTACCAATGCGGCGATCTTGGGCAATGGCGGCAACCAAGTGGTGGTGCGAATCGATTTCTCGGGAGACGCAGTCGGTCACGTGTATTTTGTCGGAAAACCAGAAATAAGCACCCTCACACAGACGGTTTCTATCGGCGGCCTCCGCTATGACATCGAGACAGAGACGATCTTACAGAAGACGGCCACTTGGCTCGACTTCTCGACGTTTCGAGACCTGATCGCCAGCGAATCCATTCTCGGAGTGACTGCGGCCACGGACCGTGTGCGAGGCCTACTGGCCACCACACTGAATCGAACGCTCAGCCCATCCGTCTCGATGCATGGAACCGTAGAGTCGGTGCAAGGTATCGGAGTATTTGCTGATGTCACTGCATTGCATATCCGCACAATGAGTGATGGAACGCTTGGTCTGACCGTCACAGATAAACCGTAATTCATCTCGATCGGGCCCAGCACATCCATTTGATCGAACGGGTGACTATTGGCTGTAGTCGACCTAGTACAGGAAACACCAGCCAACGGCAACCTGCACCAAGCGCGACCGATCCCACCATGGTCGAATAGTCATACTTGAAGATCTGCCCAAAGATAGTCCGCTACTCGGCCTTCCCCCAAAGATCCACAATCACGATATCGGCACTCGCCCCGATGATGGTACCGTTGCCTCCTAAGCGAGCCCCAAGGCCAACCAGAACGGGACGATATTCACTGAATGAACCAATGTGGCATAGTCGGCGATCTCTGGATGCAGTGATAAAGCGAGATCAATACTCAATGAATTCATCAAAGCCACATAGAGAATGCGGTCGAAAACGGCAGGCAGGACAGCTGAGCCTCAGCTGTTTCAAAGAATGGCATTTTCCCCTTCCTAATCAGAGTCGTCGCCAGTAGGATAGGTCTATGTCAAACGAGCCAACCGTTCAACAGGATGATGTCGATCGGCTTAGAGCTGGGACACATTGGGATCCGCACTCGGTGCTTGGCCCCCACGTCATCTTGCTCAACGATCGCCCCCACCTTGCGCTCCGAGCTTGGCAACCAGGCGTCAAGGATGTCGCACTCCTCTCGAATTCCGTCTTATGGCGCATGACACGCATTTACGAAGAAGGTCTCTATGAGACGCTGCTTCCAGACACCACGTCCATCCCCGCATACCGACTTCGCATCACACACCTCGACGGTGCTGTCACGGAGATATCCGATCCCTATGCTGTTTCCCCGCTGTTGACGGAGTTCGACCTGCACCTGTTTTCCGAAGGAACATTGCTCAAAGCCTACGAACATTTCGGTGCCCATATCCGCACCATCGCAGGCGTCCGCGGTGTACACTTTGTGGTCTGGGCTCCGAATGCCGCCCGTGTCAGTGTCATCGGAGACTTCAATGACTGGAATGGACTCCTCCACCCCATGGCAAACCGTGGGGCGACTGGAGTCTGGGAACTCTTTATTCCAGATCTCGAGGAAGGGACCCTGTACAAATACGAGATTCGATCCGGGGAACACAGCGCTCTCCTGCTCAAAGCCGACCCCTATGCCTTCGCCAGCGAGCTTCGCCCACGGACCGCCTCAGTCGTGCGCGATGTGTCCAGCTACAGGTGGCAGGATGAAGCCTGGATGACAACGCGATCGACGAGAGATCCTCTTACGACTCCACTTTCGATTTATGAAGTCCATTTGGGATCGTGGATGCGGGTGCCGGAGGAGAACAATCGGTGGCTGACGTACCACGAATTAGCGGAGAAGCTTATCCCCTACGCCAAAGATCTCGGCTATACACATCTGGAGCTGCTCCCGATCACCGAACATCCGTTCGACGGATCATGGGGCTATCAGGCGACCGGGTATTTTGCAGCCACCAGTCGGTATGGCGAGCCACAAGGATTCATGGCGTTCGTGGATCGCGCTCACCAAGCCGGGCTCGGCATCATCATTGACTGGGCACCGGCGCACTTTCCGGATGATCCTCATGGGTTGGCGCTTTTTGATGGGACACATCTCTATGACCATGCCGACCCACGCCTGGGATACCACCCCGATTGGCATAGCCGGATCTTCAACTACGACCGTGTCGAGGTGCGGACGTTTCTCCTGAACAGCGCCCTCTTCTGGCTGGACAAGTATCACATCGACGGATTACGCGTCGATGCCGTGGCGTCCATGCTCTACCTCGACTATGGACGAAAGGATGGTGAGTGGATTCCTAATGAGTTCGGAGGAAAGGAGAACCTCGGCGCAGTCTCGCTGCTCAAAGAACTCAACATTCTTGTCCACCGAGAATTTCCCGGGACCATCACCATCGCAGAAGAATCGACGTCGTGGCCAGGCGTCTCTCGTCCGACCTACATGGGAGGACTCGGGTTTACGTTCAAGTGGAACATGGGATGGATGCACGACATGCTAGCGTTCTTCCAGTACGACCCTGTCTATCGGCAGTTCCATCAGAATCAAGTCACGTTTGGCTTGCTCTACGCCTTCAGTGAGAATTTTATCCTTGCCCTCTCTCATGACGAAGTGGTCTACGGCAAACGAACGTTGCTCGACAAGATGCCCGGCGATGTGTGGCAACGCTTTGCCAATCTCCGGCTGCTCTATGGATACATGTACAGCCATCCCGGGAAAAAGATGCTGTTCATGGGCAGCGAGTTCGGGCAGTGGCAGGAATGGAACCATGACACCAGCCTTGATTGGCATCTCTGCGAGCATGAGCCCCATCGTGGGTTACAACGGCTTACCCACGACCTGAACCAACTCTATCGCCAAGAATCTGCGTTACACGAGATCGACTTTGATTGGGATGGATTTCAGTGGATCGACTTCAGCGACTCCAACAACACCGTCATCGCCTACCTTCGAAAGTCGAGAAAGATGGGTGACGCAATCGTCTGTGCGTGCAACTTTACGCCCATAGCCCGGTATGGCTATCGCATCGGAGTCCCAGAGGCGGGATGGTATCGGGAACTACTCAATACCGATGGCATCGCCTATGGCGGCAGCAATCTCGGAAACGGTGGAGGACTGCATGCTGAGGAAACTCCGAGCCATGGGTTCCCCTACTCCCTGACGATGACGCTTCCTCCCCTCTCTGCTCTTTGGCTGAAGCGGCATGGATAGGCCACCACTGCCAAACGCCGAACCTCTTTGGTAGCCGGAAAATTCCGCACCTTCACATTTGTGGTCCCGTTCAGATCTTCGACGTTGACTTGCCAAAGTGGGTCTTTGCTTGGTGACGATTATTGGGCGATACCGGGAAGGCAATCTTAAGTGGAGGGACTGACAGCCACGTATCCCTTGAGGGATTCGCAATACATACAGAAGGCGGTCCCCCTAGGAGAGAGTGCCACCCTCAAGGAAGCTTTGGGTGCTAGTGATACCAGGATCGGAAAGGCCCTGAGTCTAAATGCACATAGGTCGAATTTCTGTATGAACCAACCCCGCCATACTTCAATTCAAGCGCGGCCTCGCGGAGCTTCTTCAAAGGGATACCGGGAATACTGAGATCGATAGCCTGCCCCTGCACATGCAAGCTGTTTCTGGCGGCTTGCTGTCCTGTTCGCACCAAGAGATCGTTGTACTCCGGAGACCGGAATCCAGAGATGATATGGATTTCTTGCTGCGTGCCGAGCTTTTTCTGCACCAGATTGACATGCTCCAATACCCGCACATCAATCGCACCGATCTCCCCAGTCTTGTGACAGCGGAGGAGATAATTCACATCATCAAGTGCCGCAAGATCATAGGTGCCGGAGTCGTCTCGATAGGTCACTTCCAAGCGCTCATCGGTCCAGATGTTCACCAATGTCAGCCTGCCTTCGGGAAGCTCACGAGCTTGAACGGGCTGCGGACCGACTAACCGCCCACTTAGCAAGAGAGTCCCGACCAGAGAAACCTGAAGAAACGCTCGACGGGTCCAAACCCATGTAGACTGATCGGCTCTATTCACGGACGCACCTTCCTGCCTAGATGTCCAAAAGTTGAACAATCGGAGATTCAAAGCTGCAGGCTTGTAACAAAAAATAAAAGCTCGGTCAACCAATTATTTCAGCGGACTGATGGCGAAAATCTCCGGCAAACTTGGCAGAGAATGACTACAAGATCGAATGTCGATGCTCTAACGACATCTTAGTTCACGGATCAGGAGAGGGAGACTACTGAACTGATTGGCCCTCTGCCATCTAATCCCATTTGCCTCTATCGCCTAGTATCGTTTTATTTCTAGACAGTCCCACGCCCCCCAGGTAAGATCGATTCATCAATAACGAGAGCACCAAATGGCCACTATCTTAGTCATCGATGATGAGCAATCAATCAGAGGGTTGCTCAAAGGCGTTCTGGAAAAAGCCGGGCACCGTGTGCTTGAAGCAGAGGATGGCCGCAAGGGACTCACCCTCTACCAGAAGGAACACGTCGACCTTGTCATCATGGACCTTCTGATGCCGGAGACGGACGGTCTTGAGGCCACACTTCAACTCACCCGCGAATACCTTGACGCCAAAGTGATTGCCATTACAGGAGCCCAGGGCGACCACAACTTCCTCAGTGTGGCAAAACTTTTCGGCGCTCGCCAGGCATTTGAAAAGCCTTTTGATATCAACAAACTGCTTGATGCCGTGAAAGAGGAACTGGCCGCCTGATCCACTATAGGCTCCCTCTCCCGTCGTTTACGATCACTGATTTTCTTCATGATTCCATATCCTGCCAGTTCCTTTGTAAGCTGAACATATTCCGGCGTATCCTGTCTATATTGGACGACTCCGCTCACCATGTATACTTGTGACGCTGGATAGCTGGACTGATCCGTCAGGATCTGCGACGAGCGCGTATGGATATCGAGGCATCCTCCCCAAACGCATCCCACACACGGTCGACTCTGAAAACCGGGACCATTTGGTGCTTACTCTTTGTTTTGGCGATTGCGCCGCTCCTTCCACTGAGTAATTTTGTCGGACACCCACACTGGGGTCAGATCCGCTGGATTCCCTTTCATGATTTCTCTCTATCTTGGAACAAGCTCCTAGACGTCATTGGTAATACGCTGTGGTTCATGGTGTTCGGATACCTACTTCATTACCAACTGAATTGGGATTCACGCTCTGGTTGGCCGCTTTCCATGATTATCGTCGTCGCTGGCGGCGTCTCGCTTTCGGCTGAACTTTTCCAAGTCTTCTGCCACAACCGTATCTCCTCTATCACGGATGTGATATGCAATGTACTCGGCGCTGGCCTCGGTGGGTACGCTGCTGAGAAACACCCTGCGACAACTTCAATCGACCCCTGGCGAACTAGATGGCTGACAACGATTTTCTGGCAACAGCGCTTCAATAAAACCACTCGCGTCTAGAGACAGGAACTCCCGCTAGAGTAGAATCATCCACGTTCATCAGAGTCATGCAGGCAGCGTTTTTCGAGCTAAGCCTCGCATCATCGACGAATCTGCATACCCAACCTCACTGAGAGCGTCCATCAAGTGTACGCCCTTCGAGGAGACCAAGTCCTTTGCCTTCGCATAATTCATCGCACTAAACCGCGCCACGGCCGGTTGACCGTTTACGATCTGACAGGCCAACACCTCACCATCCACCTCAAGCGTCCCACCCTGCTGAATCAGAGCTTGGGCCTGAGCGACGGTAATGCCGTGCAGCTGAGCAAATTCTGGAATCCCCCCGGTCTCAACCAGTCGTCCATCCGGCATGATACAGAGCCGCTTAAAGTGCGGTGACCAGTCCTTTCGAAAATCGATATACTTGATGTCACCACCTTTGGCGACGGCGCGATCCAAGGCTCGGTAATCCAATCCTAAATTTTTCTGCTGAAGTTTGGCTTGTAGCTCACCGGGCAACGCCTTCCCAAGGACCTCCCAGGCCGCCTCGCCGAGGGAAAGCTTCCTGGATCGAACCATGTGCTCGGCTTCGGCAAACTGCACGAGATCCAAGGTCCACGTGTATTTGATCCCCTGCCCCGTTGGATCGATCCGGCAGGCGAATAATCCTCGCGTGAGGATGCCTCCGATGTCTGGGTACACATACGCTCCACCAGTCGTCAGCAGCATGAGCATCGTTTCAAGTGGAACATCGTAGCTCTCGGACAGGATCTTGGCATGGACCGGAAGGTCCTCCTGCTCCGTCATGGCACAGACCGTCACGTTGCCCGGCGCATCAAACTCCGAATAGTCTTCCACGATGTTATAGAGCACCGTTCGCTTCGGCTTATCGGCCTTCTTCTTGATCTTGAACATGTCCCCCTATCTCCTACCCTTTACGCCTCACCCCTTACAACTCACGCCTAAGGTGTCCGTACGGCGGCAACACCTGCAATCGTTGATCTTCCACGGGACCACCGACCGTGAAATGATACACCGACTGCATGGCAAAATTTTTGACCCCAACGATCTCATGAACTGGATCATCAAAGAAGCAGCCGATTCCCGTCGCCCGTACCCCTGCGGCTTCCGCTTCCAAATACATGACCTGCCCGAGCAAGCCCGCTTCCCAAAATAAGCGTGGATACCACCAGGCACCGCGCTCTCGCAAGGTCCCCTCAAACTCAGCCACCATGCCGAATGAGAAGGCGCTGTCGCCTGCGATGTCCTGATGGCAACTGACCTGCACAGCCAGTTTTCTGGCATCGCCTTCCAGCAACCTATAGAAAGGCAGATCTGCCGGACAACCTGGTGCGCGAGACCAAATCAGCTCGGGATTCATGGCTTGTTGAACGAATGATACTTTCCTGCTATCCCGCACAAGACAATACAGCCCGGACGTGAGCCCATCCACACGATGGACAAAGATCAACAGATGAATGATCGGATCATAGGGCCAGGCATCCCATGGCATCGGCCGTTCCAATTGCGAATATTCAGCCAACGGGATGACGCGCTGCATCATCTGAAAGAATGATGAAGCAGCTATCGACGTCTTGCCGTCAAACGACACGGCGCTGCGGCGCTGGCGAATGATCTGACCTGCTAAAAACTCGTGAGACGTGAGGGGTAAGGAGTGAGGGGTGACACGGGGAAAGGGAAGCGGGACCGTCCGTTCATCACCAGCGATTTTCCATGAGGCTTCAGCTGCTTCATCGATAATGTCCCAATGTACGCCATGCTCTTGGCTCAGTCGATTCGCCTTCCCATGCCATGTCGCACCCGCTAACTCCTTCACAATCGCCCTATCGAGAGACAACGGCACCGCTCCTTGCTCTCCCCTCACATCTTCACAACTCCTCACCCCTAACGCCTCACCCCTCACCGTTCCAGTAGGCCAGATCACCGCCATACAGTCCGGATGCTCCAGCTCAGCCTCGCCAAAGTCTTCCTTACGACCTGTCCCGAGCAGCATCGCCACCGTATCCTGATCCACCCCATCGAGCAGCACCATATTCCAACCGAGCGTCGCCGCTGCAATCCTTGCAGTACCGATCGCATGTCCCACATCGTGATTGCAGTAGCGAAAGGCCCGTTCACCATATTTCCAGGCTTCCCGCCAATGCACCGAGGTCATCCCAAAGAGAAAGGCACCAGGGGGAAATGGAGCCAACAACAGAGCAACTGACTCAGCCGGAAACTTGGCACGCAATTCCAGTCCATGTTCCTTCGGCGCGTAGTGATACAAACCTGGCATCAAGTCGAGTTCGTTGATCTTCGGTAGAACGACATAGCCCTCCGTAGGATGTAAATTGCCGGACGACGGATTACTCCGAAGTGCCCACTCCGATTCGCCAGCCTTCTTCCAGGCCGACAAGGCAAGAGCGAATTCAAAGAAACGTGATAAGGTTTTCAGGCTAACAGGCTGAGAGGGGACGGTCCCCTGTTCGTAGATCACTTCATAGGCTGGCGACGAGGGCTTCTCATCGGGTTTGAGTAACGGAAGAGAGATCAGCTGTGCCCCTTCGAACCGTCGGAACGGATCAGGCTGATTCGCCCAATCGAGGTACCCGAGTGAACGGGAATAGCGATTGAAGTGGTGCTTGGTCTGAACGTGATAGCGAATGACTCGATCAACGGGATCGATCGGAGTAGACCCGCCAGCTGTATTGGGGTTCAGATTCTTGGTATGCATTGTGGCGCTTTGATCAGTCTACAGAGCCCCCTCCTCTAAAGCAAAAAATTATGTGGCACACACTCATTGACCTCTATTCCTCCATCTCAGTATCCTTCAGTTGACTTGTCATCCCCCCGTTGAGGAGGCACGAGATACGATGCGTTTTGATCCTGCCCTTGCCGCACAAGAAGCGTTTCACCAAGCAGAAACTGAACTCGGCAGCGACTGGGATACGGCTATTGAGCTAGAAGGAACATTTTCCTCAAATGCCGGGACAACCGCGCGCGAAGCCTATGAAGGCCTACTCGCCCTGGCACAGCAGCATCCCAAGGCTCATTCGTTCCAAGCCTTCTGCATTTACATCACCTGGCAGCAGGTGACAGAAGAGACGATTGCGCGGCATTTCGAGACAGGACTGAAACTGTGTGAGGCGTATCTCGTGAGGCGTGAAGCGCGCTCGGAGCAGGACGTTGAACAGATTGAAGAGTTGTATCGCTCGTTTCGAGCTGGGTTAGGCCTGGAAGAGCAAGATGAGCTACAGATCGAATTTAAGCGTGACACGCCGAAAGGGGGAGACTGAGAGAACGTAATGCTGAATGTTGAGTTGTGAGTGCTGAGTTGGAATACCCTGAATCCAGAGAGCTGGTTGCTGCTGACTGAACGCTCATGAGCGAGGATCACAAACATCGAGCTCGAATCTTTCTCCATCGTGGCGATCTCGTCCAGGCTCGTGCAGCCTGGGAAGCAGCGGTCACTGACGACCGGGCGTCAAGCAACTCCCAAGCACTATCTGCTTCGCTCGGAAACCTTGGTAATACCTGCGCGCTGATGAACGACCTGCTCCCGGCGGAACAGTGTTATCGCGAAGTGCTCCAGATCCAACGGACCGAGGGAAACCTCACCGCCGTCGCTCATACGTTAGTCAATCTCGGCAATCTCCAGATCGCCGCAGACCATCCGGAGCACGCACGACCCTACTACCTTGAGGCCTTGGATCTCATGCGTACGTTACAAGACAGCCGCGGACTTGGGATTCTCTATACAAACCTTGCCCTCCAAGAAGCCCGCACCAGCCAATGGGCTGAAGCCGTCGCGTCATTCAAGCTAGCGCTCGACCATCATCGGACAGTCGGCAACGAGGAAGGGCTCGCCGTGACGTATAGCCAACTCGGCAAATGTTATCTCGACCAAGGTGATCTCCTGGAAGCCGAGCGCTGCCTCAACAACGCCTCGGAACACTACATCAAACTCGGCAACGAACCAGCCGAGGCTGCGGTTCTTCGCTATCTGGCAGGTATGTATGAGGCACGACGCGACTGGACGTCCGCCTTACGCTGTCTCGATCGAGTCATCTCATTGGATCAACGCTATGCGTTACCTGAGTTGCAGACTGACTTGAGCCACCTCGCCAAATTAAAGCAAGCCAAATAGGATCACCTCAAGGCCCTCAATCAGTCGCTCACTTCGGAGTCCCTACATCTCTGCGATCTGCTGGACAGAGCTCGATCCTCTGCTACCTTGGAACACGTCACATCTGAACGCTTGCCGATTAAGTTTTCCCTCACAGAAGCCGACAGGATAGTGACAAGGAGAGAATATGACTTGGGTTGCCCACATTGCCGCGACGATCATAGTCTATCTAATCATGACACCTCCCATTGCACAGGCCGATGACGGCTCACCCACGATCACGGTTGGCACCCAAGAAGTTGGGATGACGGCCGGCTACATGTTCTCTCACCGACTCACGGAACTACACACAACGAAGCAACATGGCCCGGCCCTGATGCCTTCATGGATGATTACGTTGACGGACCCGATCGGGGATAGCTGGTACCGAGGACAGATCTCGCTCGGCGCAGAGATGGTCTACCTGGAGTTTCGGGAACCCATTGTGACACATGGCATCGGATTCACGCCAAGGATCAAGTACACCTTCGTCGCCTTAGGTCGGCTTCGCCCCTATGCGGAGTTCACCGGGGGGCCATTCTGGACGGATCTCGGCGGTCGGATTCGGGAACAGGCCAACGAATTCAACTTCGTCTTATCGGGCGGCCTGGGTGTGTCCTGGTTTATCACCCCGCAACTCGCCTTCAACGCCGGCTACCGTTTTCATCACATTTCCAATGCCGGTACGGCATTTCCGAATCTTGGCCTGAATGCGAGTTTGCCTTTCGGTGGGTTTTCTTTTTATTTCTGAGGAGACGGCCATCATGACGAGACATGCTACCCGCTGGTCAATCGTGAGTTTCGTCGGAATTCTGTTGTGCGTGAATACCGGATGCACCAGATCAATCGAATTGAAGCCTGCTTCGGCACATTCGCAAGCGACCGATACCCGTCAGCTTGCCAGCGATGAGCGAGTCCCGTTGGTCATGGACTCGTTTCATCTGTTACGAAACGGCGCACCACAAAATCCCTCGACTGAAACCGAGCGGCGGATTCTCAATAGGGTTCAGGAGACTCGTCTCTTTTCAACCTTGATCCCACTCGGAGGACAATCGGATTCTCTAGGCGAAAAAATTGTGTCCGCACGTATCACGATAGCCGAGACCATCGAGCCGCACTCATGGCTGTCAGCATTCAAAGGCATCATCCTCGGCGGTTCCATGTTTCTTCTTTCACCCTTCGTCGACTTTGAGTACGACTATGCCGCGAAGGTCGGGCTTGAGCTCGAACGCTGGGATGGGCAGGTCAAACGGTACGAAGGTGTCTCATCCGGCACGGTCCAGTACAAATTATTCGGCGCGACACCGGTCATGATCGATGAGCTGAAGGGACACGTGACGGAAGCGTGCCTGACAGAGCTGACAACCCAACTTGTCCGCGACACGACGCTCTATATGGCCAGCAGCGCCCCGACCTCTGCCTCCGGTGTTCGTACGGTAACAGTGAGGGCCAAAAGGCCGTCGACCACCTTTCCTACACGGTCAACTGCTCCAACGACAACGCCTTCCCTCCCATAAAGGATATCTGCACCATTTCTTTCACCCACGTTCTCATGTAGCTGATCCTGCCACTCTAGTGCTATAGTACCGTGCGGTTTGAAGGGTAGGTACTATGGACATTGATGCGTTTCGTCAGATGGTCGCCAAGAATCCCAAAGGATTCCTCGGCCGCTATGGACTCGGCAACAAGATCCTTCAAGAAAGCGGCAGCCTTGAGGAAGCCGTTGAGCATCTGACGGTGGCCACACAGCTGGACCCCACCCATGCCGCTTCTCATTTGGCTTTAGGACGGACCTTGATCCGACTGGGAAGGGATGCCGAGGCCAAGCCCGTGCTCACAGCAGGCATTGAGGCGGTCCTTTCTGGACGCTCCAACGGCGGAAAGGATCTGGTCCCTGAGATGCAGGATTTACTACGCACGCTCACATGACTCTGCCGCAACCCCACATGGAGGAAACCGTCCGTGAACCTCGACGATGCCAGGAAAAGAATTGACTCCGCTGTTGCACAATATGGTCAGCATGCCGCACCCGCCATTGATTTGGTGATGGCGGAGGTTCGCTCAGATCTCGGAGCCCGAGCCTTCAATGAATTGGTTGACGAGTTTGACCTTGAGCTGACGTACAACATCGCCCCCATGGAATCGGACCACTCCAATAGTTGAGGACATCCGCCCTCACTGGACGTCTCTCATGACCTGCATGCATCCTTTTCTATGCCGCTGATCTGGGCAGCCATCTCTGCGCACGGATTCGGTCACGCCGCCCAGGTGGTGCCGGTACTCAATGCCTTAGGTGGTCTTGTTCCTGACCTCCGAGTGCTCCTACGCACGACCGTTCCTTCAACATTCTTTGTCGATCGACTCAAGGTTCCATGGGAAATCAGTCCCGTCCAACAAGACGTCGGTTGCGTTCAAAGTGGACCTATCACAATCAATGTAGCCGCAACGTGGTATGAGCATGATCGATTCCATCGCACCTGGAGTGAGAGGCTTCAGACGGAGGTCGACGCCATGCGTGCCGCCGCCCCAAAGATCGTCTTGGCTGATACGCCGTACCTTGCCCTTGCTGCGGGAAAGGCCGCGGGGATTCCTTCGGTCGCACTCGCGAGTCTTACGTGGGACCTCATCCTGTCTGAATACGAGGCTCCTCCCTCAATCGACAGCTTGGCAATTACCCAATCGATTCGACAGGCCTATGATCAGGCCGACGCTGCTCTCCTGATCACACCAGCCCCTCTCATAGAGAGCTTTTCTCGACGTGTCTCTATTGGGCCGATCGCCGAACCAGCCGCATCAGCTCGTGAGCAACTGACCACCAGACTCGCTCTCGCCCCTGACGAGCGAATCGTGCTTGTCGGATTCGGAGGAGTTCCCCTGAACTCGCTTCCCTTCGACAAATTGGAAGAACTGACTGGCTATCGATTTCTCTTCGACGGAACGGTACCCTCAACAAGCACACGATTCATCTCGACGAGAATTCTTCCATTTTCATTCAGCACACTACTGGCCTCAGTCGATGTCATCCTGACCAAGCCAGGCTATGGAACTGTGGTCGAAGCCGTCGCCTTACAAGTCCCGACTGTGTACGTTCGTCGGCACAACTTCGGAGACGAACAATCTCTCGTGGATTATCTGCACCGCTATGGGAAAGGGATCGAGCTTTCCATGGACGACTTCATGAAGGGCCAATGGGCCGCTACGCTGGAGAACGCCATCACGCTCCCCACGACAACTCCACCTCCAGAACCCAATGGCGCACACGAAGCAGCAGCCATTCTAGTGCCATACTTCACGCGCAATCGAAGTTGACGGTACGTTTGTCACCCTCATACGCTGACAGCTCCCTCAGAGGACTGCTCGTGCGGGGCGTCGCCTTCTCACCCCAGCACTGGCCATATCGGCTTTCGCCATGAACACGGTCGGATCGTGTAAGAGCCCCTCCACACTGATAAATCCGCGATGGAATAGCCTCCATGGAAATCAACAACTATTCCATTTTCAAGCTTGTGGGAGTCGACATTCTTTTGCGCGTTTTCTTCTTGCGGAAGATTCAGAGTGCTATAGTTGTGACCGGTTGATAGATCGTCGCCCTACTCCAGATCATTATCGTTCTATGGACACTATCGCTCAGCACACCGCGTCAACGATTGACCCAAAAGTCGCCATTCGAGCCGGCAAGGGGGACAACCATGCCTTCACCCAACTCTACGATCAATCGAGCACCATCCTCTTCAGCTTAGCGTTGAGGATACTCGGTCGTCGAGAGGAAGCCGCTGACATCCTGCAAGAAGTTTACGTCGATATCTGGAAACGAGTTGTTCGCTATGACGTCGGACGTGGGACACCGATCGGCTGGCTTATCACACTCACCCGCAGTCGAGCCATCGATCGACTACGAGCCTCTGACCTTCAACTGCGCCGTCAGACCTTGCCAACAGACGGCACCGAGTCTGCCGCCCTACCTGGCCAATTTGAGAGTCCAGCGGACCAAGCACTTCGGACCGTGATCAGCAAGACACTCGAAGATCTGCCGAAGGCGCATCGACAGGCGATCGAACTGGCATACTACGAAGGCCTCCTTCCAGCGGAGATTGCAACGCGACTCAATCAGCCGCTCGACGTGGTCATCACGCGCCTCAAGCTCGGCATGTCGCAACTGCATAAGTCCCTACACACCTACTGGGAGCAAGATCTTTCGGCATGACACACCAAGATCTCGAAGACACCGTTCCTTTCTATGCGATCGGCGCGCTCGAAAAGACCGAACGGCAAGCTCTGGAGGCCCATCTGCTTTCGGGATGTGCCCCTTGCCGTACTATCTTGAAGGAATATCAGTCGGTCGCGGTGGCGCTTCCCTTTGAACTCACGCTTGTCCCTCCCCCCCGGCATCTAAAGGCAAAGATCATGGGTGCTCGCACCATGCCTCAATCAACGGAGGAGGCTCTCGATTCACCCGCCAAACCGAGCCTTGAGCCCGGTGAATGGATGAATCACCTCTTCCCACCCTCTACAACCTCCGCACCATCGTTTGGGTGGATACTCAGCATGGTGTTCCTCGTGGTCCTCGGTATTTTGGCATTCTTGGGTTGGAATTCCTCCCCTCAAGCACCAGCCCCCACGAACAGACTCGCTGAACTCCAGGCACAATCGGATGAGGCGCAGGCCAAACTGACCACCCTCCAGCAACAACTTAAAGAGCGGGAAGCGTCTCTTGCCCAGACGCAGGAAGAACTGCAGCGGCGTCTCGCAGAACTGGCGGAGGTGAAAGATCAATTGATCCAGCGCGAAGCCGAGTTGGATGATCTGAAAAGCCACCTGCCGCCACAACGTACAAGACCAACAGCCTTACCGTAAGAGTACCGAGCAACACTCCTTTACAAATTCTGCGCTCCTGTCCCTCTCTCCGGCTCCTGTGCTAGCATGGCTTGTGACCGTCACAAGCTCTCCATCATCTCCACCGATACAACCAGGCAATAGTGATTCCCATTTCATGGAGCTGGCGCTTCAACAGGCTCGACGTGCTCCCCTTGTCGGGGAAGTCCCAATAGGCGCCGTGTTGGTGTCTGACAACCATGTGATCGCGGCTGCTCATAACTATCGGGAGATCTCGCAGGATCCGACGGCGCATGCCGAGATCCTCATCATCAGAAAAGCTGCAGAACAATTGAAGACGTGGCGCCTTACCGACACCACGCTCTACGTCACGTTGGAACCCTGTCCGATGTGTGCCGGAGCCATTGTGCAAGCACGTATCGCAAGACTCGTGTTTGGCGCCTGGGATCCCAAGGCTGGAGCCTGTGGCTCAATCCTCGATATTCCCTCTGAACGCCGCTTCAACCATCGAGTACAGGTAACCGGAGGCCTACGTGAGGAGGAGAGTCGAGGACTCTTGCAGGAGTTTTTCCGAACCAAGAGAGAGACCCTTTCCCAACAACGCAGACGCTCAACGTCAGGTTCCCAAGGAAGGGCCGATTGATTCAGGTTTTGACCGAGCAGCCCTCAAGACACGGGAACACAGAACGGCGCTCTCGCGGAAGTGGGCGTTGCTCAACGCATCCAGATGCTTGACCTCCCTGCATATACGACTCGGGGACAGCCGATGAGCAGAGTCTCACATTCTACAAAGTTTCAGCGGACACATTGCCCATAGACAGCCAGATCGGAGGTGTGAAAGATGAGGCCTTGGGAGCACGGAATACCGGCGAGGGTTCTCAACTTGTGTGGCATGGCTTTGGTTTGTACAAGTCTTGCAGGCTGCTCGGCAAAAGGACCAGCCACAGAACGAACATCTTCCCAACCCCCTATTCTTCCTGCGCAGGTAACAAGCACACCAGTCTCCAACGAACACAACTACATAGAAACATGCCGTACGAACGACGTCCCAATTCCGCCTGACTGGAAGCGATCTTCATTGGAATGGGAGAGTCACGGCGATCTCAAAACCATACTACTCACACCAAATAGTCTGGAACAGACCCCGGTGGATGAGACCTCGTTCGCAAGCGTCTGGTCCTATGCACCTTCTCAGGGAAGGGGTGCCTGCATCGCACTCGGGAGGAATGGAGGATCATTTCAAGTCATCTGCCAAAGTGCCACGACCGGACAGGCCTGTTTTTGGGGGAACGACCCAGATTCCGCACAATCAAACTGGACACCTGCGACCACCGAAATCTCCATCGCCTCCCTCCGCGATCCCGTCCAGGGGTTTTCTGCTGGCACCGTCGCCTGCACCCAATGTCATCGCGGCAATAATGCTTTCCTCTACGCGCCTGACGATCCCACATGGGCCACGGTATTGAGACCAACTCGGCCTCGCCCAACATTTACCACTCGAGTAGAGCAATCTACCCAGCAGGGGCAACTCACCTTCGGCTCAACAACCATCACCTATCCCCGCTTTATCCCGATCGGAGGGAAATCCATGGCCCTAGACAATCCCTTGCCAACGTCAACGGGATGTTCAGGATCCTGCCATGAGCTACACATTGAGATGTTAAAAAAGAATCATACAGTGGAAGGATACCTCAGAGTCCCGCGGCCCATGGGTCCCAGCTGCGCGGCCAACTCACCACCGGATGATCCAGCCATGAACTGCTATCACCGGTAGGAAGTGCTCATGTCGGTCTCTGAAATTGATCTTCGATCAAGCGACGAGTACCATGGGTCTATGCAGCCCTCTAAAACCCCTTCCCCTAAGAACTGGCGTCTGAGCGCGATCGTCGCACGGTCGGTTGGGATCGTTGCCATTGCACTGGGTTTCGTGATTGGAATGGATGGGCTCGATCATCCTGAATCGCACCGGCTTCAGACTGCACTTGGATTACTGGTAACCGGAATGGTCGCCCAAGGCTATGCTCTCTACTGTTCGATCAAACGGATTCAACATCTGAAGTCCTGAGCCAAATCCTTCACACGCTCTTTCTAAGCTGACAAGACCATGCTCACGGCTATTTGACCAAGACCTGGTGTATTACCCAAGAGCAACTGAACTGCCTGAGCACTCGGTGATCGGCCTGAGAGAGACGCCTTCTGCGATATCCTCATCCGCCATAAATAACAGCTAACGATTATCCACTGCAGGAACCAGCATCACACCATGTGGTACTTGCCGAGGATCACGTCTCTTGCAATTTCAACACACCCTAATCCATAGTATGACATTGCGATATACTAAGTATTTGTATATAGCAACCTCTTTCATTGAAGGCATACTTCGATTATGGCCGCTCGGATTGTTCCATTTGGACTGTACGCAGTATTTCTTTTAATGGGCCAGATGGTCGGATGGCTGGAGCAGGTTACCGGGTGGCCGCTTCTGTCGGGAGATACTATTCGCCTATGGCTGTACCCGATCAAGACACTGGTCGTTGCCGCTGCACTGGCCTGGTTCTGGCGTCAGTACGATGAACTTCAGTGGCCACCCAGACTGCCTGTCCGACATCTGATAGTGACCACTATCGCCGGGATCTTGGTTTATTTTGCCTGGGTCAGAATGGATTGGTCATGGGCGATGCAGGGATCACCTTCGTCAGGATACAATCCATTCATGGTTGACGGACCGGCCAGCTATCTGCTGACCGCGTTTCGTCTCGGTGGGGCAGGCATTGTCGTTCCGGTTATGGAAGAACTGTTCTGGCGGTCATTTGTACTGCGGTATCTGATTTCGCCGCGGTTTGAGGCGATCCCCCTCGGAACCTTCACACCATTCTCATTCCTTGCTGTCGTCGCACTCTTCGGAGTTGAACATGATCTTTGGCTGGCCGGGATGATGGCCGGAGCCGTCTATGGGCTCCTCCTGGTACAAACCAAGAATCTTTGGACCTGCATTGGTGCACATGCCATCACCAACTTTGCTCTTGGGATACATGTCCTCGTGACAAGGGAGTGGTCTTGGTGGTAGCAGCCACGCTTCTTCGCGCAAACCTACTGCATCTATTCCAACCCAGCAAGATTGTTCACTTCGCGGACAATCTTGTGGAGCGAGATACTCACCGCCTATTCTCGTCCGATCTTCCTGGTCGGCCGCACCAGGAACTGAAGCAACTGACCGTCTGTTGTTTTTGTCATCACGGAAACGGATCCGGACATGGATTGACGGCGAATTTTCCATTCTCGGTATAGGAGCACTCCGGCCACCATTGTTACGAGTCCGCCAAGTAGCCACCAGGTCATCATATGTCCTCCTAGATTGTCAGACCCAACGCGTCTCTCGCACTCGAACAAGGCCACGAACGTGCACCTTCACGGAGCAGCAGATCGACATCACCACACCCACTCGCTGGCAAGCCGCCACCCAACTTGCGCATGTCTTCTCTATAACGTACTCTCCTTTCTATCATAGTCGCAAACAATTGCATAACATCTGATGCAGCCGGACTCACCTTCGAAGTGTCGAATACATCAACATGTGAATGATATCTTAAGGGAGGCTGGTGGTGCGCAGTAACAGTTCCCTATTCTCCGGCCACGTCTGGTCCAGCGCCAGAATGTGGCGGCATGCGAGGGCTGCAAGCCAACATCGTACCCCTCAGCCAGACGTAGCCGGAGATTGAGCCGCTCCTATCCACTTTCCGTCGTCGCTGTATCACGATACAATGGTCAAGTTTAAACACGGATCAGCATGAGCGTGACCCCTATCCCCTTCTACATCCTCTGTGGCTCGCTTGGTGCCGGCAAAACAACGCTCCTGATGCGACTGCTGGAGCATTGGAAGGCCCAAGGGCATCGAGCAGGTGTCCTCATGAACGAGGCTGGGTCGGTCAGTATCGATGGCCCTCGGGCCGGGACGCTTGCCGAGCAGGTCATGAATCTGGCCGGCGGGTGTGTCTGCTGTGATACGAAGGAAGACCTCTCGTGGGGTGTCGCCCAGCTGGTCCGTGATTATGCCTCGGATGTGTTGATTCTAGAATGTTCAGGGCTGGCAGATCCAGCTGAGGTCGTTGATGCGGTGACGGACGCCTATACCGCTCGGCTGGCCACACTTGAACGAGTCATCGCCCTTCTCCACCCAATCTCAACGGAAGAAAGTCATTCCAGCGCCTATGTGACCACGCAAGCGATCCGCTGTGCCGACGAACTCATTCTGAACAAGCGAGACCTCTATGTCCCTGGTCACTGGGAAGGATTCCGGGCTGGGATCCTTGAACAAAACCCCTATGCTCGCCTGTGGGAGACATCACACGCGCGACTTGATGTGGCAAATCTGCTGTCCCCTCACCCTTCAACGAGGTCCACCACACCAACCAACGTGCACTTCAGCAAATCACCTAAGGCTCATCAGCGAATGACGTATCATCCCATCGCGACCACCGTCCCATTGCCTGGTCCTCTGAACCGCCGGCAATTCCTCGCATGGATCAAGACGATCCCCAAGGAACTCGAACGGGCAAAAGGCTATTTCCGATTTGCGAAGGAGCCGGAGCTACAGGAATTTCAATATGCCCTGCCGGGACAGGCCACGATCTCCCCGCTCACCTTGTTGGATGAACCAAAACCAGCGTTGGTACTGATCGGAAGGGGATATGATGTGGACCGTCTACGAGATGCACTCTTAGCGACAGTGGAACACCAACCGAAGACCTTGTAAAGATCAGGGCCGGACTCCCGCTTCTTTGACAGGATTGGCGACCGACTCGAACTTCTTCCTGAACTTGGGCCATTGCAACAAGAGCCAGGCCGCGCCTCCGCCCATTACTCCTCCCAGAACCCACCCGCCAAGCACATCGGTCACGTAATGGGCGCCAACATAGACGCGGGCAAGTCCAATCAATGCAACAACCGGCCAGGTGACCCAACCAGACTTGGGATAGAGGACCTGTAAGAATGATGCGAGTGCTGCAGTATTGGCTGCATGATTCGATGGAAAACTGAACAACCCCCCACAGCCACTTGGCTCGATCTTCACCGCTTCGGTGAAGGCCCGACAGGGTCGAACTCGTTCAAAGACCCATTTGAGTTGCCCGCCAAAGAAGTCGGTGAGTCCAACCGCTGCCCCCAAAACAGGACCACCCAACAGCGCTTCTCGTCTATTACTCCAGATCCAATAGATAATCGCGCAGGCACCGGGAAAATACAGCGTGCTACGGTTTCCCAGTTGCAGAAAAAAGTAATCGGCAACCGCTGACTGGCCGGCGAGTCCGTTGATGGCGAGGAAGAGAGTCTCGTCCCAGATCATAATAGGTCAACCGTCACAAGTCATTGATCATTGAAAGAAACATTATCAGGACTTTGTTTACTCCTGTCCAATGACCGTTGACTAATGACCAGTGCCTGCTCTACCTGGTTCGAAAATGAATGCGGACCGTCAGCTCACCATCAATTGGATCATCCCCATTCATTTGAGGGTCAAATGTCCACCGACCGAGTGCCTTGACTCCAGCCGTTGTCAGCTCGCGATGTTTACAAGGCTCCAGCACGACGACAGTCACCTTCGCATGCTTGGAGACCAAGAGACGAGCCTTCATCCAATCATCAATTTCCTGTCCGTTGAGCGAGGTGGGAACGGCGGGCCAAGGGGTGGACTTGGCCACAGGACCGAGCTGTTGATCCTTATTGAGGGACAACCCATGGACATGAACCTCAGGCAGCTCCAGTACATCTTCCTGGTGATCACTCTCATGCGTGGCCTCGTCGCCAACCACAGCGAAAAGCATGGCCGGCCACGCCAGGACAACAGCAAAGAGCAGTCTATAAATTGGTCGCATAAATCCTCATTTTACGCTATCAACAACCGGATGCTCAAACGGGCCATACCTTCTCACCCACCCACCCCCGCGCGCCAAGACGCACATGACTCCGAAAGGCCATAGGCTCCCGCTTAAGACCCCAAAAATTCTTCACCAGATGCCCAACAGGGTCATCCAGCAAGGCCGCAGGGAGCCCGCCGACTGAGGCGTACCCTTGTGGTACGTCGCAGGGAGACGGGCGACTGAGAACGATGCTGGTGACCTTGATCGGCATCTGGTTAAAAGAACCACTGGCCTCGAAAGAAGAACGACCGCGGCATCCCGGCATGAGACACCCCAAGACCGATACTGCCTTCGCCCTGGTTGATGAAGTACTTTTGATCCAATGCATTCACGATATCAAACCCGACGACAAACTTCTGGCCGTGCCACGGTAAGGGAATGACATGGCTGATCGAAAAGTTATAGATCGTGTAGGTCGGACTATGGCTCGAGTTGGTCTTGGCACCTTCTTCTGCCGTCCGCAATCCCGATGCAAAGAGCACCTGCCCGGTGAAGGTCGTTCGATCGAGCAATCGGTAACTCAGGATCCCTGAGGCCGTCAGTGTCTGCTGGTGATCGCAATGGACGCCGCTGCGCGAGTTGATATCGGCGATTTCTTCAAAATGCACCAGATTGTGCCCGGACTGCAAACCATAGCCCTTGCACTGTCCCCAGGCGATGTTGGCACGACCCGAGAGATTCTCCATAAACCAGACCTTGAGCGCGGCATCGGCACCCCTGGTCCATCCCCGTTCAAAGGCAATATAGTTCAGCAAGGGCGTCGTGCCTAACTGGTGTGCGTCCGACATATAATTGGCGAGCTTATAATACCCCGTGAGCTGGAGGGTCGCCCAATCCGTCAGGGCATGGACACTCCCGATTTGGAAGTAGTGGGCCCGCTCAGCCCGGGGCTGATTATCGGTGGTGTCCTCAGGGTTCGCCTTGGTTCCATCCAAATTCAAGCTAGCCAGTGCAAGCCGCTCGAGATTCGGGGGGGTAAACATACGCCCATAGTACGCATGAAAGGCGTGGGCCGGGTTGTATCGGTACGTGACACCGACTCGCGGGCTGATCTGCCCTTCATCCCGGAGATACTGCACTGTGTCCGCACGAAGCCCGATGTTAACGGTCCAATGTTCATTCGGCGTCCACTGATCCTGAATCCAGAACTCTTGCCGCCACCCGATGAGCCGGTTATCGCCACCGGGGGTAATCACACCTCCGGTCGGATTTCCAACGCCGTCATCCAGAAAGGTAAACAGTCTGGTCTTGTTGATCGCTTGGGTCCGATCGACTTGGAACCCAGCCTTGATCAAGTGTTCCTTGCTGTGAACATACGTGTAGTCCAAACGCACGCCACCGGAATAGCCTGTGCGGTCTTGACTCCCGGCCGAGAAGGGCTCTTCGACCTCCGGCACATAGGCAAGGACATTGAACGGATCTGTTCGAAAGGTGGCTCTGGTGTGACGAAAATACCCAGCCAAACTGAAAAAGTTTCTGGTATTGATGTCGCGCCGCCACACCAGGTGGCCGTATTGGTTATTCTCCTTCTGATTTTCATCCACTCTTTCTGACGGCACCGGTGTAAATCCCCCAGGCAGCAGACCGAGAATAGTCGGGTTCGCTTCCAGTCCGGGGGCAGTCGGGATCTGATATTTCGCGATAGAGTTCAAGAACAAGAACGTAAAGTTGTTATTGTTATCCAGCTGATAATCGCCACGGAACATCGTCTGATTCCGCTCGCTTTGCCCATGAAAGATCGAATGACCAACGGTGGGGGGCTCGATGCCCCGATTCGTCGCCGTATGGCTGTTCAAAAAGTAATAGCGGAACTTCTCGCCGATCGTCCCCCCGTACTCGAATGACGGGTTGATCGTCTTATTCGACCCGCCGAACATCTGGACCGATCCGAATCCAGGCTTTGTGCCGCTCTTCGTCGTAATGTCGATGAGCGCAGCTGTCTTATTACCCACGTTGGCTTCCATTCCACCCAGCACAATGTCGGCCCGTTCCCAAGCTCGCGGCGAAATCACGTCGGAAAACGTTGAGGAGACCGTATCGGGAATGGGAACTCCGTCGATCCTTAACTGTAAATTGGCATGGTCCTGTCTGATATGGAGCTGTTTGAGCGACCCGTAGGCCGCACCCGGAATGGTCAGCAACACATCATGCAGCTCATTATTGTTCCCCCGCGGAAGAGTATCGACTTCCTTCCGGCTGAGCGAATAGGTCTCGCTGGATGCCTTCGTTTGAATAGGCGGCAAGGGTGATACCACCTCCAGCGAGACCTCTTTGGTCTTGGAAAGGGTCAGAGTGACTGGTTTCAAGGATTCGTCCCCCAACGCCAGCACCACATATTCACTCCGATAGGTCTCCTGTACAGCACTGACGGAATACGTGCCCTCCTCAGGGACAGTCACCTTGAACTCCCCGGCATCGTTTGAGACCCCAGTGGATACCAGGTCACCTTCTTGGCTTTTGACTTCGATGACCGCCTGCGGCACCCGCCGAAGGTCCTGATTTTGGACAACCCCCTTGATCGTCTTGGTCGGCTCTTGATCCTCAGCGTAGCTGATGGAACACGTTCCACATACAACTGCGGCGACCGTCAGTTGAAGCATCACATTCAACACACGTCTCACGAACAAATACATCATGTCCCTCCTCGCTCACACACCCACTGGTGATAAAACAAAAGGGGCAGAACAGCCGTACGCAGACCGCGTGGCCACTCAACCCATCCTGCCTACTGGATATGATCACTCAGCTATACGTGGGGAGGAGCGCGGGAAGGACCAACGAGTGAGAGGACCGCTGAGAGGAGGATGGAATCGGACGGAGGCGCCTGCTGCAAAACAACATCACAGACAGCCAATCGCGGAACATCCAGATCAACCGACCCGGCAATATGATGCTGAACCCACTGACAGATGTCGGTGTCAGAATGTTCATGGCCATCCGTATCGGCAGCGGCCAATTCATGGTGAACATCCTGAGCCACGGCAAAAGGCGCCAGCCCCAGGATGAGACAAATCATCCCCACCGCCACTCCTAATCGGAGGAACGGGAAGAGATATCTAAACCTTCTCAAAAACATGGCCATAGAATAGGCACCCATCAGTCAGAATTGCAAGAACTACCAAGACCAGGCGTCATGATGGCACCTGATCCGCTCCCTCGTAACCGATATGGACTTTTCTGCTACGATTCGATAGTATGTTGCCCCCTCAAGGCAAGTTCCTATTGAGAACCGAGCCATAGACTGCATAGCAGACCATGAATAGACCGATCGACAATCAACACGTTATTGAGATTAAAGCGCTGCCCTCTCCGCGTGCCATCAAGACCAAACTCCCGATTACTGATCAGGCTGCGGCGCTCGTCGTGGAAACCAGAGAAGCGATTCGCCGCATTCTTCATGGGCAAGACCGCGACCGGCTTCTGGTCATCGTGGGCCCCTGCTCGATTCATGACCCCAATGCCGCATACGAATATGCCGCTAAGCTGAAACCTGTCGCTGATGCCCTGCGTGACCGACTCCTGATCGTGATGCGGACCTACTTTGAAAAGCCGAGGACCACGGTCGGATGGAAGGGCCTCATCAATGACCCACATCTCGACGGGACCTGCGATATCGCAACGGGAGTGGAGTTAGCGAGGGCCATTCTCCTCAAGATCAATCAATTAGGCCTCCCCTGCGGGACAGAGCTACTGGATCCGATCAGTCCGCAGTACGTCGCCGATCTCATCAGTTGGGCGGCCATCGGAGCCCGTACGACCGAAAGCCAAACCCATCGAGAAATGGCCAGCGGAGTTTCTATGCCCGTTGGGTTTAAGAACGGCACCGAGGGCAGCCTCCATGTCGCCGTCAATGCCATGACATCCGCCCGCACGTCACATCATTTCGTTGGCATCAATGCCGATGGACAAACCGCCATCATCAGAACCATGGGCAACCCCGATCGCCATATCGTGCTTCGTGGCGGAGGTGGAAAAACCAACTACGAAGCAGAACACGTCGTCAAGGCCGAAGCGGCCGTCGCGGGAGAAGACATTGCCCGTCCCATCATGATCGATTGTTCGCACGACAACTCGAAGAAGGATCATACCCGCCAAGGATTCGTCGCCCAAGAGGTGCTGCGGCAGTTCCGCGAAGGCCGCCAGACCATCATGGGGCTCATGCTCGAAAGCAATTTGAACCCCGGCAAACAGGCCTGGAAGCAAGGCGTGGCCCTTCAGCACGGTGTTTCTATTACCGATGCCTGTCTGGGTTGGGATGAGACCGAACAATTATTGAACGAGCTCGCCGCAGCCATCACACCCAAGCCAGTCTCCTGATCTCACTCTTGTCAGTTTTCACCACCGGTACGTAATGCTCCCCACTACGGTCCGCTGCGCGCCGGGACTGCAGAAATCCGTCCCGCTTCGCACGTAGCACCCATAGTGATCCTGGTTCAGCAGATTGTTGACGTTGACCGCGAGCCGGTAATTCCTCCACACATAGTCCACCATGGCATCCCCTAACACAAAACTCGGCACATTGAAGGTGTTGGTCTCATTGCCATAGGTCGAGCCTGTGTATCGCGCTCCACCCCCGATACCCAACCCTTTGAACATCCCGTGTTGCACCGTATATTTGCCCCAGACCGATCCAAACTGTGCCGGCGTCTGTACGAGTCGTTTCCCCTTCTCGGCGGGATTGACGGTTTCCAGCACCTCATTGTCCAGGAACGTGTAGGACGCAATCAGGTCGATGCCCGACTTGAAACTCATCAATCCCTCAAGCTCCAACCCACGGGAACGCGCCTTCCCCCGCTGTACCGGCAAGAACGTTCCAGGATCGAACTGCACAAAGTTTTCCCTCGTCAAGTCGAAGAGTGCGACCGTGAACAAGGTCCGTGTGCCTGGCGGCTGATACTTGAGCCCGAATTCATACTGTCGGCCGGTCTCCGGGGTGAACGGCTGACCGGAGGCATTCAGACCGATCGAGGGCAGGAAGAACGTCGACCAGCTGGCATAAGGCGCGAAGCCGCTGTCGAACAGATAGGTCAACGCGGCGCGGCCGGTCGCCTTCTGATCGTCTTGCTCGCTGGTCAGCCCCGTGAGATTGTTCCGGATCTTGTTGCTGGTCCAGTCGTGCCGCCCACCTACAGTCAGCAGCCAGTGGTCCATGAATTTGATCTGATCCTGAACGTAGAGGCCGGTCTGAAATTGGGTCGTCTGCTGATCCAGAAATGTCGGAGGCGTGAGGAACGACGCCCCGAAATCGTGTGGATTGAAAATGTCGATGGGAGACGCGGCGGCAAACGTTTGTCGTGAATGCACACCGATTCGTTGAACGTCGAGACCGCCCACGACCCGGTGATGGAACGGGCCGGTGGCAAAGGCACCCTGCAGCTGATTGTCGAGCGCGAACGAGGTCAGGTTTCCAAAGCTCCCGAAGGCGCCACGCTGCACCGTGCGCAGATCGGAATCGAATGAACTGCTGAACACCGTGAGATCGTCCACCCGCGTCTGGTTGTAGCGAAACTTCTGCAAGAAACTCCAGTTCCATGGCAGCTGATGCCGCAATTCGTAGCCAAAGGAGGATTCCACGCGGTCATACTTGTCCACGCCTGGTTGCCCTGTAAAACGATGGCCGACGATACGGCCGTTGCGATTGAATCTCAGTGATCCATCGGCCGGGTACCCTTGCGAACTGCCCAGCGTGTCCTTCTGGTAATTCGCGAAGAACGTCACCTGCGTCTCAGGGCTGATGCGCCATGTCAGCGCCGGGGCGATGTACACGCGATCGTTCGGCACATGGTCGAATTGCGTGCCGCTTTCGCGGAAGAGGCCGGTCAACCGATAGCTGAACGTATCGCTGTCGGTGAGCCGTCCACCCACATCCATCCGTCCTTCGTATCGACCGAAATTCCCCACCAGGAATTGAAGCTCACGGAGTGATGTCGTAGTAGGCCGCTTGGAGATGTAGTTGAGCAATCCGCCGGGACTCCCTTGCCCGTACAAGAACGACGCCGGCCCCCTCAAGATATCGACCTGCTCGGCGCCATACGGCTCCAGGTTATATCCCAGGGCAAAGCCCGGATTGCGCAACTGCAATCCGTCTTTGAATAAGCCGTCGGTGGTGGCATCGAACCCTCGAAACCGGAGCCAGGTAAATCTGGGTTCATACCCGAACGTTTCGGCTTGCACCCCGGCCGTATAGCGAAGCGCTCCTGCCATCGTGTTGACTTCCTGCGCGTCCATTCGCGTTCGCGTGATCACCGTGATGGATTGCGGTGTCTCGATGAGCGGAATATCGCTCTTGGTCGCCGTCGTCTGACTGTCTGCCGCATAGCCTCTGTCTTTGACATCCTTGACCGTGACTTCCGGCAACTTGACCGGTTGGACTCTTTCAAGATCCGAAGACACATCACCCGTTTCAATCGAGCGAGACGACTCCGAAACAAGCACGACAGTTCGAGGTTGAGACATTCGAGCACGAACCCCGGTACCGGCTAACATCCCTTTGAGCGCTGCGTCCGGAGACATGGATCCTGCGATCGCATGACTCTGAAGCCCTTCCACCGTTTGATCTGTATAAAGCAGGCGCCAACCACTTTGGCTTGAAAAGGTGCCCAACGCACTACGCAAGCCTTGGGCGGGAATTTCAAAGAAAACCTGTTCCGACTGCTCCGTGCCCGCTGTCTCCGGTGGTACATCTTGCGCCCATACGGCCGGGCACAGGATGACGACAGCGGCCAAGACACGAACCCCCAACCATACACGTACCCGCGCTCTGCCATAAGCTGTATCCACAATTCCTCCAACCAATTCCACTTCATCTGATTGTTCATTCGCCGATGTACTCGGCTCATCATCCATGCCCAATCCCTTGATCGTTTACGGACTCTCCACGCTGCGTTCCACCGAAGCCGTAGACATACGCTCCAACGCGATCGACCACAGCCATATCCCCGCAGTAGTCGCCAGCAAAATGGCAATTGCGGTTGCCAAGCTGAGAGACACGACAAGATTGTCCTGTGACAGCCCTGAACGTTTCTTCATGGCCACTCCTTCCTTGAGACCTGATTCCCAAACTCACCCCACAGTCGGTACGAAACCCGACGTCCCACCTAATGACACACTTCACTGAGGTTGGACCGAGTCCCCTTCAAGGCCTGGTCAAGACAGGGTTGCGCGACAATTGAGGCCAGACGCCCGACCGCTGCAGCAAATGTCTGAAATTCCTCGCGAGTGAAATGAATGGTCACAGGGCCGCTCGACAGGCGAAGCCCACCGCAATCACACAACACCAGTTTCATCGGCTGATCTGATCCGAATATCTTCTCCACGTTGCCCTTCTCCTTTGGTTTTGGTTTTCTATCGCTGTCTGCACACACGCTGACCTCGCAGCCTCATAGCCCGATCGGAACGCATCAGCGTCTCTTGCCGAGACCAACCGCAGTTCACGCACTTCCAATAATTCCCCAGGTAGAAATCCATCGGCCGTTCTCCGATCAACAGTCCTCCGCATTTGGTACAGATTCTCTGCATAGCTCCTCCTCGTGGCACACGGCATCACTTGCTTCCCACGGTCGTGGCTCCAGATTGCCGGACAATAAAAAAGCCCACGATGTCATTCGACACCGTGGGCTCCGGCCTGCAACGACCTCTGGCCTCATCCTCCAAAAGCGCAGTCGGTAGTCCGTGCGCTCTTCGCTTCAACTTACTTGATATCAGTTCTCAATATCATTACATGCCAACCCTTGTCAATCCCTACTGATCAACTTTCACATCATCTCCCGAACGAAACCTGTGACGCCCTGTCGTCTGAAGATCCCTCTTGCCGCCGATGCGCCTGTCGTTTGAGCCACCACATGCGGAGCGCGGTGACATAGAGCACGAGGGGAATAAACCCGGCGAAGAACACGATCCATCGGCCGATGAGACCGAACGCCTCCCCGTTGTGCAGAGGGAAGAGCCATGCCACGAATGTGTCCCCGGCGGTGAAGGTCTGCCAATCACGCACTTTGAGCACGGCCCCACTGTATTGATCCAGCCAGACCATGCTGTTTCCCGCTGATGCTCGAACATCTCCGGGCCGATGCATCGTCATCTCATACGCATCTTCTGCCTCATGAGGAATGCCGATGTACGTGATCCTTCCATCAGGAAACAGGCTCTGAACAAGTTCGACCGCTTGCTCGGCGGACAGAGGTGGTACACCCGAGACCGGATGGGACTGCACGGAACCTTCATCCTCTGATCCATCGACCGGAGAAAACATGGACACCAGCGAGATCCCATAGGTCGGAAACGCCAAATACAGACCCGTGAACGCGAGCACAGTCAATACGATCGCGCTGTATGCCCCAGTAAGTTTATGCCACTGATAGTGTCGACGGATCCGGCTCCCGCCCAGAACCGGGAGAAATGCCTGCCGGACCCTCCCTGAACGAGGCCACCAAAGAAACAGCCCCGTGCCGATCGAGATCAACAGAAAGATGGCAGCGAAACCCACAAGGGTCCGACCGAGTTCGTCGATCAACAAAGATTCATGCAGCTCATAGATGAACGAGACGAAATAGGTACCCCACTCGCGATCCCGACTTAAGATGGATCCTGTGTAGGGATCGATCGTGACCAGATACCACCGGAATTGGTCGACCCGGTCGGTCGGCACCTTGTGCCAGGCCTTCAACACCTCGTGCTCATGGGACGGCAACTCAAGATTCTGTAACCAGCCTCCGGCAGGAGCCGCAGCCTGCGCTGTCGCGACCACTTTGTTCAACGGCTTGTAGAGACCGGAGCCGCTGGTCGTCAGCAGTGCCGGATTTAGCCATTCGTCGATGGCCTTGTAGAACACCAGGACACTGCCCGTGAGACTCATGAATACGAACAAGGCTCCACCGAAGAGCCCCAGATAAAGATGGACACGTAGCCACAGCTTGCGGAATGGGTGACGGGGAAAGGACTCGACAGCCAGCATGTCAGCACCGCGAGTCTCAGGCACGATCAGAGCAGTCGCAATCGATAGCCGTGCAATCGTCTCATCGCCTTCCATCATGCGCATCCTACGAATCACCGGTACGGAGCCATACCTCCCCGGCGTATCGGTCATCAAACGGTTAGGATCTGGGCAGTGACTGAATCAAAACGTGCTGATGAGGATTTACCGACGTTGATGTGGATTCAGCCCGCTGGGCGGCACCCCCTGGATCGCCGAATGGTGAATGGCCACGAAGCGCCCGCACCGCGTACACTTAATGACAAGATCGTCCCCTTGCCATCGGGCAATCAGCTTGCCGCAGCGACATCGGACATCCGTCCCCGTGACCGGCGAAACACATTCCTTCATGCCACCATCCCCGTGTCGTGCTCCACGACACTCTCGCAGCCGACCACCGCATAACCGCCGGAACTCGTAAAGGCCCGTCCTACTTGAACGCCAGCTTTTTCAGCTCAGACGCCGCCAACTCCACTTCCCCGAAATCGGATTGCCCCTTAAAGCTACCCGCGATGGCCAAGACAAAGTCGCCGGTCTTGCCGTCCGCCAGCGTGATGGAGACATTGGGCAACGACGCATTCCCTGACGGTTTGAGATCAATGAACTTGATGCTGTCGAACTTGATCTTGACCGTGGCCGTTCCCCGCTTGACCGGCACTTCTCTGAGTTCATGCGGCACGAACGCCGTCTCGCTGATTTTTTCTTCCCAGTAAAACGTCACATTTTTCAAGTCCGTCTCGACACCTTTGGCATCCGTCGCAGAGGCGTGAAACACCTTGTCCGCTTTCCCATCAGTTTTGTGCTGGGCCCAGGCTGGGCTCCACAGTATCCACATGAAGCCGATAACGAGCCCAACGTGGGCTCCATACCTTGTCGTCCGAGTGATTATCCAGCGATTCATCATGGGGCTCCTTCTTCAGTGTTCAATTCGCATTACCCATCCAACCGATAGCTGATGGGAATGAGGATCGTGATCTGTCGTTGACCGAGCGGATGTTTCAGCCTCAAGGGTGAAGCTTTCTTCATCACCGCCATGGCCTCCTCATCCAAGACCGGCCGACCTGAGGTTTCGGCGATCTGCACGCCCGTCACCTCTCCGTCATCGCGAATGACCGCCGACACCACGACCTTGCCCTCCCAATGATTCGTCCGCGCCAAGCTCGGATAGCGCTTCAGCTCTTCGATACGGTCCCAAAGCGTATCTCTGAGCCAGCCGTAATCCGCTCGCGTGTCGCGGTGCAGGACCTGCCGGTACTCCACCAGACGATGCTCCGTGCGCGAAGCAATATCTTCAGCAGGCACGCGCTGCTCAATGACAGGCAGCTCTGACGATTCCATCGGAGTCTCGACGACAGACGGCGAAGTCACCAGTTCGCTCTCCGTCGATGCGACGGACGCATACTCCATCACCGGGTCGGCATTCTCGACCACATCCTTGACCAGCTGCGTCGTTTCCACAGGAACGGTGACCTCCTGCTGTGCCGGCGACTGTTCGGCGATCACCGGTTTGGTCTGCCGCACCAGGGGACTCGGTTTGACGGTAGGTGGTGACGGTTGCACAACCGGTTCGGTCGGCTGCGACTCCGTGTGCGTCGGCGCTTCCACCATCGAAATCTCCCATTGAAACAGCGACGGCGGGAGTGGTGGTTCCATGGCGTCCATCGCAACCAGCGCCGCTACAATCCCCAGGCCATGCAGTAGCACCGACACCAGCCACCCCTGTGATTGATCAGATCCCGCGCATATGTATCGACGATCCACTGCCAGAGTCGTCATGATCGGAGCACCTCCAAACTCACTTGTCGAAAGCCAAGCCCTCTCACCTCATCAACAACCCCCACGAACCGCTCCAACACCGTGACACGATCAGCCCGGAGCACGACCGAGGACTCACGCGAATGCGCAGTCAAGATAGTCGACAGCCCATTCGTGGGAACGGCCTGGTCATTTACAAAAAGGCGACCGTCGGCCGTCAGGGTAATCATCAGAGGAACGTCCTTGTGATCGTTCGCTGTTGTGGCCTTCGCCAGTTCGACCGGAACTTGTCCTGTCGAAATGAACGTGGCCGTGGTCAACACAATCACCAGGAGGACCAACATCACATCGACGAGGGGAATGACATTGATCTGATTCAGCTCACGCTCCATGCTGCACCTTGTACAACGTCAGCAGCTCGGAGACGCGTCGGCGTAAGATATTGTTCAGCACGACACATGGGATCGCCACCAATAGCCCGATGGCCGTCGCCTTGAGTGCCAAGCTGAGCCCGACCATGATTGTACCCACCGCCATACTGCCGGACGTCCCCATCGTATGAAACGTCAACATGATGCCCAAGACGGTTCCCAACAACCCAATGTAGGGTGCATTGGCGGCGACGGTGCCGATCACGACCAGCCGTTTCGTCAAGGCCATTTCCAGCAGTTGTATATTCTCGAACTGCGTTGGTGTCACCCGCCGGTAGTAGAGCCACCGTTCCACCGCCACGCCCAGCGCCCAGATACTAAGCGCCACCAGCAGCCCTATAACCCCGAAATCCACTAAGTGCGTCAGTGCATCCATCTTTCGTTCCTATCCCCATTCAGACATCAAAAAAGCCCATAGCTGCCATACAGGCAACTATGGGCTCCGGTCTTCAAGGACCTCTGGCCTCTGACTGATACCCTCGATTAGAAACCGGTCTCAGTTAGTGATTTTGATAATTGCTATCATTACATGACGAGGAGCGATGCTGTCAATCCCCCGCGAGCTACTCATAAGTAACGTGTTCCCGGGGCGGTCTTCCGCCACTTATCGAGAGACAGAGCAGAGTCTCGTGTCGGATGTTGCATGGACCGGCCAACTCCGCAGGCTTTCTCTCGTTCATCAGCACGTGCTACGATGCGCTCATGTTGATCGATACCCACACCCATCTCGACGACGCCCGCTACAATGACGATCGAGAGGCCATGATTGCCCGGGCACGAGAGGCCGGTGTTGAGGCGTTCCTCACCATCGGTTGCGATTTGGCCACCAGCCAAGCAGCCGTTGCGCTTGCCACGCAATATCCGTTCGTTTATGCCTCAATCGGTGTCCATCCGCACGAGGTCAAACATATCGGCGACAGTTGGTATGGCGAGTTCAGCCAGCTGGCGAAAAATAAAAAGGTCGTCGCCTACGGGGAGATCGGATTGGACTATCATTACAACCACTCCTCGCCGAAAGAACAGCGCGAGCGGTTTCGTGAGCAGATTCAGCTCGCCCGCGAACTTAGGCTACCTGTGATTATCCACACGAGGGAGGCGCAGGAGGATACGATCGCGATTTTAAAAGAAGAAAACGCGTCAGAAATCGGTGGGGTGTTTCACTGCTTCTCCGGAGATGCCTGGCTGGCGAAGGATGCGTTGGATCTTGGATTCTATCTATCCTTTTCGGGCATCCTTACATTCCCAAATGCCGCGATGCTGCGTGACATCGCCAAGAACACGCCTCTCGACCGGGTATTGATTGAAACTGATTGTCCATATCTCACCCCTGTACCCTATCGGGGGAAACGCAACGAACCGGCGTACGTCTCGCAGGTCGCTCAACAGTTAGCCTCCGTCCATGGGTTGCCATTGAACGACATTGCCAAACAGACAAGCAAGAACGCAAAGCAGTTGTTTAAAATCGCTTAAGGTGGCGGTCACGCTGCCGTTGGGACTTGGGAAGCTTTCTCGGGTTCCCTTTTTTCTCTGATCCGCGTCGCGCCCTATAGTCTTCTCCTGGATCCAGCTCTTTGTGCGGCACACTCCCGCTTGGGAGCGATGATGCCCGTAGTTTTGACGCAAACTCCAGAGCGCCCATGACAAAGGCTCCATGGACCCTGGCCGCATTCACGATTTCGTGGTCTGAGCTGACCACGGCACAGTCAGGTCCATACTCTCGAGCCAGTCGCTGAATGACCTGATCGGCTCGCTCTCCTCGCTTGGAATAAATCACCTGCACTCCAGAACGGTGCTCCCGCTGCTCCGATGGTTGCCCCTGCTGCCACCCATCAAATACGACGGTAATGTGATGGTTTTTGCGGTGTCGGTAACTCGCCAAGTCACGCAGCAATTGCTCGCGAGCGGCTTCAAGGTGTCCGGAAAGCGCTCTCCCCCCAGACAGAAGGTTATACCCATCAATAATCAGGTACGTCGGCATACCTCACGCTACCACAGCCTTCAACCGACCGTCACCGTGGATCTCGTCGATCCAACTCGTGTAGTTCTTGACAAGGCGACGGACATCTGAGAATAGTTTCCCATCATCTACCACTGAGAAGGGGCCACAAGGGTCCATGCAAGAACGAGCGCCCTGGCTGTTTTCACTCAAGCCCCTCACGCTCCTGGTGATCAGTACTCTCTTCTGTCTCTCTCCGCCTCATGAGATGGGTCCTGTAGCCTGGGCAGGGTCATCCGACAAACCCCGGACCCTGTCGATACAGGGATCGAAACAGAGCCATGTCAGGGGGACCCCCGCTTCCCTCGCTCCCGTGACCATCCGTAATGTTCGCGCGACGACCAGTCCTGAGAAGATCAGGCTCGTTCTAGATCTTGATCGTCATGCCACAGTCATCGAACAGCGGGCAGTCGATGCGAGCCAGGTGGTCATTGCCCTTCCTGATGCCTGGCTCAGCCAAGCCGCACAGAGCAGGACCCTGGACGGAACAATCCCCTCGCCCTTCATGATCACCCAAATCACGCCTCAGGCAGTGGCCGTCTCTCTGCCAAGGACCTCATTCCAATCGTATAGGCAGTTCCTTTTGTCCGATCCTCCACGCTTGGTCATCGATGTCACCCTTCCCCTGGAACAAGGCCTGAGCCCTGCCAGTGTCCCTCCAGAGGCACCCAAACGTGTGATCTCGACAGCTGCTCAACCTTTTACCCCACGAACAAAGGGTTACACCACCATTGTGATCGATCCAGGCCATGGGGGGAAAGATCCGGGTGCACGGGGGGCTCGAAAAACCGAGGAGAAAGACATTACGCTCAAGGTAGGGCTCCAGCTCCGCAAGCTCCTAAGCAAGCAACCCGGGGTACGGGTGTTGATGACCCGTGATCATGATGTCTTTGTGGAGTTGGAGGAACGGGCTCGCTTTGCAAACAGCAACGAGGCTGATCTATTTGTCTCCATCCATGTCAATTCCCACCCATCACGCACTGTTAAAGGAATCGAAATCTATCACTTTGGGGAAGCCAAGGATCAACGGGCGCTTGAAGTCGCGGCACGGGAAAACGGGACACCCATCAGCAACACCGGCGTTGGATGGGAATACCTGGTAGCCGATCTCCTCACGACGAAGAAGATTGAGGAATCGCTTGAGCTCGCATGGAATGCCAAAGCCGCCATGGTGGCACAGATGAACGGCCACTATGAAGTCGACGACCATGGCGTCAAGACCGCCCCTTTCTATGTCTTGAGATTCACGAGCATGCCCAGTATTCTCGCCGAAATCGCCTATATTTCGAATCCTTCAGAAGAAGAGCTGCTCCATAAACCGGTGTTCGTCCAGGATGTGGCCCAATCGCTCTACCAGGGTATCGTCGCCTTCCTCTCAGCAGGCAAGTCCGAGATACGCTAAGTTCATCCCGGCAAGACGTTTCCTTCACCTCCTGGTCAGAACATGCCGACCCTAAAGCTCACTCTGGAATATGACGGCACCGCCTATGCCGGCTGGCAACGTCAGCCCGACCAGCCGACCATTCAAGCAGCCGTTGAAACTGCCATTTTTGGTGTCACCCAGATCACTGTGCCGGTCATCGGTGCCGGACGGACGGATTCTGGAGTGCATGCCCTGGGCCAGGTTGCCAGCTTCCGCATCAATCGTGATATGACTCCACGCGAATGGACAAGAGCCCTGAATGCGCACCTTCCAGAAAATATCGTAGTCAGATCGGTTGAGCTCATGCCGGACTCATTCCATGCCAGGCATTCGGCCAAAGGTAAGTTGTACGAATACCGCATTCTCAATCGACCCGAACGAGCAGCCGTTGAGCGAAACTATTGTTGGCATGTTCATCGATCGCTTAACGACACCGCGATGAGTACCGCCGGAATCAGCTTGATCGGGTCCCATGACTTTTCCTCTTTTCAGACCCAGCCCACGGACAACGATGATCCCATCTGCCATCTCCAGCGATTCACGCTGCTCCGTGAAGGCGATCAACTGAGGATTGCATTTTATGCCGACCGGTTCCTCAAGCAGATGATTCGCTCGATTGTCGGCACTCTCCTGGAAGTCGGCATGGGCAAACGATTACCCGACAGTCTGACAACCATCCTGAAAGCCCGTGACCGTTCTGCTGCAGGGAAAACAGCCCCACCGCAGGGACTGTTTTTAGTCCGAGTAGATTACGATTGAGGCAGTTTTGAGACAGACTGTACAGATCCGCTGACAGATGGCGAACAAGCCATTCGAGAGAATGTCTGGGCCTTACGGTAAAGGCCAGGGGAGCGGATCGCCCTCACATGATTTCTGGCTATAGGATCATCTCACGTCGCCAGCACCGGGGAAGTCTTGAATCCTTGCCTACACTTTTTCACCGCCTATCCGGCAGACTCAAGAAAATCCATGAACGCGTTCTTGTTCTGAATTGGTGTCGTTTCTGGACGTCCTAAGTCTTTTCGTGCCCCACGACGGACCTGAATCTCCAAGAGGCTTGGACCTGGCGATTCTTTGAGCTCCTGGAGGCACGACCGTAACTCAGATTCTGTCCGAGCACTGGCCACTCGTGCGTACCCGGCCGCGCGCGCGATACTCAAGATATCGATATCCAGCGCAACAGTCGGTTGCCCTCCCACCGAATCATGGGCCCCATTGTTCAAAATAATATGCTTATAATTGCTCGGCTTCAGTGTTCCTACCAACGCCACCCCCCCCATATGCATCAGGAGCGCGCCATCTCCATCGAGACAGTACACAGAGCGTTCTGGTTTTTGGAGCGCAATACCAAGTGCAATTTGAGATGCGTGTCCCATCCCCCCCACCGTCAGGAAATCCCGTTGATGGCCCATACCCTTCCTGATCCGGTACTCATACACTTCCCGAGACGGCATACCGGTGGTTGCAACAACCACGTCTCGCTCTTCCAGAACATCGATCACCTGCTGAATGGCCTCTTCGCGAGACAATGGGAAGTCCGGCTGTTGGAGCGCAGGTGCAGCATACGCAGCAAAGACACCTTTCTTGATCACTAACGCGAAGGGGCCGCCAGTCTTTCGGACCTGTACCACGGCATCCTTCACGATGGGCTCTGCGCGATCAACATCAGTGCCCAGCACCGAATAGGGAATCTCCATGGCCTCAAGCATAGGAACCATCACTCGTCCTTGCTTCTTATGTTGAGGTTCATCCTGCACCCCTGGCTCACCGCGCCACCCAATAACAAAGAGCATCGGGACGGAATAGACATCCTCATCAACCAGTGACAGAAGGGGATTGACGACGTTGCCCAACCCCGAGTTTTGCAAATAGACGAGTGGAATTTTCCGCGTCGCCAAATGATACCCCAGCGCCAGAGCGACGGCTCCGCCTTCATTCGCCCCAATCAGATGTTGACCAGCTCGACTTGTGTGAGTGACGCAGGCACAAAAATCTTTAAGGAGGGAATCCGGCACTCCCGTGAAAAACTCAACGCCGTTCTTCTTGAGGCAATCAACAAATTCTTGTGGATTCAGCATGCACTCTTCTCCACGGAGGACGATTGTTCAGAAAGACGTTGTTGCGAGACGACCCTGCCGTAGCAAGGATGAGGCGCGAACAAAAAATACTATAGACGGAGCGGCATATGCATAACCGATCAGAAATTCCCCGCCTGGACCACATCGTCGAGACTGTTGATATCGAGCCAATGTCCCACGGTGTACAACACCCGAATCGGGCACTGACGCCTCAGCAATTCTTGCAGGAGCTGAGGGATCCCGGCTTTTTGATTGGCAGGGTCGGCCATCATTGTCGCGAGGATTGCCTGAAGCTGGGCACTTCCGGCAGGAGACACCTTCAGAAACCCCATCCAGACTCCGTGGGTCTGTGCTCTCGATACCATATCCCCCAACTGCTTGAGATAGATTTTCGTATTGAAGGCCTTCTTTGAATTCGGCACCGAGCATTCGGCAAAGCCACCCAGACGATCATACCTGCTCTGGCTCTGCCAATCGCTGTCCACAAAGATCACAAAATCCTCGTTCTCCTGACAGAGGGCTTGCGGGATGTATTTATTGAACAACACATCTCCGTACGAAATGATCAGGTCCTTTGACGGGCTCTTCAGCATGCGGAAAGCCTTGTGCAGTGAATCCAACTCACCGGTGTCGGCGAAATCATCGTTATCCAAATACCTCAGGTTGGGCAGATTGACCGATTCCTTTTTATACCCACGAACAACCGTGATGTCTTTAATCCCTACAGCGTTATAGGCATCCACAATATGGGCGAGAATCGGTGTCCCCTGAATCTTGACCATCGTCTTCGGCTGATGCTCGGTCAATTCCCGGAGTTCTTCGCCACGCGAAGCAGCCAGCACGATGGCCCCAGTGTTTTCTGCCCCTCGCGGAAGATACCGGTCTTCGGCATCCTGCAGCTCCGCCGCATTTTGCAAGCGAAAGATCTCAGCAACGGGAGCCACCTTATCCTCAATGGACAGCAAATGTTCCTGTTCCTTGAGGGTTGAGGCGGTTTTCTGCATAGCCGACACGGCGGCCCGGAGCAGGTGATTGGCCCAAATGACGATCGAGAACCCATGCTGCCGAAACACCTCGGTCGGAGTCGCATAATACTTCGTCGGCACGATCACGACAGGACATCGATTTCCCCACTCCTGTTTGAATGACAGGATTTCATCAGGCACCGATAGCGCACTGTGGATGAGAATCCCGTCTGCCCCGGCTTGGCGATAGGCCTCGGCCCGGCGCAGCGCCTCCGCGAGCCCCCAGCCACAGATAAAGGCTTCCACTCTGGCAATGATGCAAAAGTCAGGATCGGTCTGGGCGTCTTTGCCCGCTTTGATCTTGCCACAAAACTCGTGCATGTCCGCCATCGGCTGGGCATCCCCCTTGATAAAACTGTTTGTCTTGGGGAACAACTTGTCCTCGATGCATACGGCAGCAATACGCCGTTGCTCCAGCTTGCGGACCAGCCGCTGCATGTTATTGAAATTGCCGTATCCCGTATCACCATCGAGTAGGATCGGAATCGTGGTCGCATCGGACATGAACTCCAAATTGTCTAATACCTGAGTCCAACTGGCTTCATTGTTATCCCGAACTCCAAATTGCGCCGAGATGGAAAGACCACTGGCCCAGATACCTCTGAAGCCTGCTTCTTGAACGATCTTTGCACTGAGGCCGTTATGCGCTTCACAGATGAATTCCAGCTGGTCCGACAAGAGGAGCCTCCGGAACTGACGCGCTGGCGTGATACCTGGACTTGAACTCATGGCCGACCTTTCCTCTTCCCGTCGAAACAATCCAAAGCCTGACTGGGCGGACGGAACCGTAGTCTATCTTTGGGACGCACAGCATATCCTTTTCCCAAGAAGAAATCACCCGTCACCCCTTCTCCACAACACCAACTCATCTCTGTCATTACAAGGAGACCAGGCTCCGTCTACTATTCGTGAGCCACCAACCTACGGGTTCACACCTCACGCGACCGCGTTCTAGCCTATGACACGTACGTATTTATCTGTTATGATGCAACCCAGTCGTGCACCTCACCTCTTATTAAAGGAGCCTCAACATGCAGCGAGTTCTACGCGCCCTCACATTGACGTTCTTCGCGCTCAGCCTCGGCGTCACGCCATTCGCAGTGGCCGCACCGGAGCAGCAGAGCAAGATGAAGGCCTGCAATGAACAAGCGAATGCGAAAGGGTTTGGCGAAGGGAAAGGCGAAGAGCGGAGAGCGTTCATGAAGGAATGCCTTTCCGCCAAATCGGGGAAAGGTGGAGGCGGCAAGGACACTCAGCAGAGTAAAATGAAGGCGTGCAATAAAGAGGCGGGTGAAAAGCAACTGAAGGGCGACGAGCGGAAGAAATTCATGAGTGACTGTCTGTCTGCATGACCGTGTTACTCCGGCGCGGCATGATGCCGCGCCGAGCTGACTTCGTCAGCAGGCTGATGGGCAATGCGAACGACTAATGACGGTTCGGCTCATCGCAATTTTCGAGTTTCTTCCGAAGCTCAATCAATTCCTGTTCCAATGCGATGAAGCGGTCACTGATAGGATCAGGCAAATCAACTTGATCCATGGTGGCATCAGGCAGGCGCTCGCCCTGGGATTTGATGACGCGGCCAGGAACACCGATCACCGTGGAATTGGCCGCGACATTCTTCAATACGACAGAATTAGCCCCAATCTTCACATTGTCGCCGATCGTAATCCCACCGAGAATTTTTGCGCCGGCGCCTACCACCACGTGATTCCCGAGCGTCGGATGCCGCTTACCCCGCTCTTTGCCGGTTCCTCCTAACGTCACGCCTTGAAAAAGAGTCACGTAGTCGCCAATCTCAGCAGTCTCCCCGATCACCACTCCCATGCCATGGTCTATGAAAAACCCCGTCCCGATCTTGGCTGACGGATGGATTTCCACACCGGTGAGCCAACGGGCCAGCTGAGAAATCGCTCGCGGGAAGAATGGAACTCCCATCGACTTGAGTCGGTGCGAAATGCGGTATGCGAGCAAGGCATGAAAGCCTGCATACGTAAGGATGACCTCCAGTTTGCTGGTCGCAGCCGGATCTCGATCGAAAACGGCTTGGAGGTCCTGTTTGATATGCGCTAACATCGGCGGTATACCCTAGACGTTAGACTGGCTCGATCAAACAGACGGCGTGTGCAATCATCCCTTCTTCATGTCCCACGGCGTCTAACCCTTCTCCGCTCTTAACCTTCACATTCACTAATTCAGGAGCAATACCGGCCGTTGCTGCGATGGTCTTCTGCATGGTCGAGAGGTGCGGACCAAGCCTGGGCGCTTGAGCCACAATCACAGTATCAATATTACCTACCCGATAGCCTTTCACATTCAGCTTCGACATGACATCTTCCAATAACTTGAGGCTCGAGATGCCTTTGTACTTTGGATCCGAACTGGGGTAATGCCGCCCCAGATCTCCCTCTCCCATTGCTCCCAATAAGGCGTCACAGACAGCATGAACCAGCACATCAGAGTCAGAGTGGCCAAGTAATCCCTTACTGTGCGGGATCTCGACCCCGCCAAGAATCAGTTTACGCCCAGGCCCCAATGGATGGACATCATACCCATACCCGATACGCATGCTTTTCCTTTTCTCAGTGGTCACAGCTCACTCATCAATAGTTGAAAAGTTCGAAAGTGACACGTTTCAAAGTTTGAATTCATAACAATGCAGTCCCAAGGCACTTTCCAACTTTCCACCTGTCAACTTTTATGCATTTGCGTTTGCTTTCCTCGACGCCAAGATCGCCTCGCCAATCACCATGTCTTCAGGCCTTGTCACCTTGATATTCTCTCCGCTCCCTTCCACCACCACAACCCGGTGACCAGCCCACTCGAATAAAAATGCATCATCAGTTGCATGCACTCCTTCCGCACGAGCTTTGCGATGGACGCTCAGCAATGGCTCTCGTCGGAATGCCTGAGGTGTTTGAGCCAACCAGAGCGGTTGCCGATCAACGGTTCGTTCGATCCGATGGTCCGTTCCAACCTGCTTGACGGTATCGCGCATCGGCAGCGCGATGATCGCCCCTCCCTCTCGGCCTGCAGCCTCAACCACATCAGCCACCATCTGCTCCGTCAGAAACGGACGTACCGCATCATGCACAACCACAATCGATGTATCATCCGGCACATGTTCCAGGGCATGCCGCACTGAATCCTGGCGTTCTTTTCCCCCTGCCACTACCCGCCTGATTTTTGAAAATCCAAATCGGACAGCAAGATCATTGAGGCAATAATCGAGATCAGCCTGCGGCACAGCCAAGATGATCTCGTCGATGACGGGAGAGCGCTGAAGAACTCGAAGCGAGTGCACGACCAACGGCTCACCGCCCAATGCCAAAAACTGCTTGGGAACGGCGCCGCCCATGCGAAGACCTCGGCCGGCGGCAGGGACGATGGCCACGGTGCGGTTATTCACAAAACGATGCTCAACGGAGCATTCTCATTATTGCGGGCAACTCGATGATCATCATCGGCAACCAGCTAGAAAGTTCACAAGTTGGAAGGTCCGGATGGGAAATTTTTAAGCTTCTAACCTTCCACTTTCCAACTGCCTCATGGGCGAAGCGTCAGATAAATCGTCCGGCCCTGCCGTTTGAGCAAAAGCAACACCGCCTGATCCTTCGGCAGCTTGTTGGCAATCCGTTCAAACACCTTCACCGAGGTGACCCCTTGGCGATTGACCTCAAGCACGATATCACCTTCACGAACCCCCATTTCCTCAGCGGTACTACCGGCCTTGACCCGCACGACCACGACACCGCGCTCACTCGACTTCAAGCCATAGCGACTTGTCAACTCTTCGTTCAGGTCACGCACGTCAAGACTGGACAAGATCCCGATCGGCGTCGATGAGTCCCCTCCGTCTTCTTCGCCGCTTTGCGTCATGGACTTCGGCTGCTCGACGATGGTGAGATCGATGGTCTTGGCCTTCTTGTCCCTGATAACTTTGACGACGACTTTTTTCCCGACCGGAGTCTGTGCGACGGCATTACGCAGATGCGTCGGTGAATCCATCGGTTTTCCGTCATACTCGAGGATCACATCGGCACGCTCAAACCCGGCTTTCTTCGCTGGGCTGTCATCCATGACATCGCTGACGAGCACACCCTTCGTTTCAGTGATGCCAAACTGTGACGCCAATTCCGGCGTCAATTCCTGAATCGAAACTCCCAGCCACCCACGCACGACTTTGCCGGTCTGGACCAGTTGCCCCATAATCGACTGCGCCATATTGCTCGGTACGGCAAACCCGATCCCCATATTACCGCCGCTCTGACTGAATATGGCCGTATTGATCCCGACCAGTTCACCTCGGACGTTAACCAAGGCTCCTCCGGAGTTGCCTGGATTGATGGCCGCATCGGTCTGGATAAAGTCTTCATACTCGGCAATACCAGCAGCCCGCCCCAGCGCGCTGACAATTCCCAACGTGACGGTCTGTGTCAGCCCGAACGGATTACCGACAGCCAAGACAAACTCTCCCACTTCCAACTTGTCCGAATCAGCCCACGGCACGCTTGGAAGCCCCGTGGCTTCGATCTTCACGACAGCCACATCCGTCTTAGGGTCGGTGCCGATCAACTTGGCTTTGAACTCACGTTTGTCCGAGAGTGTGACGCGGATCTCATCCGCCTTCCCCACGACATGATTGTTGGTAATGATCAACCCGGTGGGGTCGACAATCACACCGGACCCCAAACCTCGCTCTTTCTTCTCCTTGGGGTGTTCGAACTTCCTGAAAAACTCGTCACCGAAAAACTTTCTAAAGAGCGGATCATCAAACGGGGTGCCACCGGGCCCTTCCCCACGTCCGCTCTTGGTCGCATAGATATTCACCACCGCCGGCTTCACCGACTTGGCAATATCGACGAATGTTTGGTTGCCCCCGCCCAGTATGGGCTGCGGAGCCGTCGAGACTGGTCTGACGATAGGAGGAGGCGACGATGGTGCAACAGACGATGAATCTGGCACCGCATGGCCATTTGATAACCATCCAAGGTCCGAGGCCACGACAAATCCAATGATTATTCCAGTCGTCAGCAAAGCCGCTGTGACAACCCAGTTTTTCTTTCCTTGTGAGGGCTTCGGACTCGACTCGAATTGATTCATAGTCTGCATTCGCCTTTATCCATGACCGTAGCAGCGCTCACTGAATAGTGCCGCTGTAAATCCCCATGATGGTCTGGAGAAACTTGATGGCCTCCGCCTTCGGTCGCTGGAAGGAGTTCCGTCCTATGATGCTTCCAAACCCTCCCCCATCCCGAATCCCACGAGCCTCCTCAAACACATTCTTATCTTCGCTCTTCGCTCCGCCGGAGAAGATCACGATCCGCCGTCCATCGAACGAACTCTGCACCACGTGTTTGACTCGCTCCGCCAGCGTCTTAATCGGAATTTGCGTGGATTCGTACACCTTCTTTGCGGCGGCCTGTTCCAAATGTGCAGTCGGCAACTTCACCTTGATGATATGCGCGCCCAGTTGTGCCGCGATCTGTGCCGCATAGGCCACGACATCCATCGCCGTCTCACCTTCCTTACTCAGGACAGATCCTCGGGGATAGGACCACACCACGACGGCTAGGCCACTGGCCTTCGCTTCTTCTGCTATGGATTGCAGCTGTTCATACATCGCGTTGCAATGGGAAGACCCAGGATAGATCGTGAACCCGACAGCCGAACATCCTAACCGCAGAGCATCGTTCACACTGCCTGTGACTGACGGCAGCGGATCCTTGTCATCATGCAACACATCATGATTATTGAGCTTGAGAATGAGAGGAATCTGCCCTGCAAATTCACTGGCTCCTGCTTCTAAAAACCCGAGCGGTGCTGCATAGGCATTGCAGCCGGCATCGATGGCGAGTTGAAAGTGATAGTGTGGGTTGTACCCGGACGGATTCGGCGCAAAGCTCCGAGCCGGGCCATGTTCAAATCCTTGATCGACTGGAAGAATGACCAACTTGCCGGTCCCAGCCAATTTCCCGGATCGTAGCATGCGGGCAATATTCGTCTTCGTCCCCGCATTGTCGCTACCATACCAACTGAGAATCTCTTGAACCCGATCTCCCATAATTCCCTCCAGACAGCTCCTACCGGTCAAAACGATGAGTAACTAGACTCTTCCTTCAACATACGCCTCAGCCTGCTCGACATCGAGAGGACTCCCGATAATCAACGGTACACGCTGATGTAACTTCTTGGCTTCCACATCTAGAATTCTCGTCATGCCCGTTGAGGCCTTTCCTCCAGCTTGCTCGATCACAAACGCCAACGGGTTTGCCTCATACAGCAGCCGCAGCTTTCCTTCCGGCTTGTCGACTTCCCCTGGATAGAGATAGATCCCTCCTCCAAGCAATAATCGATGCACATCCGCCACCAGGCAGCCGGAATACCTGGCACTATAGGGGCGTCCCGTCGCCTTATCCGTGACCTTAAGCGAATCGAAATACTTCCTTATTCCATCAGACCACTTATTATAATTCCCTTCATTGGCGGCATAGACCTTGCCTTTTTCAGGAATCCTCATCCGCTCATGGGACAACAAGTACTCGCCGATGTCAGGATCAAGCGTGAACCCATAGACGCCTTGCCCGACGGTGTACACCAACATCGTGCTCGATCCATACAGGAGATACCCGGCCGCGACTTGTTCTGTCCCTCGGCGGATCAAATCCGCTTCAGTCGGCAATCGATCCGTTCGCCCATACTTGAGCACGGAAAAAATGGCCCCGAGCGGCATGTTATTGTCCGTATTGGAGGAGCCGTCCAGCGGATCGAAGAGCAGCATGTACTTGCCATTTGGCCAATTATTCGGCAGCAAGAGCGGCTTTTCCATTTCTTCCGAAGCCAAGGCACAGACATGCTCGCTGGCTTGAAAAACTCTGACAAAGTCATCATTTGCGATGGCATCCAGCTTCTTAACGGTCTCTCCCTGGACATTGGTCTCACCGGTCGTCCCGAGAATATTGATCAATCCCGCGCGCCGAAGATCTTGGGAAATGAGTTTGCCGACCAGGCCAATTTGGGTCAACAGACTGGAAAACTCTCCAGTTGCACCCGGATAGGACGCCTGACTCCGAATGATAAACTGGCTTAATGTGGTGGGAAATTGTCTCATGCTGCGGCTCAGTATAACGGGTTTATCCTGCGTGGACAACAACCTCCTGTTCAAAACCCCGGCTTCACACTACTGACTCCCGACCAACCATCAACGAGGTCGGCGACAATGGCCCCAAGAACGACTTTCGCTTTCATGCGAACTGGAGTCTTTCGTTCATCATTGGTGACCCACACATGAATATCTCCTTTATTCATGAAAAGACCATGGAACGGCATGATCACCCGCACTCGGACCGTCTCCGCTTTCCCCCAGCCTCCTTCCAGAGTCTCGATTCCTTCGACTCGGACTTCCACCGGACGATTTTTCTTATCATGGTACACGTTCATCTTGAGTGAGGCTCCCGGCTTGGGTGGCAACACGGCACGTGTGTAGTACAGGCAAGAGATGATGTCGTGTGTCCCGGCTGGAATGGATACTGACTCGGTCGTTCCTCCTCTGACGGCAGTGACCGTCCCGTCCTTTTGGTGGAACGTATACTCGATATCCTCTTTCTTTTTTCCCTCGCGCCGCCGGAAGGTCAGATGTTCCGGAGTCAGCGTCTCCAGATCCAATTTCGACTCCACTCGATTATCAACCGGAAAGAACTTCGTGATGATCGGAGTGGACTGCGCCGTCCCGATCAGCTTGGCGAGGGAAGCGGTCCCCCCTCTCTCTTCCGTAGGAGCCACTTCCATCACGGCGATGGCAGCGGTCAGGTTGAGCCAGGACACTTCGTAGGTCAGCCGTTCTCCGACCGTGAAGGGACGCGTTGTTTCGCTTAATCCTTCAGCTGCGGTTGTTTCAAGGGGAACCAAGAGAGTCAGAAAAACGGCCCCTAGTACGGCAGGACGACCGATGCTGGCGCGGAGGCGACCAAGACCAATCCACGTGGTAACAAATGCTAACACGCGAGCGCTCGTTTAGCCTCCCTCAGCTCTTCCTCAATCAGCGCTCGAATCGCATTGAGTTGGTCGGAAGAGGTCGCTTCAAATCTCAGCACTAAAGCTGGTTGGGTATTGGACGCCCTGATGAGGCCCCATCCATCATCGAATATCGCACGGACCCCGTCGATCGTGATTAGATTTCTCAGTGTTAGTTTCTTCGGGCCAAGGCTCTGTTCGGTCTTCAGGTATTCCGTGAATCTCTTGCGAACCTGCTCGACCACATCAAACTTGACCGTGTCTGGAAGATCCACTCGTATCTCAGGCGTGACGACCGAGTGGGGCAGATCCGACACTAACGCCGACAGCGGCTGTTGAGCTTTCGCCAAGATTTCCACGAGCCGACAGGACGCATACACGGCATCGTCATACCCGAAATACCGATCTGCAAAAAACATGTGCCCGGACATTTCCCCGGCCAACACTGCCGCCTCTTCTTTCATTTTTGCTTTAATCAAAGAATGTCCGGTCTTCCACATCACGGCACGCCCACCACGCTTGGCAACGTCATCGTAGAGGCATTGGGACGCTTTGACCTCCGAGATGATCGTACTCCCCGGCTTCTCGGCCAGAATATCTCGAGCATACACCACCAGGAGACGATCGCCCCAGAGCACCTGCCCCTGCTCATCCACTGCGCCGATTCGGTCTGCATCTCCATCATAGCCGATTCCCACATCAGCTCGATGCTCCTTCACTGATTGCATCAGGTCAGACAGATTCTCCAGCACCGTAGGATCCGGATGATGGTTGGGGAACCGCCCGTCCAGGTCGCAATACAGTCCCGTGACCTTGCACCCCAGCAATTCAAGCGCTTGCTTGGCAACAAGGGACGCGGCGCCGTTCCCACAGTCAATCACGACATGCAACTGTTTAGCTTTGACATGAGGAAAGCTTTTCTTGATATACGCCAAATAGTCAGGAATGATCGGATACTCAGAGAGTCGCCCATGCCCTGACGCGAACACGCCCGCTTCCATCACACGCCGCAATTCTTGAATGTCATCTCCATGAATCGCCGTTTTCCCGAGACAGATCTTAAACCCATTGTACTCCGCTGCATTGTGACTGCCAGTGATCATGATGCCGCCGCCGACCGGAAGGGTAAATAACGAGAAATACACCAACGGCGAGGAACAGATCCCGATATCGATCACGTCCATCCCACCGGCTAACAGCCCCTTGAGCAGCGCCTGATGTAACGCGGGAGAACTGAGACGGCCATCACGACCTATGCTGATCGTCTTAACTCCGTGTTTGTTTGCATAGGTGGCGTAGGCAAGCCCCACCCGCTCAGCCAACTCCTCCGTCAGCTCGGTGCCGACGATGCCTCGAAGATCATATTCGCGGAATAATCCCATAATTCCTCGTTCAAAAGTTAGAAAGTTCGAAAGTGCTAAGCTCGTGGGTCGGCAGATATTCCGACATTCGAACTTTTACACTTTGCGAGCTTACCGAGCAACTGTTCCCCGACCGTAATCATCCTTGAAGCGAACGATATCATCCTCGCCAAGGTACGGGCCGTTTTGCACCTCGATGATATGCACGGTCTCACGCCCTGGATTTTCCAGGCGATGCTGTGTCTTCACTGGAATGGCCGTACTCTGCCCAACGCGCAAGTCAAAAATTTCTTCCCCCCTGGTCACTCGTGCGGTACCGGCAATCACCACCCAATGTTCACTCCGTTGATGATGCAGTTGAAGTGAGAGTCGCCCACCTGGGTTGACCGTGACGCGTTTGACTTTGAACCCCGGACCTTCCTCCAATACCGTATAGGAGCCCCATGGCCGCTGAACGGTCAAGTGTTCCAAATGCTCTGGTGCTTTTTGTTGCTTCAGGATGTCGACGATCTTCTTCACATCCTGCGCCCTGGATTTTGGACAGACCAACGTCGCATCCGGTGTATCCACCACGACCATGTCCTCTAAACCGATCGTCGCCACAACTCGCCTGTCGGCATAAACGATAGACCGACGGCTTTCCAAGTCGACCACTCGTCCAGTCGTCACGTTCCCGGCCTTATCCCTCGAGGCCACTTCATCCAAGCTTCCCCAACTCCCGACGTCCGACCATTTGAACGCCACCGGAATCACAGCCGCCTTCGACGAGCATTCCATCACACCGTTGTCGATGGAGACTGGTTTGATTGTTCGATAAAGATCTTCAATATCCGACTGGGGTGCATGCCTCATGCGAAGTTCTCTGATCCTGTCCATCGCTCTGGCAATGGCAGGCTGGTGACGGCGAATCTCCTCCAAAATTGTTGCAGCCCGCCAGATGAACATCCCGCTGTTCCAATAATAGTTCCCGGCCTTGAGGTACTGCGTCGCCTTGGCAACATTCGGCTTTTCCACGAATTTATGGACTGAGAAACCCTGCAACTTTCCTCGTTTCCCCAATCCAGCCTTGTCGTTCGGCTTGATATATCCATAGCCGGTTTCCGGACGGATCGGCTTAATCCCAAAGGTCACCAAGTGGCCCGCTTCTGCCAATTGGCAGCCTAGTTGAACCGCCGATTCGAACTCTCGCTGACCGGTGACTACATGATCGGCAGGGACAACCAGCATCATTGCGTCAGGATCGCGTCGCTGCGCTTCCATTGCAGCCAAGGCAATAGCGGGAGCCGTATTTCGGCCTTCCGGTTCCAGCACAAACCCGTCGGCAAGATCCTCTTTCCAATCGGCCAGTTGCACACGAATGAGATCGGCCTGTGCCGCGTTGGTCGAAATCAAGACGTTGGCTGCCGGAGCACAGCCAAGCACACGCCGCATGGTTTGTTGAATCAAGGTATGCTCACCGCCGATCCGCAACAGCTGCTTTGGAAATAGATGTCGGCTCAAGGGCCAAAACCTGGTCCCGCTTCCTCCCGCCATAATGACCGGATAGACCATGTGCTTGTTAGCCATTCTTCCCCTTTATCCTTCTCCGCTTGTCCGCCGTCACTTCAAGGCGTGCTTGGAGTATCAACTCAGCGAGTTCTCTTACCGCACCTTCTCCACCTTTCTTCTGACAGACATAGCCGACAACATCCAACACTTGCGGAAGGCCATCAGCTGGAGCCGCCGACACACCCACAGCCTTCAATGCTTCAATATCGTTCACATCGTCACCGATATAGGCAATCTGTTGGAGCGAGATGCCATGCCGTATGGCCATTTCCCGAATCACCGATAGCTTATCCATTACTCCCTGGTGGAGCTCAGGAATCGCCAGCTTTTCTGCTCGACGCGCGACCAATCTGGTCCGCTCCTGCGTGACGATTGCCGTGATGAGTCCGGCTCTCTGTAACAGCTTGATCCCCATCCCATCTCGGGTGTTAAATTTTTTCCATTCGTCACCCGATTCGGAATAATACATACCGGCATCAGTGAGGACTCCGTCCACATCCGTGGCAAAGAGACGAATCCTTTTGAGTAAAGTGAGGGAGGCCCTCCAACGAAACGAACGTTGTTTGACGGACTTGTTTGCCGACATCAGCAAGCTTACCTAAATCTGATTTTTGGGCAACACATGACCATGAGGATATTCTGAGATTCGTCTACAAGAGTCGTAGGATAGCCAAAGGATCTCCGCTAGAAGGGCACAGCAGCTACGAATTACGGATTCCCTGGATCATACCTTGAGCATCTACACAACACCAACGAGCCCTTGCAAATCCTACTCGGCAAACTTCCTGAACGAGACAGGATATCCGACGAAAGATCCATTGCCAGGCAAAACAGGCCTCCCCTCTCAGCAGAGACATGGTTCCAGCCGCACATCGCGGCACAGCTGAACCGCACAATGGGTGGCTTTCATCACAACCCTTCCTCCGTCATGATCTTCAACAGATATTGGCCATAACCATTTTTAGCTAAGGGCTGTGCCAGCCGTTCCAACTGGGCGACATCAATCCACTTTCGTTTATAGGCAATTTCTTCCGGACAGGCTACCTTCAGGCCTTGGCGATTTTCGAGCGTGGCGATGAATTGGCTGGCATCGAGCAGCGACTCATGTGTGCCAGTATCCAGCCATGCATAGCCTCGCCCCATGATTTCGACATTCAACTCACGCTGCTCAAGATACAATCGGTTCAAGTCGGTGATCTCCAGTTCCCCACGGGCCGAAGGCTTCAGACTCTTGACCAGGCTGACAACCTGCTGGTCGTAGAAATAGAGACCAGTGACGGCATAGTTGGATTTCGGTTGCTTGGGCTTTTCTTCAAGCGAGAGCACCTCGCCCCTTACGTCAAACTCAACGACCCCATACCGCTCCGGATTTCGGACATGATAGGCAAAGACCGTCGCCCCGTTAGCTCGCACCATCGCGCTGCCGAGCAAATTGTGAAGATCGTGACCATAAAAGATATTGTCCCCCAACACCAGTGCAGAGGGACCGTTGTCGATGAATGATTCACCGATCAGAAGGGCTTGTGCAAGACCTCCAGGCGAAGGCTGTACCGCGTACCGGATATTCAGCCCCCACCGCTGGCCGTTACCGAGAAGCTGCTCGAAGCGAGGAGTGTCCTGTGGGGTCGAAATAATGAGGATCTCGCGGATACCTGCCAACATGAGCACACTGAGCGGATAGTAGATCATTGGCTTGTCGAACACCGGCAGCAATTGCTTACTGATCGCCAGCGTGGCTGGATACAGTCGTGTTCCGGATCCACCAGCAAGGATGATGCCTTTTCTCTGGCGAGTGGCCAGTGGTGAGTGGTCAGTAGTGAGTTGAGTCATGTAGTTTACCTTTCACTACCTGCAGCTTGCGTCTTGCGACTTGCTACTTGCTACTCACCATCATCCAGAATCTGGTGCAGAATATGTCGGACTCCGTATTGCCAATCAGGCAACTCGAAACCAAAAGTCTTACGCAACTTGCCTGTATCCAACCGCGAATTGGCTGGGCGTTTTGCAGCCGTTGGATATTCTGAGGAGGGAATCCCTCGAAGGGCATCCGGTGCGAGCTTCAACGGTCTCCCAACCGAAAGAGCTTCCGACACGACAACCCGCGCATACTCGCACCAGTTGGTTTCTCCACTGGCGGCAAGATGGTACAAGCCGAAAGGAAAATGCTCATCTCCCTCACGCTGCCATTGACGGATCAACTGAGCCGTCACATCTGCCAGCAAGGCTGCCGATGTTGGAGCTCCATATTGATCGGCCACCACCGTCAACTGTTCCCGCTCAAGCGCCAATCGCAAAATCGTTTTCGCAAAATTATTCCCATGGACACCGACTACCCAGCTCGTCCGAAAAATCAGGTACCGCGCTCCGCTGTCCCGCAGTGCGATCTCACCATCTCTTTTGGTCCGCCCATAGACACTGAGCGGGTTCGTAAGATCCTCTTCCGTATAGGCTCCCACCTTCGTACCATCGAACACATAATCAGTGGAGTAATGTACGACCCATGCGCCCAATTTCTCCGCTTCCGTTCCGAGCACTCCTGGGGCAACGGCATTGATGGCATGAGCCAATCCCGGCTCTGACTCTGCCTTGTCCACCGCTGTGTAGGCTGCCGGATTGACGATCAGGTCCGGCCGAACCGACCGCACCAGAGTAGAAATTGCAGTTGCATCGGCCAAATCGCACTCAGTGTAATCTACGGCGTGGACCTCCCCCAAGGGCGCCAGTGCCCGTTGAAGCTCGGACCCGACCTGACCACGCTTGCCGGTTAACAGGATCCTCATCGCGCTCCGGTGCCGTACTGTTGATCAATCCACGTGCGATAGGCCCCGCTGGTCACGTTAGCACTCCAACGTGGATTCTGGAGATACCAGGTTACAGTTTTACGCAGACCGGATTCGAACGTTTCGAGGGGCTTCCAACCAAGCTCGCGCTCAACTTTACTGGCATCTATGGCATAACGACGATCGTGCCCTGGACGATCCTTCACAAAGGTGATCAGAGAACGGTACGTGGCAAGTGGCAAGTGGCAGGTGGCAGGTGGGGCAAGCCCATCCAGAGTATCGCAGAGGGCCTGCACAACATCCACGTTAGTCTTTTCGCTGCAACCGCCGATGTTATAGGTTTCTCCCACAAGGCCACTTTGGAGCACGAGACTGATGGCTCGACAGTGATCTCCGACGTACAACCAGTCTCGCACTTGTAATCCGTCACCATAAATCGGAAGTGGTTTCCCAGCTAATGCATTCAAGATGCAGAGCGGGATCAGCTTTTCTGGAAATTGGAACGGGCCATAATTGTTCGAACAATTGGTGGTCAGAACCGGAAGACCGTACGTATGGTAATAGGCCCGGACAAGATGATCGCTGGCGGCCTTGCTTGCCGAATAGGGACTATTGGGCTCGTAGCGATTCGTTTCACTGAAAGCCGGCGCATCTTGGGTCAATGAGCCATACACCTCATCGGTAGAGACATGCAAAAACCGGAAACGCTGTTTGGCTTCGCATTCCAGTCCACCCCAATACGCGCGCACCGATTCAAGCAGGTGAAAGGTGCCGACGATATTGGTCTGGATAAATTCACCAGGCCCATGAATGGAGCGATCAACGTGACTTTCGGCAGCGAAATTAATGACCGCTCGCGGACGATGCTCCATCAACAGTTTGTCAACGAGCACAGCATCGCCGATATCACCCCGCACAAAGATGTGCCGCACGTTGTTTCCAAGGCTGACAAGGCTCTCGAGATTCCCTGCATAGGTCAGCTTGTCGAGATTGACGACAGGCTCATCGTGCTGTGCCAACCAGTCAAGCACAAAGTTGGCGCCAATAAACCCCGCCCCACCGGTAACCAGGATACTCATCTCAACATTGATCCCCTTATGGACCGCACCTAATCACGATACGCGTTGAGGAACGGCCGGTTGAAAGCTCGGCACCAGCCGTTTGAGATCTTGAAGGAGCTCCTCTTCCTCACAATGGGGGAGATTCGCCTGTAACATCTCCAGCCATTGATCCAGCTCACCGACGGAAACCGGAGCCCCACTCGCTCGATTGATCTTCGCATGAGCCGTGGGCGCGACTTGTTCCTGTTCCTCAAAGAGTTCTTCGTACATCTTTTCTCCAGGACGCAGGCCGGTGTAGACAATGTCAATGTCTTTCCCTGGAACCAATCCGGCCAAGACGATCATGTTCCTGGCCAAATCAGCCACCTTGATCTGCTCTCCCATATCGAGAACAAAGACTTCCCCTCCACGCCCCATTACACTCGCTTGGAGCACCAGCTGCACTGCTTCCGGAATTGTCATGAAAAACCGTTTGATCTCCGGGTGGGTGACGGTTACAGGCCCTCCTTTGCGGATCTGTTCAGTGAACAAAGGGACGACGCTCCCGTTGCTGCCTAGCACATTCCCGAACCGCACCACCATAAACTTTGTGAGACCGGGACCATTGAACTCCTGCATCATATGCTCGGCGATTCTTTTGGTCACACCCATGACGCTCGAAGGATTGACAGCTTTGTCCGTGGAGATCAGGACAAATCGGCTGACGCCTGCCCTGACGGCTGCTTCGGCGACCACGCGAGTGCCTAAGATATTGTTGCGGATCGCTTCCTTCGGATTCAATTCCATCAGTGGAACATGTTTGTGTGCAGCAGCATGGAACACGATGTCAGGACAGGTCTGGCGAAACACTTCCGCGACGCGGTCTGGGACGGTCACATCTCCAATGACCGGGACGATCTTTACCGTCGGGAAAGCTGCGTGTAACTCTAACAGCAGTGAATGCAGCGTATTCTCGTAGCGTTCGAACAACACTACGGCCTGAGGTTTGTACCGGGCGATCTGCCGGCAGAGTTCCGATCCGATCGACCCTCCTGCGCCGGTCACAAGGAGCGTTTTCCCACTTATGTGGGGGGCCAGTTCTTGGGAATCCGTCCGAATCGGCTCACGCTGGAGCAAATCATCGACGCTCATCGGTCGCACGTGATGCAGAGAGACCGGATCAACGAGCAATTGCTTGACATCGGGTAGCGTCTTGATCGGCACCGAACAGCCTTCTGACGCAGCGAGTATCTTTTGCTTTACCGTGGTGGGACCGGAAGGAATGGCCACGATGATCTCGTCGACCTTCAGCCGTTCAGCCTCCCGCTTGATATCCGTAATGCCTCCCACGACAGGAATCCCGTGAATACTCATCTTGCGTTTGATCGGATCATCATCGACAAACCCCACCGGGCAACAGTGATAATTCGCATCGTACAACATATCCCTGACTAATAACTCACCCGCATGTCCTGCGCCGACGATCAAGACACGTCGTGCACTCGGATCGAATAGCTGAATCCACTCCCGGCCCCCCCGCACCGCCAATCGGATGCCGGCCAAATACAGCGCCGTCAATAGGCCCGTCAGGATGATGACGGATCGAGGATACTGTGTCACACCGCCAAGTTGATGGATGACCCCATAAAACACCGCAGAGCTACTCAGTGCGGCCAGCAGAATTCTCCAGAGATCGTGAAGATCGACGTATCTCCAGAGCCCTCGTTGAATCCCAAACAACCAGAGTCCGACACCGTACATCAGCAACACAGCAGGCATGAAGTCCCACATGATCCTCCGATACTCAGGAGGAACATCCGCATCGAAGCGCAGGGAAAATGCCGTCAGGTTCGCCACGAAAATCAACAGCAGTTCCACCCCAATGACGAGACTCGAGCGGTACCGGAGTACCCGGTCTCCAAATCGTCTCGTGAGAGAATGGAAGAGTTTCGCGACTGACTGTTTCATACGCTGGTTGGTACTACGACGTTGATCTCCCGCTTCCGAAGCATGGTCTCAGCAGCCTGGATGACCCGATGCACTGACATCCGCTGGAGACAGTCACTGAGGCTATTCACATGGCGATCACATCCTTCAGCGAGGCACGGTACGCAGTCTCCTTCGCCTTGAAGCAAACACACATTCCCCTGCCCTTGCGATCCTTGTTTATGCCAGGGGCTCTGTGCATCTGCAGGAAAGTCCTTCGGCCAGGGCCCCCATTTCACAGGGTTAGAGGGGCCGAATAAAACGACGGACGGCACGCCGATGGCAGCAGCCATATGACTGACGGCCGTATCCGTCCCAACATACAGTGCAGCTCGACTTAAGAGATAACCAAGAGCCGGCAACGTCACTCGACCGATCAAATTGACAGCCTTGGGGAGCTCTTGGATAATCTGATCACAACACGACTGCTCAGCCGATTCGACTCCGGTTACCACAACGATCAGGCCACGATCGATCAACCACCGTCCGAGTGCCACCCATCCATCGACAGTCCATGTCTTATAGGCAAACTTCGGCGACACATGCAGCACTGCATAGGGCTGAGCACTCCGGATATCAGGAAATAGGGCGTGAACAGATCGTGCATCCTCGTCCGTCCAACTCACCACGGGAGTACCAAGTGGTGCGATACCCAACGGTGTAAGCAGCCTGAGATTCATGGCAACCGTATGAGTATGGAGATTGTCGAACGGGATCCAGTGATTCAGCAACCTCCGCTTCCACCAGGATTTCTTATCGGGCAATAGCGTCCCTACGCAATACCGTCCTGCAACCCAGGCATGAAAGGTCGGGCGATCTCCTGCAAGCACCGACAGAGCGACGTCGTAACGTCGCCACAGCGAACACAGCAAGGCGAGATGAGACCGGATCGCCGGTCGTTCGGGGATCGTCCACACTCGCCGGATATCCGTGTTGCCGGAGAGCACATCCTCAGTCCCTTCGAACACCAGCATGTCGATCATCACATGGGGCAAAGAGGCCTTGAGCGAACGAATGACCGGCGTGGCTAACAGAACGTCTCCGATTCGACGCGTACAGACGACTAACACACTGTGAAGATCCCGCTTCATGTTGTCGCCCGCCGCAGCGTCACAGATTGATCATCAAGGACCGCGGCCTGATGTTGCTCGAGCCCAACGGCGGCTCGCACCGTCGAGGAACGCAGGAGATCATTCAGGCGTTTCTGATTGTCTTCCAACCTTCTGCGATCCTGCTCGGGATGCCACAAATGAAATACCGTGGCGGCGAAGCGCGCACTCTTCTGCTTCACTCCGGCATGGAGCAGTCGGATGACCAAGTCGGAATCCTCAAGCCCCCATCCTTCGTACGATTCGTCCAGTCCATTTACACGGATAAGGTCCGTACGCCATGCAGAAAAGTTGCATGTCTTGATGCCTTCCCATCGATCAGGCGCCCATTTTCGAAACGGACCATCCGGCAATTCCATCAGCGGAAGCACACGATTGATGTCTCGCTTCGACCAGGACAGAAGCCAATCGAATAAGCGCCATGTATGAATCGACACCTGTCGGCACAGAACACGGTTCGTCAATCCGGCCGAAAGCAATACACGATTAGCTCCCAGGAAATATCCCGGTTCGGCGAGCTGTTTATGGGCATGCACGAAATGCCTGGAGGGAACGCAGTCTCCATCCGTGAACACAATATAGTCGGCCTCGGACGATGCCACCGCGCGATTACGAATAGCAGCGGCTCGAAACCCCTGGTCCTCATGCCAGACATGCGTCAGCCGGAACGGTGCATGCCGTGCACATTGCCGCACGACTTCCGCCGTGTCTTCCTTCGAACCATCATCGGCAACCACAAGCTCAAAATCTTGATCGCTTTGACGGCAATACCCTTCCAGTACTGCTGCCAGCGCAGCCGGCCTGTTATAGGTCGTCACGATCAACGCCGTTTTCATTTGGCGGGCACGTCGCCGTGGCGACGAAGAGGCGCTTGTTTCGGAAGCGGCCACTGTTCCTGTTGCTCGAACCGTTTCGCATACCGATAGAACGTACCCTCAAAATTTCCGAACGCGATGACAAATCCCGGCCATCCATCGAGGAACCCCCGCTTCGCCACATAGTGTTTGAGGAACGACCATATGCCGTGCCACAAGGCAGTTCCCATCGATACACGTTGGTCGGCAAGCTTGATCGATCCAAGCGACGAATAGCGATTGGCTTTTTTTACAACTTCTTCGAAATCTCTGAACGGAATCTGCCAAATAGCATGTTTCAGTCGGCCGACCGGTTTGGCCGTCAACATTTCGTAGCCTTCATGGACGGGAGACTCCGCATACTTCATAGCCCCTTTTCGAAACAATTGCGGTTGGCGGAAGTTCGGATACCAGCCGGAATGCTTAATCCAGCGTCCCATGAAGTAGTTTCTCCTGGGCACCAGATACGCATCATGGACCGGTGTCCCGGACAGGATCATCAGGATTTCGTCACGAACCTCCGGCGTACACTGTTCGTCCGTGTCGAGACTGAAAATCCATTCATGAGTACAGGATTGAATGGCTTGATTTCGCAGATGACCGAACCCCCGAAATGGGATCTGGACGATGCGGGCACCTAAATCCCTTGCGATCTGAACGGTCTCGTCTGTGCTGTTTGAATCAGCCACAATGATTTCATCCGCCCAGAGCACACTGTTGATGGTACCGGCAATTTTTTGAGCCTCATTGTAAGCGATGATGTAAGCTGAAAGTTTCATATCTTCGTCTCAACTGGTGGATTCGTGTCGGAAAACAAAAGGCCCGAAAATAAACAGTAGAACAGTTTTTCGGTATGATCGGCAAGCGCAGGTTGAAACAGACAACTGATTGCGATAGTGACCACTACCCCTCTGGCAAGCAGTGCATCGGCCGCATCGACGGCAACGGATGTTGATCGCCATTGTCGCACAAACAGCCAGAGCAGCAGGCAGATTCCAACCACGCCAACTTGTGCCATGACCAGGAGGTACTGATTATGGGGATGAGTTGGGACGGGTAACCCAAGGTCTCGAACTTGTACAGCGTAGGCCTTTGCAAACCCGCCAGTACCGACACCCATCAGCGGATGGTCTTGGATGATCTCGGCCGTGTGATAAAAAAATTCCATTCGCTCGGTGACCCCGTCGTACGTGGTTATCTGAGGATTCCACCGCGTCACACCGGTTGCGACAAGATCGACCCTATCGTGAAAAGCGGTCGAGGCATGATAGGCCATCGAAAACATCCCACTAAGGACAATGGTTGCTGCCAGCATGCCTCGCCACCCCCAATAGCTATGGAAGGCCACCATGGCCAACCCGGCCAACACGACATATCCTGTGCGGCCCTGCACCATCAATAGGACATTGCTTGCGGCCAGGCATGAAGCCACCGCCCACCCCCATCGACCCCAGCGTTGTGAAGCCTTCCAAGCCAGCACACCAAACAATAAGGCACCGAACCCCATCAGCAGACCATGCGTCGTATGCTTCTTGAATACGCATGGGTTATCTGAATCGCACGTAAGGCCTTCTTTTGGTGAGAACAACCCTACACTCAAAACAAGAGACAGCATCAGCGTCCCAACCAATGACACCGCAAGCGCGAGAAGTGCACGTTTTCGTTCTCCATCATCAACCGAGAGGGAAATCACCAAGGGGATAAACAAAAGACTGGCGTATTTCTTGACCCACATGGCACGTTCTTCCAAGTCCCCTTCTCCCCACAAGGCTCCAAGCAGCAACCAGGCGAACAATAGGATAGCGCTTACAGCCACAGGATTCGTGGAAATGCGGCGAACTTTTTCGCGCCATTCGCCACAAGCCGCCCAACATACGACTAGCAGCCCAACAAGAATACTGTCCGCCACAACCCAAATCGGAATCGTGAAGCCAAGTGCGGTTGTCGTCCAACCTGCAGCCCGTCTTGCTTCAAATTGCAACCGTTCGAGCTGCATACTCATCGTATATATGCAAAAGTGATCGGAAACTTGAGAAAGGAAGGAATCAGGTCTTCGATGACCATGCCCACAGACCGGAGCCTTTGAACTGCCTCGCGATAGCGCCCCAACTTCGGAAGCGACACGTCACGCACAAAACTCGTCTGTATTTTCTCTGGATAAATCAATAAGTTCTAACTGCCTCCTCAAAAGAAGTCTCCCGCCTCGGATAACAGAACCGCGAGTCGTAAGAGAACCTCGCTTCCCTTCACCAAGTAGGGTAAATCGAGCCAGTGTGGACTAGGCTTTCACGGGTACTCTTGAAGAGTTTTTCGTGGAAACGGCCTGCCTTTCTTCCTGGCCACTTCTGACAGTGTGGTCTATGAGGAGAGACATACGCGATGTTCTCCGTTCCAGCAAAGACACAAGCATCGCAAGCAGGAAAAATAGGCCCATCCATGCTCCAAGGATACAGAGTCGCAGACCATCGGTTGAGTGGTGATACCATACGGCCAGGCCTCCGCACAGAACCATGACTCCATATTCCATAAGGACAGTCCGCCGATGGCTCCATCCGCACAACACCACCCGCTGGTAATAGTGCTCCCGATGCGCTTCCCAGATCTTCTTTCGGCGGAATACTCGATGGGTCAATGTTACCGTCGCATCAACGATAAACGGGGCGAAGATCATGATTGGCACCCATATCTCAAAAATTCCGTCACGAACTCCCAGGATCATCAATGTCCCCGCCAAGAATCCAAGCGTAATGCTCCCCGCATCCCCCATGAAAATGCGTGCCGGTGGGAAATTATGAGTGAGAAATCCCAAGGCACCCATCGCGACGAACGTGGCGATAATGAGCATGACCGGAAAGTGGGCCTGCCATCCGAAATATGCTAGAAATGCGAACCCGAAAAACGTCATGCCGCCCGCAAAGCCGTCCATACCGTCCATAAAGTTGTAGAGATTCGCCATCCAGATGAGGATGAAGACGCTCACCGGAATGGCGGCTATCCCAAGCGAGATGTTCGGTCCGCCAGGTATCGGAATGGAAGACACGGTCAAGCCCACACCCCCGATAATGATACAGGCAGAGATGGCTTGGACACCCAGTCGGAGAACGGCGGGGAGACCAACGCAGTCATCGATAAAGGACACGACAAAGATGAGGAGCATCGAAAGTACGATCCAGACACTCCCTGACGCCACACCTTTCGGCAGCACGGCTTTTGAAGGCTGGGTGACGGCCAAAATACTCGCGGCCAGGATAAGACTGATCACCACGCTACCGATGACGGCTAATCCTCCGGTCTGGGGAGTGGGCATGGAATGCAATGTCCGTTCGTTGGGATGAGCAAGAATCGAGAGAAATGATCCCGGCACACACAAACGGTTGATGAGCCACCAGGCCAATACAAAGGCAAAAATTGCTGAAAAGGCGACCGTCATAACCGACATATCGCTACCTTAGGTTGCCACGAAAGTCGCGCCTTCTGACTCCTGCTGATTGGGGAAACTTCATGACTCATTTTTACGTTGAAATCAAGACCTGCGAGCCTCAGAAGCCGGATATGGCTCGGACAATGAAATGTCTCAACAGCCTGCACGCGCGGCATCACGATAAAATGCGATCATCTTGGGGACCGCTTTCTCGAAAGAATACGAGGCTTGATACCTCAATTCTTGGGTGATGGCCGTCGAGCTGTACCATGCGCCGCCAATGATTTTTATCAATTGCTGTGTCGTCAGGGGGACAGACCGATCACTGATTGCCTGAAGCATATCACCACATCGCGCACCGCCCTTGAGTATCCAGAGCGGCACTCGCCATCGCGGAGGAGCCTTCCCTAATCCAGCTCGTAACCAATTATAGATGTCAGTCACACAATAGGGGTCGGAATCGGCGACGATGTATGCAGCCTGCTTAAAACCTGGCGCACGAAGACACAGACATACAGCCCGTACAAAATTCTGGACGTGTAAGAGGCTTCGGACCGCCGAGAGACGTGGTAAAGCTGGAAACTTCCCATGATCGATCGCCTCGATCATTCGATACAAATTGCCCTTCGTTGTCGGACCATAGACCATTGGGAGACGGAGTGAGACGGCAGTGAGGCCATGCCGTCCTGCATATTCCGATACCAGTTGCTCCGCTCTCCACTTTGACCGACCGTAAGCAGTCTGAGGGTCAGCAGTCTGTGTTTCATCGACGCATCCACTCGTCCCTTCGCCGAAGACTTTGACCGAACTTGCAAACACGACGCGGTTGATCCCGGATCTTACGGCTGCATCCAGGATGTGCCTCGTACCCTCCACGTTGACGGCTTCATAGTCTTTCTCTACTCCGAAATCACCGATCGCATGGACCTTCGCCGCCAGATGTACGATGGCCTCACAGCCACCTGCTATTTCCTGCACTTTCCTGGCATCACGAATATCCGCGGTCACGATCTCGACATTCCGTAAATCGGAGGCGGGTTGCGTCGTGTCATGAAGTACAGCCCGTACATGCAGGCCCGATCGACGGAGTTTTTCGACAAGCGACGATCCGAGGAACCCCGCAGCACCTGTAACCAGCACTTTGGTCATACAGATCCACGGAAGCGATTGGTGGCCTGAACCTTCACCAGGTCCTGGTAGAGGCCGAGCACCTGTTCGGCAATTTGAAGGCAAGACCATTCGGCGATGACCCGATTCCGGCTTCGCTTTCCCATTACCTCCCGTGCTTCCCGATCCGACAACAGTTCTTCGATAGCCGCCGCTAACGCCGAGGGATCTCGAGGGGAAACTAGCAACCCATTAAACCGATCACGCACAATTTCACGACAGCCCGGAACATCCGTCGCGACTAGGGCTCTCCCACAGGCCGCCGCTTCCAGCAGTACTTTGGGAAGCCCCTCTCGATACGACGGCAGCACGACAAGCATGGCCGCTGCATAGACAGCCGGCATATCCTCTCGATGTCCCCACCACTCGACCACCCCTTCTTTTACCCATTCGTTCAGACGGATTTCTGGGATAGCCGCCGGATTATGCTCATCCCGCCGACCGACGAGAACGAACCTCGCCCGGACGCCTTTTTGCTTCAACTGTCTTGCGGCCTGTGCAAACTCCCCAACACCTTTGTCCCAGAGCATACGCGCCGGTAACACTACAATCGGAATACCGGTCGGCTGGGGCTGCAAGGAATACATTGCGACATCAATGCCTGAACCCGCAATGACCCTCGTTTGAGAGACCGGAGCTATGCCCTCTCCGACGAGGCGATCCTGATCATCTCGATTTTGAACCAGAACGACCGAATAGCCAAAGCTGAGCACGGTTTTCACCGCAGTCTTCATGCACCAACGCAACAGTCGGTTTCGTTCGTCCATGAAGGTATACCCAAGACCGGCGAATGCGTTTATGACCGCCGGAATCCGTGTCAACCAGGCAGCCAAGGATCCGTACAGAATCGGCTTCAGTGCCACATGGTGAACCACATCGGGGTTGACACGCCGATACAACCGCACCAGTTCGGCGATTGCGGCCACCTCGCGGAACAGATTGCGACTCCGGCGGACCAGCTCCAATGGCTCAAGCTGAAATCCCTCTCCTTGGATTCGCTCTCCATGGTCGGTCACACGAGTCGCCACGATTACGTCGTAGCCTGCATTTCGCGCAGCCCGAGCCAGATCGACACGGTGAGACCAGAAATACCAGTCTTCAGTGATCAGATACAGCAGGCGAGGGCGATCTCCCATGTGCTTCTAACCAGACTTGAAACATCAAGACATTCCAGAGCCAATACTGCCAATTGCGACGACCCGAGAGATGTTCTCGCCATTTGGTTCGAATCGGCGCAGGGTCCAAATATCCCTCACATTTGAGTCGCGACTCGTCCAGCAACGCTTCGGTCCAGTCTCGCAAGCCACCTCTGAGCCAGGAGTCCAACGGAATACCAAACCCCATTTTGGGTCGTTCCACCAGATGCTTGGGAACATAGCGATGAAGCACTTGTCGAAGTAGCCATTTCCCTTGGCGTCCTTCTCTGAGCTTCATCGAAAGAGGAAGACTCCAGGAAAACTCCACAATGCGATGGTCCAGCAGGGGCATCCGTGTCTCCAGGCTGACCACCATTGCAGCCCGATCAACCTTGGCCAAGATATCGTCGGTCAAGTATCCGACCAAATCGTGAAGCATCATCTTCTCACTGAAATTTCGATTTCCCAGCTGTTGGCCTTGCGCATCGGCCCAGATGGGCTGTTCCTGCGTGCCAATGACTAAGGAAGCAGCCTCTCGTTGCAGCGACACAAGCCGCCCATACAATTCCATCTGACTCTCTGAGTCCAACACTGAAGCCAGTTTATGAATCTTCTCACCAATGGCCGATAGCTGGAGGGAGACTGGAAGCCCCGCTTTCAGTCTCCCTCCGATCCGATCCCACCGCTCGGGTGACAGCACAGTCAGGGCAGATGCCGCAATCGCTCTCATGGGGACGGGTATTCGTGCAATTCGATGCCAGATCAAGCTTCCCCAGGAATACCGATTGTACCCCCCAAATAGCTCATCGCCTCCATCACCAGACAATGCGACTGTGACCTGTTGCTTGGCCAATCGCGCGACAAGATGGGTTGGGATAGCGGACGAATCGCCGAACGGTTCGTCGTACATGGATGACAGGAGCGGAATCACCGCCAAGGCATCGACCGAACTGGCATAGAATTCCGTGTGGTCCGTTCCGAGATGTTCGGCGACAGCCTTGGCTCCAGGCGCTTCATTATAGTCATCTTCACAAAAACCGATTGAGAAGGTCTTAACCGGACGAGATGACTGTGCCTGCATGAGTGCCACGACGGTTGAAGAATCAATCCCTCCCGATAGCAGCGCACCAAGAGGCACATCGGCAACCATCTGTCCCTTGACAGCGAGAGCCAACAATCGGTTCAGTTCATCCGCAGCTGCGCTATCAGTCCAATCGAGTCGATGAGATTGTTTCGCAGCCGTCACCGCAGACCAATAGGGTTTGGGTTCAGGCCAATAGCCGACCGTGCAGTCGGATGAAATCGTCGCATAGGTACCAGGTAAGAGCTTTCGAATCCCACTATAAATTGAGTATGGTAACGGCACATACGCATAGCGCATGTATAAGGCCAGGGCTCCCCGATCGATTTCCTGGTGCCAGCCAGGATACGACTCCAACGCTTTCAGCTCCGATGCAAAGAGGAACGTCCCGTTGGACCATCCATAATAAAGCGGCTTCTCTCCGATTCGGTCGCGAGCCAAAATCAAGCGCCGCTCGACGCAATCCCAAAGTGCCAAGGCAAACATCCCAACGGTGGACTGAAGCGTTTTTTCCACACCCCACGTTTCACAAGCTGCCAACAGCGTCTCGGTATCCGATTGTCCGCGCCAGGGAAGGCCCGGGAGCTGCTCTCGAAGCTCCATGTGATTGTAGATTTCCCCGTTGAAAACAATGACATATCGACCGGACGCTGATTCCATCGGTTGATGACCGGCGGGTGACAGATCCAGGATCGATAGGCGGGCATGGCCAAGAGCAAGTCCGTGAGTGGAGTCGCACCACACTCCTGAACTATCGGGGCCCCGATAGCGAATCTTCTCGATCATTCTTGAAACAAGATGATCGGTCTCAGCGCCCCGGTGGAATATTATTCCGGCAATGCCGCACATCAGTCTACCAAATGAACTGAAGGATCAGACATGCATGAGGACCGTATAGTCAGAGACCAACCGAGTCCATACCGATCGCCATCGGTCTTTCTCGGCTTGACTGGCAAGGCTCCAGGACCTGCGAGACCCGCATTCAACTGTGCGTCCCAATTGGAGAGCCACATCTCTAGCAAATGCAACGCTATGCACCCCGAAGCCCATCAACACCCACCACAACGAAGAGACGTCATGCTCATTGGCCAGGAGCCGACGACAATAGTTGAGTCGGCCACGACCCAATTTCCCCGCTGCGATTTCAGTCATGCGATAGCCTAAGAGCACTTCCTCCAACGCCGCAAACCGGCTATGAGCGAAGCTGCGCAACAGAAGCGCTTGGTCTTCGCACCGAGTATCTTCGTCGGAATAGGGATGAGACACGAACCAGGCCCGCTTGCCCATCCAGGTCGGATGGGCAAGCGGAAATCCCCACCATGGTCTCCGACAAATAGCTTCGTGCGAGCGTGCCGTGGGATAGCAGCCAATGATCTCGCCTTCTCCCCTGAAAATCACGGCGCCGGTTCCCAGCAAATCAATGTCGTGATGCTCGTTCAGGAATTGAACCTGTCGTTCAAAGCGTTGCGGATAGGCTACGTCGTCGGCATCCATTCTGGCGATATACTCTCCCCTCGCAAGACGCACACATTGATTCAACCGTGATGCCAAGCCCATGTTTCCTAATGGCTCTTGAATGAATCGGATCCGAGAATCCTTCACATGCAACACCCGCTCTGCAGTTCGATCAGTTGAGCCATCATCGACGACGATCAGTTCCCAATTTTGATATGTTTGGGCCAGGATCGATCGCAAGGCAAGATCGATCGTCCCAGATGCGTTGTACGCGGACATCGCAACAGTGACCAAAGCCTGGGCGCTCAATCAACTTTCCCTGTAAAACATCCGACCAGGCCAACCGGCCGCACTGTATGTCCAGGCCCCGCGCAAACGCCAAGACAGCTCAAAAGCCAGCCGACGCGCAGCTCGAGGGCCTCGGTGTTTGCCCCATACCAACTTCGTGCATGAAACACAGAGAGTTCTGAGCAAAGCTAGCCATGGTCCCATCCTGTGTCGGCTAGCCGCCTGTTCAAAGGCTACCCAATCCATGGATCGGATTGGACGCTGAGTAACCCGTTGAGCCAGCTTTCCAAGCAAGTCCTCAAATCGCCTATTATACGTATGGTCCTTGCTGACTCGCTCGAATCCTCGATGTGCGACGGCATCCCGCTTTTCCGGATTGGCCAACAGATACTGAATGCGCTCGGCGAGTACATCCGGACCATCGAACACCACGATTTCCTCACCGATACGAAAATACTCTTCAAGGTACTGAGCCGGTTCAGTGAGCAGGCAACCACCTGCGCCAGGCACTTCGAATACGCGCGCCTTGATTTGGCGGCTGCGGTAGGGCACCAGCCCTTGAAATTGAATGCCCGAATCTCCAAAATTCAAGGTGAGTACAGACTCGCGGTAAATACGCAGAAGATCCTTGCCAGAGACCGGCCCCGCAGGCCACCCGTGCCCAAAGCATTCCACCTGGATGCCTCGATGACGTAGGGCTTCAATCCACTTTCTCCTGTTTCCATATGCGCTGCCCACAAACGTGACAGGATACGTACACCGCTGAGCAGGCAACGGTTCAACCAGTGAGTCGCGATTTGCCCCCCACTGAGTCAACACGAAGTTGTCTAGCCCCTGGTCATGGGCTTTATTGAATGCCTTCGGATAGGTCGTCGCATAACAGTCAACATGCGGAGCGACAAAGCGCGAGAACTGCTCATATTTCCATGAGTCGTCCGTACCCCAATTGACAATGGCAGCAGACCCCTTCGACCGAATAATATCAAGTGATTCTCGCCATAATTCGTAGCTCAAAAGCACACAGAAAATCACGTCCGGCTGCTCCTGATCAACTCGGCGCAGAAATGTTCGATTTAAGTCGGCAAAGTCACGATAGGATGATCGATCCCAGGAATCAAATAAGGCCACTTCATGTCCAAGCTCACGAAATACAGGTAAAAAATTCGTAAATTCATACCCGTCCCCACGGCTAGGATCCCCGTAGTTGTATCGACCAAAGACACAGAAAATCCGCATTAAGAGGATACCCGATTCCACAATCGCGCACGGCACGCAACTCTTCGCCTCACACCAACTTGATGAAGAAGAAGGTCACTGTGCATATAAACGGCACCACGAGTCAGTAGCCGATATTCATTCACAAAGACATTACGATCAGGCGGAAGCGCGCCTACACATCTGGCGTACTCTCCGATTACTCCAGGCCTGACGATCGACGGCAATTGTGTTGATGTAGGTGTCTGCATAAATTAAATACCCGTTCTGCTCTAAAATACTCGGCAACTCACTTATTTTCTCCTCGCTGCCATCCTCGGCATAGGTCAGTGTTTCAAGACAAAACACTTTCGGCCTGAACCGATCAAAATCGAAGCCTTTTAAGATCGATAGATCCATCCCTTCTACATCAATTGACACAAAATCAGGCACTAGCTCGAAGTATTCTTCAAGAACTTGAGTGACCGTCCTGATCTCCACCGAAATCACACGCTCAATCCGTTCCTTCCCATAGGATTGATACCGCTCAGCTTCTTCACGAGAAAAGGTATTGAGGGTCGACGTAGTCATCAAGAAAAGATCTGCAGTCCCAGGGGTCGCTCCAATCCCAACCGGCAAATAGACATCACGGGGACGAGCTTGCTGGAATGCGCTCAGCGCATTGGGGTCAGGCTCAATGCAAACACCGCGACCTCCCTGTCTATAGAAATAGTAGGTATTGCTCAGATACCGTGGGTGATGTGCGCCGATGTCCAGATAAGAGACCGTATCGACATGGAGCATAGCCAACACGTAATCGACAATGAGATCTTCGCCGCATTGTGCGTATGAGATTCTTTCATCTCCGAGTGCTCGACTCGCAAAATGACTGAACCTTCGCCTAAGCCGACTAACCAGCCCCATAGTCCAAACCTTCCCTTTTCATTTCATGGCAATCTCCCCGGACATTCATACACCAGCAGTGATGGATCCGAAACAACAGATCCACCAGATCGAGCCGACTCAACTTAGTCACCACAGCGACCCACTGAGTTCCTACCGTGAAGAGCCCACAGTGGCACGCCGCGCCGTGACATGATAGCCGACAGTGAAGCGCCGTTCGCGGTCGAACTGATCCAGCCACTTGCACAATATAGGGATGATCAACCCAAGGAGAGGGGCCAGCACCATCCACATCGGCAAGCACAGGAACCGAACCCTCCCTGGCAGACTCGTGCTCCACGGACTAGTCGCTTGAATGAACCGTAAGGATTCTTGCGCAAAAAACCTGAAGGACCCTTCGTTCGCCTCAATCTCAATCTGCTCAAACCCGGCAGCCAGGAGGAAGCGCTGGTACCACCAGGGAGTATAGCCACCGTAATAATGGTAGGGGTCTTGATGAATTCCGGACCCGAGCGGCGCGGTGAGAACGAGTATTCCGCCAGGCTGAAGAATCCTCGCCAATTCATGAACCACCCGGATAGGCTCAGGATGATGCTCCAACACTTCAGTACAAAGCACCAAGCCAAAGCTACCGTCAGGGACTGGGATAGCCGTTACATCCGACACGAAGTCAAGTACCCCATAACCTCCATCTCGAAGCTGGTCACCTCGCAACGGCGCGAGATCCTGAGTACGATAGTCGCAATGTGCGAACAACGCACGATAGGGACAGGAGCCTGCCCCGACATCCAGGACTTTCGTCCCACTCGGCACAAGCGACGCCTGTCGCGCAATCCAACGATCACGCCGCACAACGTTATAGGCGAACAACTCACTCTGAGCCAGCCAGGCCCATAGTCCCCTATTCACGCACCTTCACCAACTCAAAGCAACCGCACCCATAGTCAAGATGATCCCCTGCTTCAGGTGAGATCTCCTCGTGAAACCGCCCAGCATCGTCGACAAGAGAGAACGACTCAAGCTCTAATCCTTGAAAGATCTTAGGAACCCTACTCGGATCAAACACCCGATGTGCATTAAAGCAGACCCGCTCACGGCCGACCGGTACCGACAGAAACAGCCTCCCACCGGTCGCGAGCACACGCTGAAGCTCTGCCGCCGCGAGTTGGCTTCCGAGGGGATCTATCGGGTCGCCGTATCGACCGAGGCCCACATGCTCGAGCACATGAAGACATGACAATGATGTGATGCTTCCGGTATGAAATGGCAGTCGAACGATGTCTCCACCAAGCGGGCTGAAGTTTGAGAGTTGAACCTTCAGCGGACGGTAATCCACAAAGACAATTCTTGTACCAGCACTTAACACATTGAGCATCATGACGCTCGAACCAACGTCAACGTGCAAAGAAGGTGTCGTGCGGCATAACCGCCGGGCAAGCCATGCAGCCTGGAAAAAATAGTGCGGGTCGAACGGTGTGGTGAGGACACGGTCAGCAAGGCATGGATAGGAATCACGGAAAGAGATCGCTTGAGGCGCGGCTCTGTTGTAAGCACCCCAATCTAAAAGATAGCGCGGCAATGCTCCAACGGTTGTTAAGAAGTGTGGGCTCAGAAAAGCCGCACCCCACCTCGCAACGACGCTGTTTCGGAAAAGAGTCCTCAAGATGAAACTCTCATAGGTAGAGCGGTTACTGCGCTGAACATCCTGTCCAATTCAGCTCATGAATCGGATGGCGTCAACATCTCTAGCGAGCAAGTCATCGCTACTGTTTGCAATTCACGCTCGTCTTGCCAAGTATGCCCTTGTCCTTGTTTTTCTGCCAAGCATACAAGATGGGAGCTGTGCGTTCCTGCCGGATGCACTCGCCTTATCTGTTCATATCATGAGGTTCATGATCCTCACCACTTCTCATCATGCTGCGCTTCTTCTATATGGAATCCGTATAGAGACTGCAATGGCCGCTTCATTTCAGATACTGGAAGAATCCGTCGAGCAATAGAGGCAAGATACTTGTTGCTGATTTTGTGAACAGAGGAAGACAAAATTTCTAGTGGTAGACCCGATCCGTTACGCTCCAATATTCAAAGATATAATGGGGGAAAGGTCTCTCCTGCTGAAACCTCTGAGTCATGGCGGAATAGCTCAAAAGGTCTCTAACATAGAGGGACTTCCAGGCACCGATGCACTCCTTGACCTTACTCACCCAGTCGTCTTCCCGAATATCCAGCTGAGTACAGCAGGAGGCTATATGAGAAGTATCCTGTGTTCCCAGTGAAATTGTGGCCCGACCAGTCTGAAGCCCTGCAATGATCCGCATCAACGATAACCACTGCCATCCTTCACGCTGAGGAATATTTAGAATTATCTTTCCAAACCTATTGATTGCGTTGCGGTGACTCCTCGACACAAACCTCCGGGGGCAGACCACTGATATCCCCGCTTTCTCCAACAGCGCAAGCAGCTTGGCGCGATATTCCGTCACGGCTCCTGTGAACACAAGGTCGTGAACGGTATCAGAAGTGCTGAGGGATTCGCATGGACTGTCCTCAAGAGTAGGAAACGGGATGGCACACACATCAAGACCCGGCAACATGGCCGATATATTTCGCAATTCAGGCAAATCTCCCAAGACGAAGAAGCAGCGGAGATAGGGCAAACACTCCAATAGATGCTTCATCCGCGTCAGGATTGTCGTCGAATGCATGTAATCGTTGCGACTGCCAAGCGGAGCTCCGTGGAAATAGATCTGGCCATGCTGAAAATCCAAATGCTCGGTCATGATCACTGCGACTCGTTTCCCTGTTGATCGACAAAAGTTCAGTAACACATCTCTGCTGTTTTCCGAATGGAAACCCTCAATGACGACATTCAAAGACGAACGGCGTGGCCGTCTCCCGACGGATACCGGATAGCCATGCTGCCGGAAGGCGGTGACCACAAAGCTGACTTGGTCACTGATTCCGTACAGCTGATGATTGTAGACCCAACAATGGACGGAAGGCTTCTTCAGCGGGTGCCTCGTCTCGCCACTTCAACAGAATCAACCGAACTATTCCAGGCTTGAGGCCACGGGTTGGCAGTTACTTCCTTCAGGATCTTGCGTTGGACTTCTTCAAGAGAGAAGCCTGAAAACGATGGCGCATACTGTTTTGAGAGTAAATTTGGTCGTGCACATTCATTCTCGCTTTGCACAACGGCATAAAATTCATTGCCTTGGCGGACTATATTGAAATGATGGAAGCCCTCCACAATGACTTGAGGAGGTTCGTCACATTCCTCACTGGGTAGCGACCTCAATGCCAGGGTACTTGCAGCGATAATTCTAAGCACCTCCTCGGCAGAATGGCCCCGATAACATAACGAATAGCCACCGGCCTCGGCCATTTCTGGAGAAAATTCCCCTTCGCACTGGAGGATGGCATAGTACCGATCACGATGACGTATAATATTGTATCCGTTGATCCCCTGACGTACGAGCTCGATTTCTGGTACTATTGGTGACCTGGCGAACTTGAGCCCTCCATGCCGCCGATAAACCGCCAGAACCCGGGCCGCATAATGATACAAAGCAGGAAACGGCCTGAGCACTTTTGAAATCGCTCGAACCAACTTACGCCGAACTCCTTCTCGATGCCCACCAAGCGGGTGAAGGTATTTCCCTTGCAGCTCTTCTAAAGTAGCGGCATAAGTCGCTTGCGGAACGCCGACTTTATAATATTGAGCCAACACGGACCAGTCATTTAATTCGATGCGAGGATTCCCGTAGATGTGGATCATAGCGCCGCCCATTTCCCATACGGCGCCGAACTCTGTCTTGATCCGTAACATCGGCTGCGAAGGGCTCTCAAACATTCCCGCCCAGCCTCCACGCTGAATCGTACATTCCCTCAATGAATGCTCCGGGAGATCAGAGCCCCGCCTTCCAGCACCAACCGACGAATGGAACTGCGCATACAAACCCGAGACTGAGTTCCAGAACTCTTGGGAAAAGCTCTGTCCCGAAAACCGTTCTCGGGCATCTGCAAGCGCCCGTCGATGCATGTCCCAATAGAGATCGGGCTGATCCAGCAAAGCACATGCACGGCTAGTCATTTGCTCAACAAGGAAATTGTCGACCCTCTGCGATCGCCCGTATCGGTCCAACAAAAGATCCGTCCTCTGTTTTCTCGGCCACACTTCTGTCCGCGCGCCACGCAAAATAATCCCAGTATCTGCATCAGTGACATACACTGAGGTGCCCACAACGTCTGACACGACAGGAATCGTTCCCGCCGCCATCGCCTCCATGATCGAGGTGGAGTGCAGCGACATACTAGGAAGCAGAAAGAAATGCGCGCCCTCCATCAAAGATTTTACTTCGTAACTAGCCAAGTAGCCTTGATCCCAGATAATGGTTCGACCGATCTCATTTTTGACCCATGACACATCCACTCCATATTCACGCAACTCGTTCTCGAGCGGCATTGCGCAGCGAAGCATCAGCAGGCCGTCTCGACCATCGCCCACAAGTGCTTTCCAGAAACGTAAGACGAGATGCCCGCCCCGATGAAAAAAGTTCACCGAATTCTGGTTGGCAGAATTGATAAACAGGAACCGCGGTCTCGAAAGCGACGGCTTTTGCCCTGGTTCCTGTACAGAGAATGCTTCGGTGGATAATCCCGTTCTTGAAGAAAACAGCTTCCTATCGACGGTTGAGTCTGACAAGAACGCGCTAAGCGCACGAAGCGTGTCCGGCACATGGGAAAAGATACCAAGGCACAGGGGATTGGCAAAAATACTCCGATAATGATCTTTCAGTTCTTCCAGGTTTTCAACAGTGTCCTGACCTTGGTGAGCAAGGGGGAATAAGACCGGCACAAACGACTCGCAGTGAAAGACGAAGGGTCGTTTGAGAGAAGGAAATGGAGCGGTATGATGAAATTCAAGGTCGCCCTCCAGAGCGGACGTCAGAATCTGATCGGGAGGCCAAAAATAATCTTGATATCTCTTTGCAATAGACTCCCCGTGAAGTCGACCGTGTCGATGCCCTTCCGTTTTTAATTTATCTACGAACACCTTGCGCATGGCCGTATCATCCTGGAGCTTACGATACAGCTTGACGTTATCCCAAGCAAACAGCCTGATATCTTCCGGAGCATGATCGAACAAGGCCCGGTAGAACGGATGAAAACCGTCCAACGGGATGTAGTGACTAAGACTCCAAGGAATCGCGACGTGTAGGAAGGAACCAGACATCAGTGCACTGACAAAAGCGGTTGAGAATATGGTGGAGTATAGGAGAATGCGAGATGTTGCCCATCTCGATTAAAAAAATACCCGTTGGGACCTCCGGGCGGATGAGACAACAAAACCAGTACCATGCTGACCACTGCATAAGGGCTCTCTGTGGATCCTTCATTCATTTCAGTATGTGCTTCTCCTGGCACTAACACGTTGATCTGCACATCCTTTCCTGGATATCTGACGCCACACTCGGCGGCGAGAGATGCTCCCAGCGTATTGACTGCCGATTTACTGATGTTGTATGGGCCAAATCCGGGCGTCGATGCCCAGCCTGCGAATGAGGACAGAAAGAGAATCCGAAATCCATCGCCACGACTTAAGAGAGGCATGGCCGCCTTACACGTCAGCCATTGGCCGGTTACGTTTGTGGCAAGAAGGTTCATCCAATCGATGGCACTTTGACCAGTTAGCGGGAATGCAGCCCCTCCTGATTGAGGAAGAGCGGCGCTGTTCACAAGCCCATAGAGACTTGGGGTAACAAGCTGAATGCTTTGCAGTGCGCGGACAAGATCCTCTTCCGATCGAATATCCACGGGGACAGCGATACACTGCCGTACGTCAATACCAAGTGCCGCACCTTCGGCCACCGTTTCATGTAATTTCTCGATTCGTCGTCCTGAAATAAAGACTCGAGCACCAGCTGCTGCAAGAGCCAGTGCAATGCACCGCCCGTATCCCGTTCCCGCGCCCGTTATCCAAAAATCTCTACCAGTGAGCCGCTCCCATCTGGCTTGCGGCAAACCAAACCGATGCTCTTGCCAAGCCGATGGATTGGCATTCTGTAAGATACCAGTCGTCGAAATGTCTTTCTGAAATAACCTCAATCTCATGCCTCCACGATACTGCACGACGGGCTATTGTTTCCGGCCAGAGCAAGAATTTCATTTTCTACCGCATCGCGAGACACATCTCGAATAACACCTGGCATCTCCAAGACGTCAATCTCGGTCAGATCAATGGGTCCTAAGGCATGCGGCATACCATAGATCCATCCCTCATAAGAAATAACGTCGTATCCTTCCTCTGGCATACTACGAAGCAAGATTGGCTTTTTGGTAAACCCCGATGCGGGGGAACAATCCTCTGTTGCGGTGACGGAGACCTCGCCCACTTCCCCTCTGATGTTTCGGATCATACCATCCACTTCGGCGATGCTGTCACCGACGAACATGCCGGGAACCGAGGCGATTAAGCCTGAATCCCATTCTACATAGGCTCCATGTGGAACTCCGTAGAACAGGCCGTCAAACCTCACAAGATTGTACTTATCGATAGTCCACAACAACTCCGGTTGAGCGTTCTTCGTTACGACGGACATGATGGAGAAATCTTCCCCTTCCACCTGTACCCCAACCCTGCACTCGTTACCGGTGCCTCGGCTGGACAGGAGGCGCATACTACGCTTGAGTGGTTCTTTGATATACGCGATGGCAACAGCACGCGGCAGCATAACGGCGAGATGTAGATCGCTTAAGCGTGCTCCGTTCCCTCTGTTAATACGCTCCTGACGGATGAGACGACGTAGTTCCTCTTCAAATGAGGAGGGGAACAATCTGATCAGTCTGCGCAGTACACTAATATCTTGATCGCTTCCATTTTCCTCGTTGGTCCTTCTCTCGAAAAGGGATCTCCGACGGAACGAATTCTTGAGGACATCCTGATCCACGGCGATATACATCTTGCCGAACCGAAGAATACGAGGCTTAGTGACGATCGCGACGGGGCCAGATATTTCACCAACACTATCCGCTCGCATGTAGGATCCGGAGGTTCGCTGTTTCTTCTGATCATCATATTGGCCGCGGGAATTCGCCCATCTGGCGCTCTCCTCTATAGCCGCAACGACTTCCTCTTCAGTTGGGTACCGAAGAAGCCCTGCAATTGCGGTTGACTCTGGACTTGTCACGTCAATACTGTCCAATGCGGCGGGAACGCCGTAGTACCAGCCATTGTAGAAAATGATCGTATGCGTATCCATCCCACGAACCATGCGCGGCGGCTGACCAGCAACCTGAAACAATGGTGGCTCTGCAGAAGGTCCGACTGCATCCTCCGATTCGATGTCCGCTTCCTGAAGCATCGGCAGTAACTTAGTACTCCGTGATGGTTTAAGGTCGGTAATAGGGGCGCGCTGGCTTGAGGCTTCCAGGGCCGTTTGTTCTTCGGAATCTAGGGAAGCAGCACAGACCTTTTCTCCGCCGGCAATTTCGAATTCACCGGCGCTGACCGACTGGCCAGACGTCCCGGTCCGTGCCTTGTCACGATTGAGTTTGACATCTTCAATCACACGGTTGGCCCACGCTCCAACATGAAATCCCGCGTCGTGTAGCGCAAGCACAATGCGCTCAAATCGCTCCTTGCGAACCTGTGCATCAATATAGGGATCGGTGCTGTACCACTGGTCTGCAGGAAGGGCTCGCGGATACTTCTCGTACATGATTTCCTTCGATTCCTTGAGCACAATGTTGTGAGATGGTGGATCGATCCAGTAGACGCTGCCGTTTACTAATATGAGTGGATTGATGTTTGCCAAGCGGCCGATATACTTTCGGTTCTTCAGGATAAGCTCGATTCCCTCATCGACATCTTGATCGGATTCTCCTGGAACACCAATAACCCAGTTGACCTCCGTAAAGATTCCTACCTCCCAGCAGTCCTTCAGGTTCTGGGTAATCATGTCAACCGTGTACCCCTTCATCTGTAGCCGTAACGTACGCTCCGAAAAAGCGTCGATCCCGAAACGAAGCGCAACGAAGTTGGCCTCTCGCAGCTTTTCAAAGAAGGCCCGATTTTGTTTCTTATTCACACGTAGCTGGCCGGTAAGCTTTACCTTGCGATGAAGGCCACGGCGAATAATCTCATCACAAATCTCCATAACACGTTCAGGCATACCACCAAGATCGCTCTCATTGAACATGAACAGATGGCACCCCTGTCCGACCAACCACTCCAGCTCATCAACAAAATTCTCTTTGGTACGAATACGCCAATAGAACCGCTCAGCACAGAACGTGCAACGGGACCAGCGACAACCCCGGCTGGCAATAATGGGCGTCAGCTGGTAGTCATTGAAGTTTCTGTACACGCTCAGATCACACCATTCATATTTGGGGAATTCGATCTGATCAAGGTTATGAATCATAGGCGCGGGAATATAAGAATAATCTGGCGTATCAAAACGGGACAGTACACCCGGCTGATTGAATGGTCGCTCGCCTCTGGCCAAGGCCTCTAATAATGGACCAGCGGTGAGGTCAGATTCGCCGATGCACATGTAGTCGCATTCCGGGAATGCACGGCGGCCGACATCCGCATTGTAACAACTGAACCCACCCACCACGATCGTGATATCCGGCAATTGAGCCTTCACGCCGAGCGCAACCTCGCGCGCCGCAGCCTCATTACATCCTTGGATAGAGAGCCCCAGAACCTTGGGTCGCGCTGCAACCAACGCTGCTATTGTCTCGTCGATGAGGGGTCTGAAGAACTCTAGTACTTCGTTGCGCCCCGTTGAGCCCGAAGCTCCTCCACCAGTTGCGGTCCACAGATCGTAGTGCTCTGCCTGCCAAGGATCCTCCGGCAAAACTAAATTGCCGGGTAACGTGATGCAGCCACCCATGTCGAGCAGCCGATGAACATGAAACCGATGATAGGAAATGATATCGAGATCGACAATTTGAAAGGACACCGACGTCTTCTTCAGCGCATTATTCAAATATCCCAATCCATTGGGCATCAGAGATAAATTTCTCGAAGGACAATCGACAATGGCTACATCCAGCTCCTTCCTGAATTGGATCTCTGGAATGTCGATTGGATAAATATTGCGTGGTAACGGGGTCCAGCCGCGGGCAGGAATGAGGTCAGGCGCAATTTCGGCCAAAACCGTGAGGTCAATGATAGTGACTGATTGAGACAATTGCTTTACCATCTGCATGCGTGGGAACGCCAACGTTTCACAGAGGAAGGCGCTTTGTGTTTCGATGGGCAGTGCTCCAAGCTTGACACTCGCCAGACCATGCAGAGAATGCATCTCCGGTAGATTCTCATATGAGACCGTGCCGACAATCCTGCCCCCAAGATCAGGAACATGCCGCAAGAGATAATCGGCAAATCTCTTCGAGCCGACCAAGGCGAGGCCCGGCAATGTTAAAAGATACGCCCCAAGAGCACGCAGACAGGCGACATCCTCTGGCCCATCGTCAAACGCGAAGCATTGATGAGGATTGAATGTGACGCGTGTCCCCTCCACCTTGGAAGTTGCGTGCTCTCTCCTAAGAGTCAGAACGACGGCTGTATCGGTCATCACTCACCTCATGTCCAAGTTAATGAATAGGCACACCAACTGTTATGCGCTTCTCTGCAGGATTCTTCCGTCAGAGTCAGAAATGATGACGGGATAATTACTTCTAAGCCCATGTGCCACATTGATCAACTAATTGCATCTGATCAGGCTAGGCCGGCTTCACCGCAGCCATGGCCAAATTATCCGCCGGAAAGCTTCGATGCAAACCTTGGGAGGGACTGCACTTCGTCAATGATGGCAAGCAACCTTGTCGCCTCCCACGTACTGCTCGCGTCGCACAGTGCCAGCAGTCCATCAGGGATTGACTCTTTATTGATAGGAGGCATGCCGATAATGGGTTTGTGGTGCTTCTTTGCCATTTCTACTTCCATATCGACCCACACTCGGGCACTCCTAGTCTCATATACCCCGGCAAGCAGAACCACGACATGCACGGGAATGATCTGGCTTTCCAAGGAGCTTCGAATAAATCGTCCCCCAGCTTCCGTATTGGGGCTTATTGCAGGATCATGCCAAGGGAGACTGAAGTTACGCCACAAAATTCCCGGCACCTTGTCCATGAGTTCCGTAAACTTTGTCCAGTCCTCATGAAAACGCCACGCATGAGTCACGAAAAGATCATAATTTCTCAAGGTTCCCATCTTAAGCTTCTCTGATTCGATACATACCTGATCTATCCCCTTGATGCTATATGGACTTTTTCCAGAAGCCCTTCGTAGTCTTCGGCAACTATTAGATCAGGATGAACCTTTCCCTCTTCCGTCGACAGATCCAAATCTCCGACACTCTGAGGAGCAGCATAGTACTCATTCTTCACCTTCACAATGTTATATCCTCGTAGAGAACAGAGCAGTGTCGGATGGTCAGCCGCCACCTCATGATTGACTCTGCGCGGAGCAACGTGATCTCTGATAACCGCACGAAGTTTTGACGCAATGCGTGGTCCCATCAAGGAGACTAAGACCTCACGGATAGGATGCCACCAGCGATCCGCAAGATACCGCCCGACAATCTCTTTCACCAGAGACATCCACAAGAACAATACAGCGCGGGGAGAATATCCACCTGGTCCGGTCAAATCGGCATACCGAGTTTCAAGTTCGGATCCGATTCGTCGATCCTTCATCCGTAATTTCCAGATGTCTACGTTTTCCTGAAGAGGCTGGAATCGCCCCGTTGAAAACGCTTCCACGGCCGTCAACGCATGGCCATTAATATGAGGGTGGGCCTTTTCCAGCAACTGCTTCAATGAGGCTCGCTGGCCATTCGTACCAATTGGGTCGGGATGCGCGAAGTGCCACAACGCTACAGACTCATCGTGCCACACTTCCGGCCAACCGGCGTTAATCAGGCGCCAGCCCAAATCATATGGGCCGCACAAATACCCCTTGTAACTGGGATGTTCGTCAAAACCTCCAAACCGGATTGCGTCAGCCCTACGCACAGTCATGCAAGCGCCTTCGTTCACAATGAGAGGCCACCATTTCCAACGAGCATGGTCTTTGAGTATCGCAGTATCAGTTAACCCATCCGGATAGAGGAGAGACGTGCGCCATTCGTAGTGCATGAGTACCAATGGAACAGCAGGTCTCCCATCTTCCATGTGAAACGCGTGAAGTACCGAACGCACAAAATTAGGAGGGAACACCGCATCGCTGTCACACACACAGATCAATTCACCGCGCGCATGCAACAATCCCGTGTTATAGCCCATGTGCTTGTGATACATGCCTTGCTGATTGCACGTGATGACGACATCAGCTTTTTCCATCACTTCATCAACGACACGGTCATAAACCTCCACCCAGATGAGCTCATACTGATCCTTCGGCACATCTTGCCGTAGCAGCCAGTCGAGAGTGGTGAACCGCTCGCGACAATTCCAGTCCAACAAAATAATGGACAGACGAGGTGACCATGGCGATGTATTCTTATGAACTAAAGCCGTCATGATTTAAGCTCGTTCTTGTTAAGGAGCCAGCCAAAACCAGCTTTAGGGAACATCGCGCGAAAAGCACGATTAAGATCATATACTTCCTTTCCGCAAAGATTTAATCTTCCTTTCCTGTTGTTCCATCACAATGCGGAGGATCTCCATCTTGACATCCTCCATACTGATACCAGATACACAACTTCCTTTCCACTTGAGGTCTTCTATTGCTTGATCGACAAGCGATCCGACATCTGTCGGTCCTAATGCTTGGTCGAAACCATACCAACCGCCGTTGTGTCGAACAATATTGAATCCGCAATAGCCTTCGCATACCAATTCCGTGCCTGCGAATTCCTGGACAGCCGCCGGATAAGGCATCACGGCGTCGTCATGCACCACGGCATCAACGGCATCACGCAAGCCCGCGAACCCCTCTTGTCCAGCCGAAACGAGTTGGGCATCATCAACAGACCTGACAACGACCCCATGCCGAACTGGGAAATACTTTCCCGCGATCTCCACAATGTTCCAGTCACGCGGGCCTTCCCGTACCAATCGGGGAGTGTAAAGAGTAACTGGTGGCAGCTCCTTTACATCAAGGTGGCGCAGCCGTAGTTTCTTTGTGTTCGAAGAAATCGTCGAGCCGATCGAATATCCGAGCCTCTGCATGAAGTCCTGCGGCAGTGAATTCACGAGCGCGAAATGACGTTCTTCAAAATACTCCATGTGTCGTCCAATACGCCCTCTCGAGAACGTGGCGCTAGAAGGATCGTAAAGCCGCGAGCCGTATTCACGAGGGTTTCCAGGGATATGTAGTTTTAGCTGCAGGGCCCATATTGTTTCCAGCTGATCGGTATCACTTCCGCCTCCTCGTTCACCCACTAATTCTTCGTAGCTTACGGGAATCACGTTGTTAAAATTCATCCATCCGACGTACCCATTGATGCGCTCTCGGATGGTGCCCATAACGGCACTATCCGCAATCAGCCGATCCAGCTGTTCGGATCTGTTTGCACAGCAATTCAGATACCCTGAGAACGTGTGCTCAGGCCTCACAAACCAGTCCAACTCGGAAACAACAATATCCAGTGGATGACGGTAAACAAAAATCGCCGGCGAGCGAAACAACAAGTGACGCCCCATAGGATCGAACCAATCACCACGCATCATATCTCTGCACGGCGCGTGATAGTGATACCCGACGGGAGTACACCATGTACCTGGCTGCGGTGCTCGTTCCGGTGACCGACCTATCCCCATCAAATCAAAAAGCCGGATCATCATATGAGTTCCCGCTTTGGGGAGAGAAAGCAGGAACACCGTGCGTTTACTGGAGTGATGTTGAGTCACCGGAGCAATAACTGCAACATTCCGGTCGATACAGCCATGGAGCACACGTGAAACATCTCTACCACCGCCGCCGGTCACAAGAACAATATCTGTATCGGCGATATCCAGATTCTGAAATGTTGCCAGCTGTTCCTCAATCCATAAGATTCCGAATTTGTTCAGAATATTGACCAATTCGCGGTCACAAGGCTTCGGCCCGATCACCACGGCCTTGCGGGCTCCCCTTTCAAAAGCGTGTTCAAGCGATTTCCCAATCGCACCGTTAGTTTCAGGGGGAAAAAACTCCAAATACCGGTTCACGTCTCGGCCCTCATTGCGATAGCTTGAAGCGCTTCTTCATATGTGCGAGTGACCAGGATCGTAGATGCCAGGGAGGACAAGTCAAGCTGGCCTAGATCCATAGGACCCAGCGATTGTGGGACAGAATAATGATAGCCCTTCAACCACACAATGTTGTATCCCGCAGCAGTCCCAACAAGCCGGGGTGGAGCTATGGAAACACTAGGCTGTTCTAATGCAGAAAACATGGATGCAGAACGATCGCCAAGCCATTCAGAGAACACTCTGGTGTACCGCACCCGCAAATTAGCGAGAGGCTCATCATTACCGGCTGCCGCCTCTTCAGCAACCTTCCGTAATTCCAAAAGGTAGCGGAAAACAACTTCTGATACAGGCGCCATACGCGCCATGAATCCCACCTCGAGAACTTCATCTCGCATGGTAGACTTCTCAATCTCGATAGCGCCTTGACGAGGATAGTGCTTGAATATAAATCGAGGTGACGGCGTAAAGTTGGTCTTATTAAATGCGAAAGTTATCAAGTCGTCATCAAGACTCTCTACATACGGCTGCCCCCGACGAATATGCTCCTCGATCAACACCTGGTCAGCGGTATAATCACTCTCTTTAAAATAAACAATCGGATCGTAGCCAAATCGTTGCAGATACTCTCCAAAACCGGCCTCTTCAAATAATTTGAGGTGGGTATTGGTAATATTGAACTGCCAATCGTACAACAACCCACGGCGAAAACTATGCCTGTGATAGCGGGTCAAGTTCCTATGATCCAACTCGCTCCAGACGCGGCTAGCATATGCCGCGCTGGCAGGCTCACCGGTCGCCTGTGCAATGCGCCCGATTTCCTCACTTGGGTGCTGGATCAGATCTTCCCAGCGCATTACATAATCAAATCGATCGACCACGGTGATAAATTCATCAAGATATTTCTTAAGAAAGACGATCAAGCCTGAAATAAACTCAGGGTTGGTGAGCTTGTTCAACGCAAGCTCGCGTCGAATTTGGTGTTCGTCCATCCTCAATTCACGCTGGATGAACTCACTAGCCAATGCATTGATGGAGAAAACGGAGGAATGAATGATGTCGATGGGATTGCGGATCGAAGCAAACTTCTTGAACTGCGAATAGTCGGACATTGCCAACCAGAGCGCCGGATGGCTGTGCGAGTGAATAATTTCGTCGAAAGCCAATACCCATCGAGGCAAATACAGCAGAAAGGTGAAATCCCCCGACCTCTTGACGCCGAGGTACTTGCGAACGCAGACGGTATCTTTGTCTTCTGTACAAATCCATTTCGGCCCACCCACGAGGATGGAGAATTCCTTATTAAAGAACAGCCTCTCCTCACCGACCTGTGTGCAAAACCAGTCTCGTATTGCAGCATCTAAATATTCTCCAGCGATGGCGATGTACGGATCTGCAATTTCTTGGGCGTGAGGCTTGGCGTTGCCACGATCACGATTGAGGAGCGACAACACTGACAGAAGTAAGGTGAATCCACCTCGTGGAGGCCCGACAACCAAAAATCTGGATGCATTTGCATGATTATCCACGATGATATGGCTCCGATATGACTTTATATGTGAAGGGAGGCTTGAAAAACCCCATCACCGTGCTCGTATCGGCTACAGACAGATGAACCGCTGCCCTCCTATTGTCCAAGAAGGACCACGTTCCATTGACAATCTCACCAACGCCAAAATTGAGAAAATAATTTCCTCCACAAAGAACAGGTTGAACCGAAATGAGATATACCCAGGTTTCACCACCCCGCGCTTGAGGGAGAATGATTTGGCTCATTGCCGTATTTGACCCCGCTATCACAATTCCCTCCGGACTCGCGATAGCCCAGCCAATCTCAGGTTGATCAACATCCCTCGAGAAACGAACCTTAATGTAAAGTCCTATCTCCTCATTGCCTGACAGAACGTCAAAATCTATTTGTTCATTAGCGGTAACAAGAAAATCCACAATCTCGGCCTCACGACTTCCAAAGCGCCGTTCATGCGAATTGTAATACTGAAACTTCGTATAGACAGGGCTTTCACGTCCTTCTACAAATTCCTGCAATTCAATTCGGTGACCTTGACTTCTGTTAGGGACATCGACCGTGCCCTTCTGCTCCGTCTCCAGCGTACTCCGATCACACTTACCCATGTGGCCAGATCCATAAAGCAGATCATGATAAGCTGCAATGACCGCATCTACAGAGTTATGGGCAACAATCTGCCCGTTATCGAGCAGCAGCGCCACATCGCAGTTGCGTTGGATGGCCTCGGTGCTGTGGCTGACAAAAAGAATGCATACGCCCTTCTCACACATGGATCGGATCCGGTTGTAACACTTTTCCTGAAATTTGGCGTCACCCACGCCGAGGATTTCATCCACGACAAGAACTTCCGGATTCACGTGAATCGCGCTGGCAAAGGCAACCCGCGCAAACATCCCAGAGGAGTAGATCTTCATTGGCTGATCAAAAAACTTTCCTATATCAGCGAAGGCTTCTATGTCCGGAACTCTATCGAGCATCTCCTTACGCGAGAGCCCCAAGATCGCGCCATTAAGGAGCACGTTATCCCGGCCTGAAAATTCAGGATTGAATCCTGCTCCAAGCTCCAGCAGAGCAGAAATACGACCATTGACTTGGACTTGCCCTATAGTCGGTTGCATAACAGAACAGATTATCTGCAAAAGCGTCGACTTTCCTGACCCGTTCCGTCCCATAATGCCGACAACTTGCCCCCGATGGACATCGAAGGAAACCTCTCGCAGTGCCCAGAACTCATGGTGAAGGCGTCGTCCAAATGGATGCAACGCTTCGATAAGCCGTTCTTTGGCTGACGAGAACAGCTTGAACTTTTTTGTTACATTTCGAACGGAAATTACGGTTTCCGGAGGCATGCGATCGACTATATAACGTCTGGAAACTCAGGTTTGAGCTGACTGAATACATAGGCACCGACTAGAAGAGTCACTCCTGTCATGCCCCAAAAATAGATTGTCTGCAGGAGATTCGGCCATGCTAGCGTGTGAAAAACAAGAAGACCCCGGTAGCCATCCACAATATAATAGATAGGATTGTAGTACAGTAACTCACGATATGCCTCAGGCACATTTTCCGGTGGCCACACAATAGGCGTCGCCCAAAACCACAAATTGAGAATGATTGACAGCCCATGCGAGATATCGCGATAGAACACCTGTATCGCAGAGAGCAACCAGCCGAGACCAAGAACCAGTACGCAACTGCAAAAGAAGAAGTACAGTACAAGCAAGCGGCCGACAACAAATGGCACCTCAAACCAGGCAAGCAAACCGGCCACAATGAACAGAAAAACAGTGTGCGGGACCAACCCTACCAAAATGCTCACCACCGGAAGAACCTCTGATGGAAAGACGATTTTTTTTATAAAGTGGGTATGCCGAGTTACCGAGTCACTCGCTGCCGATAGTGTTTCATTAAAAAAAAACCATGGCACTATTCCGCACATAAACCAAAGCAGGAACGGAGCTCCATCTGGCCCATGCGATTTGAACCCAATGGTGAACACGAAATAAAAGACGGCTATCACGGCCACTGGATGCGCAACCGTCCAAAGAATTCCACCTAAAGTCCCTACGTATCGGCTTCGCAAATCCCGTGCTGCTAGAGCAAAGATCATTGTCCGATGGCGATACAGGTTTAGAAACAGCCTTAGAGTAAGCACTATTATGTTTCTTGCTGCCAGCGCAACCTTTGCCCTACCAGATATTCGAGGTTGCGCGATTTGACCAGACTATCAAAGAAGTCTACCTAGCCGGAGAGTTTCTATTCATGATTGGGAAGCAGGCTGCCCCCCTTACACATCATCTTAAATTCAGTGAAACCTTGAAAACGCCACACTTTGATATCTTTTCAATAATCTGTCGCACACACTCGCCTACCGACAAAGTACCGCTATTTACAACCATCTCTGCATTCTTGGGGACTTCATACGGGGATGAGACACCGGTAAATTCCATAATCTGGCCCAGACGGGCCTTCTTATAGTGCCCCTTGGGGTCACGAGATTCGCATACTTCGAGGGGCGCGTCACAATACACTTCAATGAAGTCTTCGGCCCCGACCAACTTGCGTACGTCTTCACGATCAGCACGGTATGGCGAAATAAATGCTGTTAGTACAATAACCCCGGTCTCCATGAATAATTTAGCCACCTCGCCGACGCGGCGAATGTTTTCCCGTCGGTCTTCCGGAGAAAATCCAAGATCGCGGCACAAACCGTGGCGGACATGGTCTCCATCCAGTACTACAGTCTGACAGCCGTTCGCATGAAGTACATTTTCGACCGAATATGCCAGCGTTGATTTACCGGACCCTGACAATCCTGTCAGCCATACAATCACACCTCTATGCCCATGTTTCGCTTCTCGATGAGCCCGTGTAACCAGCACAGGATGTCGAATAATATTCGGATTGACCTTAGATGGAGCGCTCATGCCTGAGGGCATCATAACTATTAGTTATGTTGAGGAACTATATTTTCACACATTCCCATAGCGCGTGTTCTTGATCATTGCGTATCCCTTAATCAAGTCGCTGATCCCTATATCAAGTGAGTAGAGCGGCTTAAATCCGGTCGATTCGATTTTGGCGTTAGAAACAATGTAGTTTCGCTGATCCGGATCCTTACCGACCGGAGCATCGACGAACACGAAGTCTGGAACCTGTTTCTGGATATGCTCGCACAACTCTCTTTTCGACACATTGGCATCAGACAGACCGACATTGTAGATCTGACCTTTCATCTTGCCGAAATGTTCAATGCCGTGCTGAAAGACGCGTGAAATATCACGCACATGCACATAGTTTCGCTTAAAGGAACTCTCAAACAACACCACAAAGCGATCGTACACAGCCCGATAGGTAAAATCGTTTACCAACAAATCGATCCGCATGCGCGGCGACATCCCAAATACGGTCGCCAGACGAAAACTGATGGCGTTCTCCCGCTGCATCAGCTCCTTTTCAATGCCGACCTTCTCCTTGGCGTAGAGAGAAATAGGATTCAATGGAGATTCTTCCGTGCAAAAATTGTTCTGATCCCCAGTACCGTAGGCACTGTTGGTAGTAGGCATCAGAACCATCTGCTGCTTCGACAACAGTTTCAACATCAACAGTATGGCGTCATGATTGACGGTAGTTGCGCCCACCGGGTCCTGGCTGCACATCGGAGCTCCCACCAGCGCGGCTAATGGAATCACAACGTCGGCCTTCTTGATCAACGGAGCCATCACGCTTTCGATACGGATATCACCTTTCACGACTGAAAACTTGGGATGATGACATACATGATTCAGGCTGGCCTGCTTGTACATAAAGTTATCCAGCACCGTGACATTGTGGCCTTGTTGAAGGAGATCCGGCACCAAAGTAGAGCCGAGATAGCCTGCGCCACCGGTCACAAGAATGTTATAGCTCATCGTCGTGTCCTCTCCGTTGATTGATCGCTCATGCCAGCACTAACCTACCAACAAGCTTGAGGCTCGATGATAGTCATCAGGGACCCCAATATCGATAAAGGTCCCACCAAACTCTATCCCACATAACCGACGTCCGGCCGTGAGTGCGTGAGGAAACAAATCGTCTTCCAACGATAATTTTTCACCCAGCCTCCAAGTCCCGGACAACGCACGCGGATGTACCCAATACACTCCCCCATTGGCAAGACGAGGCCCCTGCTCAACCCCGGACTTCAACAAGGTGATCCGTCCCTGAGCGGACATCTCGATGCCCATATACCGTCCCCTCTCGCTCGTCTCGAACAATGAAAAACACCAGTCCGCCTCATGCTCCACGGCAAAGACATCCAATGCATTCCAGTCCGCCTCGAAGTACGTATCTCCGTTCAAGAGCAAGAACGGCTTATCCTGATCGAGTTTCTCCACAGCAAGTAACAACCCACCACCGGTTCCTAACGGTTGATCCTCAATAGCATACTCGATCTCAACACCTTTATAGTGAGCCCCGAAATGACCGGTAATAGCTTCATGCCGGTATCCTACGGACAACACAAACCGGCTGACCCCCTGGTTGATCCAATAATCGAGCTGATGTTCAAGAAAGGGACGGCCGTTGATCGGGGCCATGGGCTTGGGAAGGTCCGGCACGGCGCTGCGCAACCTGGTCCCGAGCCCGCCGGCAAGAATCACAGCCGAAGGCATGGCACTCTCATGCGGAGTTCAGAATTTGGCACAGCTCATCGATCTCTTCATCACGCAAATCCGGATAGTTGCCGATGTAGAAACCATAAAAGTGGATATGTTCGGTTTCGGGGAACCCCAGATGGTGATCCTTGGGAACAACGCCTTTCAGATACGGCTGGCGAATCTGATTACCACCACCCGCGCTCCCTCGTCGGAACTCGACCCCGGCCTCACGCATCACCTTCATCACACGCTCAACCAAGACCTTGTCCGGACGTTTCAAGATAAGATTGAAAGCATAATTACTGGACCCTTCAACCTTGAAATCAGTACGGTACTTGCTTGCATCAAGTTGTTTCATAAACCGCAACAGGTTGTCTGTCCGTCGTTTCACATTACGATCCAGACGCCTGAGCTGGCTTCGGCCCAGGATGCCGCCGATTTCCGTGTTGCGTGTGTTATAGGCGGGAAATGCAAAAATGAAATCGGGGTTCAATTCCGGATACGTTGACCGGTACGCCGCAAGCACAGCCGGATCATTGGCCTCTCGAACCATCCCGTGCGAGCGCAACATGCGCACCTGCTGATACACCTCCTGGTCATTCGTGCAAACCATCCCTCCCTCGATCGTACTCATGTGATGCGCGTAGTAGAAGGAGAAATTCGATATCCAGCCGAAACCTCCCAACTTCCGGCCTTGATGCGTAGCCCCATGAGATTCACAGACGTCTTCGATTAGTGGAACCCTTCGCTGTTGCAACTCAGTCAACAGCGCATCGTCCAATGCATCGAACCCTTGCACATGGGTCAAGAATACCGCGCGGGTTCGGTCTGTGATGGCCGCGCAAATCCTCTTGGGATCCATCCCTAGGGTTCTAGGATCGATGTCGACGAAGACTGGAGTGAATCCATTCTGCAATACTGAAGCGATATCGGAGATCCACGCCAATGGTGGAACGATCACTTCGCCGCCCTCGGGATAGCGGACTTTTAGAATCGCCATCGTCAGGAGATTCGCGGACGCTCCGGAATTGACGAACACACTGTGTTTCACGCCCAACCACGCGGACCATTCAGCCTCAAAATCCCGCACATTCTGGCCATGCGTCAGGATCGGATCGTCCTGTTTGAGATGCTCAATCACTGCATCCAAATCTTCACGGAGAATGTTGTTCCGCATGAGAGGATATTTCATAACGACCTATTCACATTCATGGGAGCCATCGATCCAATTTCGCCGCTCCAAGTTGTGGTCGGACAATTTAGACGGCTCAAGAATGCCGCCCTGCTAAGATTTTAGGTGCTGACTAGTACTACGAGAACGAATCCGGCTGGTTGTTTCACTGCCCTGTTATTTCTCGTTGTAATAGTCTCCGTACTCAACAATGATCGTGCTGTGTCCATCCTCACGCTGCAACGCCCACTCATAGGCCGGGAAGACATCTTTGGGTTCTTCCAAACGAATGATTTCTACCGTGCTGCACATCATGCGGATCGCCTCCGTAAAGTCTCCGACATGCTGATGCTGCGGATGGAGCGGACGCTGAGATCCGATTCCCGTCCGGATAATGGCCTTCGTCTTGTATCCTCCGTTGGACATCAGGTGAATCTTGTCCAGGTGATTGACCAACTGGTTGATCGCCAAGATCAGAAAATTCCATCTCGGGAAAACACTGACGGGTATGAGTCCGGTGAGTGCAAGACCCGTCGTCATCCCCATTTGCATTTCCTCGGCCACCGGCAGCTCGATCAATCGATGGGCAGGCACCTCCTTGAGCGTGTTGCTCATGCCTGTTCCCGGAACGGCCACCGCCTGGCCCAGAAACACCGTCCGTGGATCTTGTGCCAAGAAATTCATCGACCGCTTCAGCTCATCAAAATATTTCATAGGTCACCTTAAAACTGGACCCGCACGCCGGCACCGGCATGCGGATACTTCGTTTCGTAGCGGTAGTAGCTGATGTACTCATCATTGACTTCTTCATAAGTCAGTCGAGGCTGATTCCACGTCTCCCTGGTATCGGTACAGACCGATTTTGCGTTGTCCTCGATGATAAAGCGGATCGGCAACCGGTGGTTTCGGCTGTATTTGATTGATTCATGCGCAATACCCGTCTCAGCCGTCATATCTCCCATGAAGCAGTAGACCATGGCATCCTCCCCACGCTGTTTGATCGACATGGCCGCCCCGACGGCGATCGGCAAGACCCCGCCGACGATGGCAGAAGAGAAAACACGTTGCTCAGGAAAACACAGGGAGATCGACCGTCCGGCCAGAATCTCATCACGGACCCGATTCTTGGGAACGCCCTTGAGCAGGCACTGATAATGTGACCGCCATGAACAGAACACCCAGTCCTGAGCCCGAATGGCGCGGAAGACTTGGATGATCGCCTCTTCATTCCCATAATACAGATGAATGGGGGCACGAATTTTCCCCGCGTTGAATAACGTGGCGATTTCTTCTTCAAATTCAATCAACTCTTCTTTTGTCATCGTCCTATTCCTTCGTATGCCACACGCATGAAGCGAGGCAGCTATTGCCTGAAACCCAATCACCCCACTCAGATCAATCGCAACATCACGGTGCCAGTCCGACTACCGCTGTTCCACATGCATCGGAGCACGCACGGCTTTGAGATGCTCCCCATACCATCGGTACGTCTCCGTGAGTCCCTCACGAAGCCCGATGGAGGGCTTCCAGCCTAAGGACCTGATCCGAGCACTATCAAGGAGTTTTCGAGGAGCACCATCGGGTTTAGTCGAATCCCAATTCAGTTCCCCCCGGTAACCCACAACACCGGCTATCAACTCTGCCAACTCTTTGATCGAGACATCCTGCCCAATCCCAATGTTGATGGGGAATTCGACCGTAAGATCTTCCTCCGCTAAGAGATGGACACAGGCATCTGCGATATCATCGGCGTGAACGAACTCCCGTCTGGGCGAGCCGCTGCCCCACAAGCCAACCGATTCAGCGCCGGTCAATTTTGCCTCATGAAAGCGCGCCAGAAGGGCTGATAAAACATGGGCTGACTTCGGATCAAAATTGTCATGAGGCCCATAGGCGCTGTTCGGAATCACCGGGATAAATCGAACATCATGGTCTTGTTTGTTATACGCAAGACACATGTACGTTCCGAGGAGCTTGGAAACGGCATAGGGCAAACTGGTCGGTTCAGGATTGCCGGACAAGAGCGCAGTTTCGGCCATCGGCTGAGAACATTCCCTGGGATACATGCAGGAGGAGCCGAACAGAATGAGCCTCCGCACCCCAGTTTTCCGGGCCGCCTTCAGCACATTCAGTTGAATGGCGACATTCTCGTCCATGAAGTCAGCGGGAAATGACTGATTTTCCATGATCCCGCCGACTCGCCCTGCGGCAAGCATCACATACTCCGGATGAACCTCCTCGAAAAATTCATTGACCGCCCTGGTATCCTGCAGGTCTAACTCGTTCCGCCGTCTCGTGATGGGAGATCGATACCCATCCCGCTCCAAGCGACGAACAAGCGCTGAGCCGATAAGACCAGCATGTCCCGCGACATAGATGACGGCATCCCGCTTCATCCCCATTTCAAGAAAGCCCGTTCGGTTGGTACAAGACCACGCGACTCCCTGAATTCTCAAACCGGAACGGCACATGCACCAAATGCTTCAGTCGCTCTTGAACTTTTGATTGCAACTCCGGCTTCACAAACAACAGCAGAAAACCTCCGCCGCCTGCTCCGAGAATCTTCCCGCCTAGCGCGCCGACGCGTACCGCCTCTTCGTACAACTGATCAATTTCCGGCGTCGAGACCCTGTCGGAAAGACTGCGTTTACAGAGCCAGCTCTCGTGAAGCAATCGGCCAACTTCGTCGATCGAGGTCCTGGGGTTCTGAAGAATCATGATCGCTTCATCGACCATCTCCTTCATGCGATGGAGCTCTGCCTCCCGGCTCTTGAAGTTCTCAATCTTTGATTTGGCGACCTCAGATGCGATCCGTGAGAATCCCGTAAAACACAGCATCAGATGCGATTGAAACTCATGCAATCGGTCCTTTGCCAGGATGATAGGTGAGACCTGAAAGGTATCGTTACGCTTGAAATCAATTCGATTGAATCCTCCGAATGCAGCTGAGATCTGATCCTGCGATCCGACATTCTCCTTGATGATGTCCTGCTCCATATTGATCGCTTGGGCAGCGAGCTCGTCTTTTGGAATGTATCTGCCCCGCAAAGCCGCTAACGCATGAATCAAGCCAACCGTAAACGACGAACTAGAACCGAGCCCCGATCGTGCCGGCAGATCTCCGTCGTGGTGAATCTCAAGCCCCCGATCATCGCACCCCGCCCATGCAAGAATGGCACGGACAGCCGGGTGCTTGATCTCCTCAACTCGGCGCACATTCTCGATGATTGAATAGACGATACGGTGCTTGTGCTCGAAAAAAGGTGGGAGGTACCGGCAACTGATATGGCAATATTTATCAATCGAGGTCGCCAATACTACTCCGCCGTGATCCTGATACCAAGCCGGATAGTCGGTCCCGCCGCCAAAAAATGAAATGCGGAACGGAGTTCGCGTAATGATCATCCCTCGCGCCTCACCCGCTCCGCCATAAGAATCGTGGTCACGTCAATCTCCGAGCAGTTTCCGGCGCAACGGCACCTTGGCCATGGCTTCAACATTTGCCCGTTCCTTCTGACCGAACTTCGTCTCAACCAGCGTGAGATATGCTGCGCTCGAAAAGTATTGCTGCCACGCGTCATCACGAAACCGCAACACGTCCGCTGCCGTGACGTGCTTGGTGGGAAGCGGCTGACTGTCGTAGGACAAGAACGCATACCCGCTATAGTTATCCGGCAATTTCCAGCCCTGCTGCTTGGCCAGATGATGCATCGGACTTCCCGGCAAGGCCTGACAGGGATACATATTCGCCATCTCGGTATTTAGCTCAAGCGCTAAATTCAGGGTTTCCCTCATCGTCGCCAACGTATCGTCAGGGAATCCGAAAATGTAGTTACTGATGATATTCATTCCCTCGGCCCGTACCTTATCGCAGACGGCTCGGATGTTGACCTCCTGGAAAGAGCCCTTCGAAACCTCCTGCCTCACGGTTTGGTTACCGGCTTCTATCCCAAGCGCCAACCAATTGATACCGGCCTGTCTAAACAAATTGACATACTCATGTCGTACGGTATCGACTCGCGCGTAGGCCCACATCCTCAATCGCAAATCTCGTTCGATGATGTCCCGTAAGAGAGGCTCGTAGTACTTCCGATTCAAGAAGAACATTTCGTCGCTGATCCGGATGGTCTGCACCCCCAGCTTTGCGAGCTTTTCGAGCTCAGCCGTGATCAACTTCGCGCTCCAAAACCGCATCCCGCGCGAATGGGATGCATCAACCCCATTGCTGTTATCCACCCGGTTGACAATGTTGATCATGCAAAAATCACAGGCAAACGTGCATCCGAGCGATGTATAGATGGCCGCAAAGGGAGTACGTTTCTCATGGTCGAACTCGGCATGCCAAAAGTGCGCCCGATATAAGTCAAGCGGTCGGGATCGGTACGGCAGGAGATCCCATGCATAGCCAGGCATGTCGACATCCATACGATCTTGTGGAACCACCGATTGCGGCTCATTCAGGATCGGGCGACTCTTTCCATCGGACTCGATGATTTTGTATCCGATGCCCTTCACGGCTTGCAGCCCGGAACAGAGATCTGTCTGCAAAAGATTATGCAGTGCATACACTCCCTCATTCAGGAGCACGATGTCGACGAACGGAAGTTGCAGGACTTCCGTGGGCAACGCGCTAGTATGAGATCCCACGAAACAGATCGGGAAATGTGGATGCTGTTGCTTGACCTCCTTCGCGAGGGCGCTGGCACCGATCATTCCGGTCGTCCCCGAATTGGGGTTTTGCCCATAGACGACAAACACCACCAGGCGCGGATTCGCATCCTGAATCCGACTCACCGACTCAGGTAATGACAGCTTCTCTGCGTCACAATCTAAAATCGCCGCGCCAAAATTCTTGGCCCGACATGACTGGGCCAACAACAACGCCCATGTAGGGGGCTCAATCGCCGAATAGGTCTTCGCTAGTCCTTGATAGGCCTGCAAGGAAGAATCGGCGTTAACAAAAAGCACATCCAATCTTTTGCACGGCAGGTGTGACGTTGCCATTGCTACTGTTCGCACCCCTCAACTTTCGTCAAAATATTTCTCGCCAAGATGGTTTTCTTATCATGCCAGGCTGATCCCGCGACTGCAAACATGAAAACATAAACGGAGTCCATATATCTCAAAATTTTGGGAGCATTCCTCCTTAGCGGTATCAAGGAAACATGCGCCCTTTGAGTTTTGTCACGAGCGTATAGGGGTCGAGACGGAGCAGAGGAGACCGAAGCAAGCGATGTCGCCACATTTTCCTCCGCAATGCGTGAAGTTGATGCGACTGAATCTGCCCGATCACCTGCGACGTGCCGTTACGAAAGTGATGAGCCGTTCTTCCGCGCAAGACACTACCACAGTACTCTTTTACAGCCTTGCTGTAAGCGGTTTCCGCAGGCTTCTCGACGTGGCTCAAGCGCCGGCTGCGCTGATCGTGGTGGAAGCGACCGAAATTCGCCACCACCGGAATAAAGTATGGGCTGTACCCTTGCGTAAAAAATCGGTACATAAACCCCAGATGGGGGCAGGTTCGAAACCAATCGGTCGACCGTGCATCCGGAAACCACGATCTCAGCACCTCGTTTCTTACACAATAATTGCCTTCAGGTAATGGAAATCCGCTTACAAGCCAATAGGCCAGGAAGTCTTGCTTCTGGGGAGGCGGGTCCGTAAAAAAATCCTGAAAGCAGACATTCAATAAATCCCCGTCCTCCGACATGGTTTGAGCAAACCCCCATACGAGCGATACCTCATCATCCTTTTCAAGAATCTCCACGCATTTTCTGAACCAGTTCGGATCGAGAAATCCATCGGAGACGCAACATTGAATGATGTACCGCCCTCGCGCCATGGCAAAGCCCTTTGCATACGCCTCTACAATGTGTTCCTCTCGTTCAGATACCCATCGGATATGGGGAAATTCGCTGAGAATCTTCACAGTATCATCCGTAGACCCCCCGTCGACAACGATGTGCTCAAAGCTTCGAAAGGTCTGCGCCGCGACGCTTTCGATCGTTTGCCGCAAAAAGCGACCATGATTGAGTGACGGAGTCACAATCGAGATCACTGGATCAGTGACGTCTTGTAGATCCACTCTAACCTTGGCGTGCATGATCGCTTTAACAGACTCAGATTTTCCAACTAATTCCGTAACCACAACTGATTGACCATCTCGGCATGCGATTCCTGAGAAGCAACCTTCGGCATCAGTGGCCTGAAGGCTTCACCGTTGCGATCCCGTCCGCTACTCGGAACAAGTCTGAGTGCCTCCATAGGCGCTCTGTATAGCTGGGCGAATCCGGCGAATCCATTCCTTTGCCATGACATACTGCAGGAACACCATGGCAGCCCCGGAGATAACCAGTGCGATCACCGCTTTGCTTTCGGATAGTTCACCGAACCCCACACCCATGGCGCGCCCTAAAACCCATAAGGGAACGGCTAATGCCGCCGCATATATGATTCTCCGAACCGGCCACTCGATCGGCAAGGCTCGATAACTGATGGGGATAACTGCGGCGAATGCAACTATCGCAGCAACTAAAAGTGCCAATGCCGTCCCCATCAGGGGTTCAGTGGGAGCAAGAACGTATACGAGCGCAGGCGCGACAAACGCACCGAGTGCTAGGGGCACGATATTGACCGTCATGTCGACCTTCGCCAATCCGAGATGGTGGAGCGTCGAGGAAATCGCCCGAAATGTCTCGGTCAATGCAGGCCATACGAGGATTGACGCGATTGCTTGAAACTGTTCTCCCAAAAGGAGTTTCACCATAAATGTTGCATTCCCAATCAAGAATGCACCAAATAGTATGATGGCAGGGATATAGGCCGCAGCATAATCGTTCCATGCCCGAGCCATCCCTTCCCTGTCTTGGCCCTTGAGCGCGCGAAACAACGTCGGGCTGTAAAACTCATTAAATAGGCTTTCAAATGTCTGCATGGGTACAGAGCAGATCATGTATCCTGCTGCAAACAACCCGACCGTAGTAATGTCAGCCACCCAGCTAAGCACAAACCGATAGCTTTGTGTCTGAATCCAGAAGAATAGAAACGCGATTGCCTGTGGTCCCACAAACAGGACCACTGTTTGCCAATTGAAGGGGAGTACCGCCACCGTGAAAGATGTGTTCACTGGAACCGTCGCCCTCGCATACCAGTCTAGAATCACATAGGAAACTGACGAAAGCAGGAACCCGCAAAAGGTTCCTAGCAACCATATCTCAGGACTTGCTTCCTGCTTTGACCACCAAATTGCCAGCAGCAACCCTCCCCATGCCGCAACATTCATGAACAAGATATAGAGAAATCGATGGCCAATGAGGTTCAGCCCGGAGCTCCCCATCGTGTGAAGTGCAAAACCAATGGTATATAGTGCGACGAGACCGGCAGCCCAAGCGGGAGCCATTCCGGAAACTATTTTCAGCTGAGTTTGAATCGCCCAGACAGTCGAACCGCATCCCAGGGCAACAGCCACGATAATCATTAGGTAGTAGCTCAGCCGTCGACTGAGGACGCCAGCGTCCATCCACTCCAGGCATCCACGGCCAATATATGCTGTCATCGGCATCAATAAGGCCGATGTGCCTATGATGGCAAGGCTCATCAGCTGGTTCATACTTCCCACTTCGCCTGGGGTTAACACCGTTGTTGCGGTCTTGATGGTAAGAAGTCCTGCGAGAACTTGGAGGCTTCTTCCCAGACTAAGAACGATAATGTCACGGAATGGTGTTATCACGAATCGATCCTATTTTAGGACTCCGCATCGGCCTTCCAACGCATCCCCAAGTGGTTGGCGAGCGGGAGGCACAATCTGTTCTGGCAATTGAGATGGAGAAAAAAAGCGGACTTCTTCACTCTCCTGACTACAGGTAACTTGACCAGATAGTATTCGCGCGCCAACAACTATATCGATGAGTTGAACAACATCACCATTATCCGGATACGTGACGATACGACCTTCTGGGTTTGAATACACACCAACGAGATGCGTCACTTCCACGGTGAGGCCTGTCTCTTCATGCACTTCCCGTACGGCCGCCTCAACAAGTGACTCCCCTGGCTCCACTCTCCCTCCGGGCAATCCCCACCAACCACAATCACGACGCTTTTCCAGAAGTATGGTGTCACCGTGTCCGCGAACGACCACTCCAACTCCCGCGCGCACGTTCATCCCTTCCACGACGGTGCTCCCGTACATGGAAAAAATCTCGAACGCATTCATATCGACTCCCCCAAGCCCACGCTCCGGAGCAATTCGTTCGAGTTCGCAGGAAGTTTCGAACAACCTTCGGCATTGGCACTGTATGAATGGGGAATGTGGCTCATGTCCAATTCCAGACCGCTTATACTCCCACCACATCATTGACATCGATTTCGACCGCTGCCGCTTGTTGGATCAGATGTACTCCGATCACTAACCGATGTCGCTTCTCTTTCCGTAAGAGAATCCCATGAATTCCCTGCAGTGGACCACGAACCACTTCCACCTTCATCCCTTCGTGTAGATAGGGATGAGGATCATAAGGAAGGACGCTTATCATGAGACGGCGCAATGCGTCGATCTCAGGCTCTGGAATCGGTTCAGGCCGACTTCCACTCCCGACAATTTCAACGACGCCGATCGTCTTTTGTACCGGCGTCTTTTCGTGCTGACCGAACCGCACAAAGCAATAGCCGGAAAACAACGGAACCTCGATCTCTTTTTTCCTATCCTTCCACTGGCTCAGCCGTTTGACCGTCGGAAGCAGCGGCTCAATTCCCTGCTTATCCAATTGATCTCGCACCAACTTCTCGTGGCGAGACTTCGTTCTCAGGGCATACCAGCTGAGATTGTCTGTCTGTTCCATCCGATTTATCTCGTGTGTCTGTATACCTGTTCTACCTGAGATACATGACCTGTCCTCATAAGAAAGACACGAAAGGCATCTCCAACCAGAAAGACCTTTTTGATATAGCTTCGCCCTCTCACTTACAGTGAATAAAAAACCGGTGTCTTGCGCGCTTACACCAACAATGTCAGCGCAATAATCTTGCTGTCTGGAACCTGATGATGCTCCAGTTTGGTACGGACCCCAGTCTGCTGATCGAAGTTTGCCAGCAGCACCGCATCAAACTGCCATTCCCGCAATACGTCCAACGACCGCACGGGATACGACAGAAACGATTCCTGCCGTCCATCATCCACAAATCCCACCAATGTCATCTGCATCTCACGGAGCGACAAATAGGTCATCTCCGCAAGTTCACTGGTTCCATAAATGACGACTCGGTTCATTCCATTCCGAGCCATCTGAGACAGGGCTTCCCGGAGTCGAGCACGTAGCTCGCGATAATGAGATAGCGCATACTCCAGGCGAAGGGACGTCAGCCTCGACTTCTCAGCAGACCCTTCCGGCGTCAATACGTAGCGAATACGGCGGGAGGGGATCGTGGTAATGGCGATATACCCGTTTCGGACCAATCGCTTCAGGTACAGATTGGCAAGCCCCAAGGCCACCCCGAGCTTGGCCGCAAGGGATCGCTGTGTCACCCCGCCATCTCGCTCCACCTCAGTCAGCAAGAGCAGATCTCGTTGGCCTTGCAGATTCATGGAGTTGTGAGGTCTCCACCGATACGTTCAGGATATGAACATATACGTGAGATGGAGTCAAGGCCAATAGCGCGAGCCCATCGTATATCCTGCTAACACTCAATGTTAGATGTGGTGTATGACGAGAGCTGAAGGGGTAGCGATCACCTGCCTAACGGCGGCTGCCACTTTGTCGACCGTGAAATGGTCGAGGCAATCCCAATATGAACAGGCATCACCGATACATTTGTCACAGGTAGGAACATCTGGGCGGAGCACGACTCCCGTTCCTAGTGGCTTCCATCTCACCGGCAAATTGTTCCGGCGAGGATCAAACAGGCTGACCGTGGGGATGCCCAGCGCTGCCGCCATGTGGGCCGGCCCTGTGGCTCCAGAAACGACCACATGGGCGTTCGCGATCACAGCCATGAGCTGGCGAAGCGACAATTGCCCCATGCAATTCATGATCTGGGTTGGGATCGGTGTAGGTGGTGGGGCACTGGCTTCAAACTGTTTCTTTTCTGACTCGCTGCCGGTCAATATCACCCCATAACCGGCTTGTGCCAACTCAAAAGCCAAATCCCGGTAAGACTCCGGTCGCCATCGTCGTGCCGAAAGGCCTCCCGGATGAACGACGACTCGTGGACCGGGCAGACTCGCCCACAGCGATGTCCCGATAGTTCGCTCGTGCTCAGTGACGAACAGAGTTGGAGGTTGAACCTTTCGGGGACTCAATCCCAGGCCTCTCAACATCTCGACGTTGTACTCTGATTCATGTTTGGAAAACTCACTGCGATGTTCATAGATCCGTCGATTCGACAAGGGACTATACCAGCGATAGCCCGTCGCGATTCGAATCGGCACCCGTGCCAGCCAGGCCGCCCACATCAAGCGGCGAAACGGCTTGAGAAACACCGCCACCTCAACTCCGTGTAAAAAAGCACGACGCAATTCTGCCAACGGATCTGTCAGACGAATGGTGCGGACAGCATCCACATCAGGATGATGCTCAAGCAGCGGCGCCACGGTGGGACTGGTTAAGAACTCGACTCTGACGCCTGGTACGAGTTCCCGCAGTTGGGTTGCCACGGGGAGCGAGAGAAGCACATCGCCGATACCATCTGGGCGAACGATCAAGACATTCATTGACATGGGGCGTGAGCCGTTAACCTTGGCCGAATAATATCACCCACGGGGGTCAGCCTATCGAGGTGAAGACCTTCCAATTCGGGAGCGTATCGACAGACCCGGCTGAACGGAGCACATCGCCGATACGCTTTAGGACAAGCGATCAAGACGTTCATTGACATGGGGCGTGAGCCGCCAACCGCAGACGAATGGCATCAACCACGTGAGCCGGTGTAATTACGTGAAGACATTCCAATTCTGGAATATGTCGGCAGACACGGCTGAAACAGGGGCTACATGGAACCGGCCCACTCAGGATCTGATGGCCATCGCCATAGGGTCCGGTCCGAATCGCACTGGTCGGTCCAAACAACGCAACGACAGGAACCCCCAGTGCCGACGCGATATGCATCGGGCCGGAGTCGTTTGTCACCATGGCGGATGCGGATGAAAGCAGTGCCGGGAGATATTTCAACGGAAGCTCCCCACACAAATCGATAAACGGACTTGAAGTCAGCGTCCTGAGCTGATTCGTGGAACGCCGCTCGTCCGAACTTCCTATGACCACAACCGGCCCAAGCTGCGCAGCATGCAGTTGATCGAGAACCGCCGCAAATGCCGTCAGCGGCCATCGTTTTGTCGGCCACCGTGCCCCAATATTCATCGCAATCCATGGCCGATCGACTGCAAAACCTTGACGGTGGCAGATCGTTCGAACTGTGGCGCTATCCTCTTCCAGGAGCTTGAACCGAAACTGCGGTCTCTCAGGGGGTCTCCCCCCCAAGGCACCCAATAGGGAAAGATATCGATCGACTGCGTGAACATTCAGGTGTGTGACCGGAACACGGTGGGTATAGAACCAAGGACTTCCCTCCCGTGCGTTCGCAAAACCAAGTCGTGTCGGCGCACCACTCAACCAAGCCAAGAGACCGCTTCGAAACAACCCTTGCAAATCAAGCGCAAGGTCAAACCGCTGAGCTCTAAGCGCCACACCCTCCCGCACCCAATTGCTGACCGTCATGTCGACCGGCCAGACACGATCAACTCCCTCCGCTCGTTCAACGAGCTCAGCCCACTGGCGCTTCACCACCCATGTCAGGTGCACCCCGGGCCACTGCTCCTTGATGGCAGACACCACCGGAAACGTATGGACGATATCTCCCAGTGAACTCGGCTTGATCAGAAGAAGACGGGCGGCATCCCAACGGGCCGAAGAAGACACATCGAAAGATGTAACAGATGACACCAGACAACCTTCCTGCCTACGCCGCTGGCGCAGCATCGGGATACTCAATCACGATGCAGGTCGCTCATCCGTGCCTAGCTCCCCCCTCTTCATACACACGTAAGGACATGGGCCTGCACATGGGGAGCATAGAGACCATCAAGTATCGCCTTACCGCTGCCCAAAGCTGCCGTTTCGCGTCGCTCTTCGAGTGATCGACAGAGACGTTGCCACGCACGCACATACGGAGCAGGGCTGAGGTGATGCCGCAAGACACTATGTTGGCGCACAATTCTTGAGATCCACTCGCAATTTCCTGGAATCACGGCGGAGAATGGATCGGCAATCAGGGGCTCCTTAGGGGTGAACAACATCGTGATATTCCCACCATCCTGGGAGATCAGATGAGAGGTTTCGTACAACCCCTGCTTTTTGGCCAACCGGCGCAATGACACCACATTGAAATTGTAGAGGTGGGCTTCGTGGAATGTACTGCGAGGCGCCTGGCAGGTCGCTTCCACATTCGGGACCTCTACGACGAGCACCCCGTCCGGCTTTAACCAGGAGCGGAGGCGTGCCAGAATGAGACCCGGGTCTTCCGTATGTTCAAGGACATGCCAAATTGTCACGATATCGAAGGAGGCCGGAGCACACGTCGCGTCCTGCACGAATCCGACTTGAACCGTCAGCCCATATTGCTGGATCGAATGGTCGGCATACCCTCGATTCGGCTCAATCCCGTTGACAACATGACCCAACGATTGGAGCAAGTAGGCAAACTCTCCACCCCCGGTGCCGACATCGAGCACCGTTTTCCGACTCGACAACAACTGCTCGATCTTCCCCAACCGTGACAGCGCGACCTTGCCCGCACGCACAATATGTTTGGGTTTCGGGCTGTAGGTATTCTTATACGCGAGACGATACTGTTCTTCATAAAACTGCCTGGCGTCATGTGGACGAGGATCCGACCATACGAGCCCACAGGCTCGGCAGATGACAGTCCGTAACGGGTTCCCGCTTCGACTTCTGGTTGAAAGAATCGAAACCTCGGTCCCGCCACAGAGATTACAAGGGATGGAACAATCCTTCGTACCCTGGTCCACGGCCATCGCCATTTCTCTCCGAGTCGTGGGCATCGTAGCCCTAGACAACTTACTCTCGCTGTGTAGCCAACACAAGCCCAGCCTCGGCCGGCGGGCCGTACATTCGGCAGAGAATACGCTCGCCCTGCCCCGTACTATTCATGCCGTGATAAGGCTCCCCGGTTCACGTCGGACAGCAACCAGTCCACAGCCTCGGTCAGGGAGGCTTCAACGCTGTCCGGAATCAAATGAGTGTCCGTCAAACCTTCCAACTCTTGCCACCGGGTTACCCCGGTGGTTACTAGAACACTCCGTGCTCCAACCCGTTTGGCCAACCCGATATCACGCAGATGATCGCCGATCACATACGACCGCTCCAGATCCACCCCCAGTTCTTGGATCGCCTGGTCAATCATCCCACGGTTTGGCTTTCGACACCCACACCCGTCATCCGGATGATGGGGGCAGAAGTAGATCCCGTCCAACGTCGCGCCGGCTTGACCAAGCAAATGTCTGAGCTTCTTGTGGATGGCCTCAAGATTGTGGCGAGAGAGGAGTCCCCGCGCGATCCCCGATTGATTCGTGATCAGGATCAATCGAGCACCGGCCAGTTTCAATCGTGCAAGCGCCTCCGCTACCCCAGGAAACAATTCAAACTGATCCGGGGATTTGATGTACCCAGGGTCCGGATTGAGGGTACCATCGCGGTCCAGAAAGATGGTGTAGCCTTCCAAGACCCTGTCAGGTGTGCGGCGTAAGGCGTGAGGCGCAGATGAGTTTTTCTCCCCTTGCCCCTCACCCTTACCCCTTAACCCGCTCACTTGTTGCACTGCCACCTCGTACACTTGGTCCGCCGAAATGCGAGTCATGCACCGGTGATCGATGGGGCATTCCCGAAGCAGGCAGGGAGCACAATCAATCACCTCTCGAACAACCGACTGCTCCTGACCATAGGGAGCCGTCGTACGTGAATCTGTCGGACCGAATACGGCAACGACCGGCACTCCGCACGCAGCGGCCATATGCATCGGCCCTGTATCATTCGTGACGAGGATACGACATCGCTTCACCGCTGCCATCAATTCGCGAATCGTCGTGGCGCCGGACAACACCACCGATGGCCCATTGATTCGAGAGGCGATGTCCTCCCCCAAGGACTCTTCGCCCTTCGCCCCAAGAATAGCCACGACTACCGCCCTGCCCTCATCACGCTCTACCTGTTCTGCAAGCCTGCTCGCGACTTCAGCAAACCGCTCAGGCAACCATCGCTTCGCGCTGCCATAGGTTGATCCAGGATTAATGCCGATCACGACATCCGACGCACCGTTTCCGAGAGCAGCAAGCCTCATATCCAACGCATGGCTCTCCTCCGCAGTCACGCACAAGGTCGGGAATGGAGCACTGCCGGACAGGCCTAACGGCTTCAGTAAATTCCAGTAATACTCGACTTGATGAACGGATTGGCTACGTTCAGGCACAGCAACAGGCGTGGTCAGGAAGAACACACGTCCATCAGTTGCATACCCATACCGCTGCGGAATGCCGGCAAGCCACGCAATAAACGCGGCCTCAAAAGCGTTCTGAAACAGCACCGCGAGATCGAAGCCATGACGCCGCAACAAGCCCGCGAGCGCCCATTTCCCCGAAAGCCCGGCATGAGTCCCCCTGTCCTCGTAGACCAGTACCCGATTCAGTTCTGGAGCGGCACGGAACAGCTCGGCAACCGTTGATTTGGCCAACATCGTGATGTCCGCTTCCGGGAACAGCGACCTGAGACCTCGAAGCGCAGGCTCGCACATGACGGCATCGCCGATCCAATTCGGCGCCCGCAGCAAAATGTTTCGAGGCTGCTCCTTAAGCATGACGCTCCGATGGGCTGCTTTGCGATAGCGCCTCATCTATCAAGCGGGACAACCGATCTTCTCCTCGAACCACGTCTGTTTCAAGACGGAGCATCCACCACGCATCATTGACCCTGAGCAGGGACGCCAGTTTCCCGCCATCCTTTTCAGTCGTCAAGATGATGTCACTCCCGCTCCCCTGTACCTTGGTACGAACCGCCTCAACCTCACGAAGACTGTAGCGATGATGATCTTCAAACATGGTTTCGCCCACGATCTCTATTCCAACAGATTCAGCCGATCGTCGGAAGGAGAGACTATTTCCGATTCCGCTCACCAACCAAGCCTTTTTCCCCTCCCCCCACTCAATTGACTGTGACGCTCCCGACCTGATCGCGATGAAAGACTCTGGCCGGAACACCACTTCAATGGCACCGTCGGAAAGACAAGGCATCGTGCACAATCGGCTCCGAACGGCATCGACGTCGTGGCGAGAATCGGCTCGCGTGATCACAACCGCGCTCGCCCGATCCAACCCATGCAACGGCTCTCTCAATCTTCCCGCCGGAAGCAGTGCGTCGAGTCCGACCGCATCAGTGGCATCCAGCAGTACTAAATCCACGTCTCGATGAAGCGCGAGATGCTGAAACCCATCATCCAAAATCATACAATCGACTAGATGTTGCTCTAAGACCCAGCGACCGAGTGCCACACGGTTTGTGCCCACTGCCACGACGGTGTGGGGACAGCGCTGAGCCATTAAGAACGGTTCGTCCCCCGATTCCGATGAGTCGGACAAGAGATGCACTCCATCCGATACCAGCACATGCGGTGCGTGACTCGTCCGCTTATAGCCTCGGCTCAAGATCGCGACTCGCCGTCCCTTCGCCATTAATCGTTGAGCCAGAAAGATAACGAACGGAGTCTTTCCTGTTCCTCCGACCGTCAGGTTTCCTACGCTAATGACCGGACAAGGTAATCGTGTGGTGAGCAGCCAACCATGCCGATAACACCATCGCCGAATGTGGGCGATGAGACCGTACAAGCCAGCCACCCAGTAGAGCCCTGTACGGACCGGTTGTCCTGGCGACAAAAATGACATATCAGGGCTTGACCACCAGAGGCCCTACCTCTTTTGCCACAGAGTGGTTGGGGTCCAAGTGGCCAGTATGGAGACAGCGCTCTATCTGCTCCACACTCCGCATGAGAGCACCTTGGTTGTCACACACCACCTGTTTCGCCACCTGCCCATCTTGATTCCGTCTGTCAGGCTGCCGTATCCATTCTTCCATTGAGACGACGAGGTCCTGCACTCCCATCACCCGACGCCCTCCTCCGGATTCTGACAACAGTGTCGCAATCTCGGCACAATGGTCTGTATAGGGTCCAAACATCACCGGCGTCCCCCACACGGCAGGTTCGAGCAAATTGTGCCCTCCGACGGGAACCAGCGTCCCACCGACATACGCCACGACGGCTTCCCGATACGCACGGGACAATTCTCCTCGCGTGTCCAAAATGATGACGCGCGGGCCGGTGAGTGTTTCTCGGAGGCGGCTCTTACGCTGCGCCACAAATCCAGCCGCTTGAATCATCCTCTCAACTTGATCAGCTCGCTCGATATGGCGAGGGGCAAGCATGAGCACCGTCGAAGGAAATGACTTCGCGATTGTTCCATAGGCTGCAACCAGAAGTTCTTCTTCTCCTGCATGGGTGCTGCCGGCAAGGATCAACTGCTCGTGCTCATTGAGCCCAAGACTCCGGCGCTGCGACTCGTCAGGCTGAACAGAAGGTAACGGCTGATCAAACTTGATATTGCCGGTCACTTGCACACGTTCTGGTTCCGCCCCTAACGTGACAATCCGCTGTCGATCCCGATCAGATTGCATCAGGCAAAGTGCTAACGTGGCAAGCACCGAACGCCAGAAGGAACGGATACCAAAAATGTTTTGCCTGCCAAATGATCGAGATGATAAGCGTCCATTCACGAGCACCGCCGGCACCCCGTGCGCACGCAAGGTCCACAGAATATTGGGCCACAGTTCCGTTTCAACGAAAAGATAGAGGGCTGGCTTCACACGGCCGACCATCCGAGCCACCGCCCATGGGAAATCAAGTGGAGCATAGCAATGTTCGGTCATGCCGCCGAGCCGCTGTTCAACCGCCTCACGGCCGGTTTCGGTCACGGTCGAGACGAGATACCGGAATTCAGGATGCCGCTGATGCAAGGCCTTCACCAGAGGTGCCACTGCCACCACTTCCCCTAACGACACCGCATGCACCCATATGACCGGTCTAGCTGGCTGGGCGTTTTCAGCTGCAGGAAGGCGCCACCCCATTCTTTGGGAAAAACCCGGGCGGCAACGAGGCTTGGCCCACAGTACTCCAATAACCACAGGAGCAGCGATCAGCAGGCCAATGTTATAGAGCAGCTTCCACATGGGGACGAAGTTTGACGTAAGAGGTAAAAGGTGAAACGTACCGCAAAGTTTCCGAGCCTCCTACGCTTCACATCTCACTTTTCACGTTTCACTTCTTCTTCCGCCTGATCGGTCAACCGGTTGAGCACCGTCTCGAGCTCCAGGCGAATGGCTTCAAGCCTCGCATCATCAGCTTCACGTGAGACCCAGAGTGGGGTCCCAAAGAGGAAGAGGCCCTTGGAGAATGGATACGGGATCATGTAGCGATCCCAGCTCGCAAAGAGTTTTTTTTTGAGCAGGCAAACACCATGGGCACGATAGGAAGCCCCGTCGCCTTGGCCAACTGCACCACCCCAAGCTTGGCTACCTGGCGCGGTCCCTTCGGACCATCCGGTGTCACACCAAGATCCCAACCAGACCGTCCCAACCTGATCAACGCCCGCAAGGCCGTCGCCCCGCCCCTCGTACTTGACCCACGCACAGTCTGGTGCCCAAATCGCGCAATAATCCGTGCGATAATCTCACCGTCGCCATGCTGACTGATCAGCATCTGAGTACCGGCACCACGATACCCGTGCAGCATCATCAGCTGCTGCGCATGCCAAAACGCTAAAATCGCGTGGTGTCCTTCACGATACAACGCATCGACTGCTTCGTGCCCACGGGTCTCGCACCGCATCGTCCGAGCCACTCCTCGAATAAGGGCCGCCCCCACCGGAGGCAGCACAGAAAGCTTCAACCATTTCATGAGGGGCGAATGTTTCATCGAGTCAGTGGGGCACTTCTTCGGATTGAAACTGCAAGGCATGGAGACGGTGATACGTCCCACCCTTCCTGAGTAGTTCCTCATGCGTCCCAATCTCAACAATGGCTCCGCGTTCCAAGACCACAATGCGATCGGCATTTTGGATCGTGGAGAGTCGATGCGCAATCACCAAGGTCGTCCGATTCTTCATCAAATTCGTAAGCGCTAATTGCACGATCCGTTCAGACTCCGTATCCAATGCGGAGGTGGCCTCATCCAAAATCAACAGCGGCGGATCCCGAAGAATGGCCCGCGCAATGGCCAGACGTTGGCGCTCGCCTCCGGATAACTTCAGCCCACGCTCTCCGATGATCGATTGATAGCCCTCCGGGAGACGAAGAATGAAATCCTGGGCATAGGCCAGTTTGGCCGCCTGCTCCACATCGGCTAGGCTCGCACCAGTCCGCCCAAACGCAATGTTCCGTTGGATGGTATCATCGAACAAGACGATCTCTTGCGAGACGATACCAATGTGTGCGCGCAGCGAATGCAGTTCATATGAGGACAATGGCAAACCATTAATGAGGATCCGCCCAGCCGTCGGCTCATAAAACCGCGGCAGTAGACTCACCAACGAAGTCTTTCCACTCCCACTGCTTCCCACGAGCGCAATCACTTCACCCGGCTTGATGACCAGATCAATATCGGTGAGGGCAGAGACCGTGTGGTTCTCATAGCGTAATGACACACCCTGAAACTCAATGGCTTGCTTGATACCCATCAATGGGGCGGTGCCATGATCGCGCGCCTGCTCCGTGTTCATGTCCAACACATCAAACACGCGTTCCGCTGCTGCCAGTGCCTGCTGGATCAAATTGTTGGATCCCGACAACTTTCGAATCGGCGTATAGGCCAATATCATAGCCGCCATGAAGGAAAAGAACGCCCCGGGAGTCATCGTCCCGTTGATCACGAGATAGCCGCCATACCAGATCAGCGTGGCGATGCTGATCACGCCGATAATTTCCATGTGGGAATGGCCGATCGCCCACACTTGATTCGTTTTGAGCGTCGTGGAGAGATAGGCCCGGTTCCGTGCTCGGAATCGCTCCCCTTCTTCATCTTCACGGCCGAAGGCTTTCACGACTCGGATGCCGGCAAAGATTTCTTGTAACGTCGACGACATGTCCCCCATCTGCTCTTGTCCGCTGGCGGCCAATTTCTTCAACCGCTTACCCACACGCACCATCGTCAGGCCGGCCAGTGGAAGCACAATGAGTGAGATGCCGGCCAATCTCCAATCCTGATAGAGAATGACACCGACCATGGCGAGAAACGTGAGCGCATTCTGGAACATGTCTTTGACGACATTCGAGGCCGCATTCGCCATCAATCCCACATCGTTGACGACTCGGGAGACCAAACGGCCGGAGGTGTTCGAATCATGAAACCCAACCGGCAACCGCATGAGCCGCTGAAACAACTCTTGGCGAATATCGGCCACCACCTGATTGCCGACATAGGCCATGAGATAGTTCACTCCATAGCTGAACACCGCCTTCACAGCCACGACCCCTAACAGGGCTAAAGGCAACACCAACAGCAGCCGTTCATTTTTTTCAATAAAGATGCCATCTAGTACCGGGCGGGCCAGCCATGCATACACTCCGGTGGAGAGTGCCACGAGGCCGGAACAGACAAACCCGCCCACAAATCTCGCCCGATACGGACGGACATACTGCATGAGCCGTTTAAACCGCTCTAGGCCCGACATACTGCCAACACCTTCTCCGCTGCTCTGGTTGACGCTCCGGGTGCACCTAACGCGTCTCGTACTTGCGCCAAGCTCCGCTTCATATCCGCATAGGCTATTGGATCTTCTAAAATCCGCAGTGCCTCTTCATAGAGCCGTTGACCGGTAGCCTCATCCTGCAACAACTCCGGCACGACGGATCGACCTGCGACCAAATTCACAAGCCCGATCCATTTGACCCGAATAAAGAAGCTCGCGATCCAAAACTCCCATGCCGTTGTTCGATAACATAATACCATTGGAGTGCCCACGACAGCCGCTTGCAACGTCGCAGTACCCGACGCCACCAGCACCACATCGGCGACCGCCATCACTTCACTGGCTTGTTCTCTGACCAGGGTGATAGGCACCGAACTTTGCCGCAAGAGCGGCTGCAACAGATTATCCTGAATTGTGGGAGCCTGCGCCAAGATAAACTTCGTTTTGGGCTCCCGGTGGGCCAACTTCTCTGCGGCTGCAACCAGTATCGGCAACAGAGTGTGGACTTCATGTGTCCGACTCCCCGGCAACAAGGCAATCACACGCTCATCATGAGAGAAACCAAACCTGGCGCGTAGCGCTCTCCGATCGTAGGATGCGTCGACTGCATCCAGGATGGGATGGCCGACAAACGTACACCGCATACCCGCTTCGTCATACAGGGGCTTCTCAAAAGGTAGAATAACCAACACCTGATCGACTCGCCTCTTAATCCAGTACATCCGCCAGGCCCCCCAGGCCCAGATCTGCGGCGCGACATAGTAAAACACGCGCAACCCCGCGCCTTTGGCGAAGTAAGCGTACCGCAGGTTCAATCCTGGATTATCGACAAAGACAACCGCATCCCATGGTTCCGACCTGAACAATCGCCGCATGAAGAAAAACCGTCGAAAGATGGATAATAACGCCAAGGGCCCGACCATGCCCATCACGTCGAACTGCCCCATCTTGCAGACTAATTGCACACCGGCCGCCTCCATCGCCGCCCCACCGATCCCAGCCAGCGAGACCTGAGGATCGTTGGCCCTAAGGGCCTTGGCAAGATTCGCCCCATGGAGATCACCAGAGGCTTCGCCCGTGACAATTAGAATGCGTGCCATGATGGCCAATCACCCATGATCGATATGATTCAGCTATTCTCGTTGAATCCGGACGGAAGCCCCTGACGCGACCGGTTCGGCTAAAGATGCTCGAGCCCCTTCTGTTACCCAGGCATCTTCATCGCAGCGAGCACGCGATGCGCGAGCTCCACGGCCGCTGCTCCATCTTCGCCGGACACGACGGGGCGAGATCGCACACGAACGGCATGGAGAAACGACTCCAGCTGCAATTTGAGCGGCTCTGCATCGCCGGCCTGAGCCTCTTCCATTGCCATCGTCCGTTTGCCATCAGCAGCAACCGATCGGCGCCCGACGACTCCTTGCCGAGACTGAAAATCAATTGTGACACACCCATCGGGTTGGAATACTCGCCATTGACGCATGGCCTTGGGGGAGATCCGACTGGCGGTCAGCTGTGCAACACAGCCTTTCTTAAACTGGATGCGCGCATTGGCGACATCATGGGTCGGAGAAAGCAAAAGTCCACCGGTAGCCCAGACCGCCTCGACAGGGCCAGGGTTGCAGGAAAGCAGGAGATCAATGTCATGAATCATGAGATCAAGCACGACGTCGACGTCGGTACCCCGTTCACTATACGTGCCCAATCGATGACATTCGAACAACATCGGAGTGTGGATATGAGGTCGCATGAGCGGCATGATGGGATTGAACCGCTCACTGTGCCCCACTTGCAATGTACATCCGTGACGATCGGCCAATCCGACAAGGTCCCGCGCCTCACTCGGCGACACCGCGATCGGCTTTTCTACAAGAACATGTTTTTTTGCTTCGAGGCAGGCCTTTGCAACAGCATAATGACCGGAGGTAGGCACGGCAATACTGACGACCTCAACCTGTTTCAAAAACTCCGCCAGACCACTGAATGGCTGTGTCCCGAACTTCTCAGCGATGGCGAAAGCCCGTGTGCCATCTTGATCCATGACACCAACCAACGTCGTATCCGGTGATGAGGCATAGAGACGCGCATGATGTTGCCCGAGATGTCCGACTCCAATCACACCCGCACGAAGTTTGGCCATACACCTCTTGAACTGAATGGGAAAATCTCTTGATTGAGTTGGTGAATTTCAGAAATCAATAGATCAACAGATCTTCAGATTCTGAAACGTCTCCGTTGACTCAGGTCCCTGTGCTCAACTCTTCTTCACGAGCCACGCCGACAACGGCGATTCCTGCATCCTCTGCATGGCGAAGGAGCTCCTCTCGATCCAGCATCACCGACCGACCTGCCTCAACGGCCAGTACGGACGCCTTGACGGAGCGCATGACCTCAATGGTTCTTGGCCCGACAGCAGGCAAATCAAATCGGAGGTCCTGTTGCGGCTTACACCGCTTCACGACGACCACTCCATCCTTAGCGAGTGCGCCTCCACGCTTGATCGCCTCATCGGTTCCTTCAACCGCCTCAACTGCTACAATTGTACGATCCTTGACGACCACGCATTGACCGATGTCGAGACGTCCGGTCTCTCTGGCAACATCCCAGCCATATCGGATATCGCCCCATTCCTTTTTCGTGGGCTGGCGAGAAGTCAGCGTGCCTTCCGTGACCAAAATGCCGTCAAGGCCGAATGTCGACTCACAAATCGTGATACCGTCCTTTTCGAGTTCTGCCGCCAATGCACGGAGAATATCATCATCCTTCCAGAGGACCAATTTCGTGGCCAAGGCCAACACCCGAAAGTCAGGACGGGCGTTGCTGTAGATGTGGGTCTTCTTAACCCCTCCCAGCATCACGACATGGCGTACCCCGTCGGCCTTGAAGGCACTAATCAACTTGTTCAGTTGGCCGATTTTGACCCAATGAATCCGGTCGACATGCTGCTCGAGCTCCGGTTCTGTTTCACCTTCATGAGCCACAGCAATGACTTGAAGACCCATTTTGCGAGCGTTATCGGAAAAGATGATCGGAAATCGCCCATTCCCGGCGATCACCCCGATTCGACCGTCCACTATAGGCATGGGCAGACCCATCGTGCTCGATGTCACACTGGTTGATCGAATTCACGTTCAAGGTCGGAGCTGACGGCCCTCGAGATTCCTCGTTTCGTCCCCTCCATAAACGCAAGAATCTTGGCCACGTCCTCCTGTCCCTTGAACTCCTTTTTCGCCAACTTGATCGCCTCGGCCGTTCGATGACCTGTTCGAAAGAGCAGATCAAACGCCTTCCTTAACAAGGCGATGCGGTCTACGGAGAAGCCATGTCGTTGCAAACCAACCGTGTTGAGGCCGTACAAATGCGCACGATATCCCCCGGCCGCGAACGCAAACGGCGGGATATCCTGACCGATCGCACAACACCCTCCGACCATGACATAGTCTCCGATGCGCACAAACTGAAGCACACCGGTCAACCCTCCGATGACGGAATGATCTCCGATCGTGATATGTCCGGCCAAGCTCGCCGCGTTGGCCATGATAATGTGGTTGCCGAGCCGGCAATCGTGCGCCACATGCACATAGGCCATGAGAATGCCCTTGGACCCGAGAGAGGTCACTCCCCCGCCTTGGACGGTTCCCCTGTTGATCGTGACGTATTCTCGGATGAGGTTGTCATGGCCGATCGTCACCTTGGTCGGCTCCCCTTTATAGGCGAGGTGCTGAGGAGGCCCTCCGATGGATGCAAAGGGGTGCACTTCGTTTCGCTCTCCAATCTCCGTCCACCCCTCGACATTCACGTGAGAGTGGAGGCGGCTCCCCTTTCCAATGACCACGTGTTCTCCAACGACACAGAAGGGCCCGACCTCGACATCAGTATCGAGCGTGGCCTTGGGATGGACAATCGCTGATGGATGTATCTTCACACCTGCCCCCTTTAAAATTGGTCAGCCTTGAACCACGCTCTCCCGGCCATATACGCATCCGACCTTGCGGCGTGGAGGTTGACACGTGACGATGATTGATTATTGCGTTTCGGTCTTTTCTTCCATCACCATCGCCGTCACGATAGCCTCGCACACCACCTCATTGTCTACAAAGGCCTTCCCCTGCATCTTCCAGAACGGCGGACGCTTCTTGATCACATCGATCTCCAACCGAAGCTGATCACCCGGCACGACCGGTTTCCTGAACTTTGCTTCCTCAACCCCCGTCAAATACATGATGGTTTTGCCGACCGTCCCGCCCGACTTGAAAACCAGCACCCCTCCCACCTGCGCCATGGCCTCGATCAGCAGCACCCCCGGCATGACCGGGCGCCCCGGAAAATGACCTTGAAAAAACGGCTCATTGATCGTGACATTCTTGATCCCGATGATTCGCTTATGTGGTTCAAACTCGGTGACCCGATCCACCAACAGGAAGGGGTACCGGTGGGGGAGTAATGTTTGAATTTCAGCCTGCTCGACCAATGCCATTGACCTGCCTCCTCTCTGCCTCTGACCTAAGGGTTTTGCCGATCAAATTCTTTGACGACCAACTCCGTCACATCCAACGCAGCCTGGTGATAGAGCACGACGCGGAGCACCGAGTCATTGCCCTTGTCGAGAATGGCCGCATAGCCTTCTTTTTGAGCGACGGCTTGCGCGGCTGCCGCGATCCTTTTTGAATATTCGGCGACCATTTCACCTCGCTTCTGCTGAACCTCACGATTGAACTCTTGCACCCGATGCTGATAGGCCTCCACCTTGCCCCTCAACTGTTCTTCCTTCTCTTGCCTGATCGCATCGGCAAGCTTGGTATTCGGGTCTTCCAGCGATTGCTGCAATTCTTTGAGTTCCTGCTCATCAGAATTGATGATCTTCTGTCTGGTCTGGGCATAGCCCGCCATATCTTCCAACGCCGCCTTCCCCGACTTGCTTCGCTCAAAGACGAGCTGTTGATCCATGACCCCTACCTTAAGCGGATCTCCCGCATAAAGGGGCCCCGCCCATTGAACCACAGACCACAGAACGGCCAGCACGATCATTTTCGTACGATTCATCATGACCTACCTCCCGCAGACACTATGGATATTCGCGGTTGAACGCTTCGATCACTTGGTTTGAAATATCCAACCCGTCTTCATGATAGATGGTTGCCCCCCCCTTGCTCTTATCAACAACCACCTGAACCCCCAAACCCTTCGCCACCTTGGCGACCACCGCTTCGACCTTGTCACGAAACCCTTCCAAGACATCCTTCTGTTTTTCTTGCACTTCACGGTTCAATTCCGCAGCCTTTTGTTGATACTCCTGCATGCGTCGACGGAATTGTTCCTCCCGCTCCCGTTTCGCCGTGGGACTCAGGATGGACGCTTGTCGTGCAAAATCCTCCTCCATCCGACGCAAATCCCGCTCCTCCGACTCCATCAACGCCTGTCGATTCTTGGAGAAGGAGGCCAGAATATCCTTCGCCCGCTTCCCCGCATTCGTCTCGTTCAGGAGGCGCTGGGCATTGATCACCCCTACCTTGCTTTCAAGCTTGGCTCCCGAACTCGCACATCCCCCGGCAAACAGTACAAGCCCCAATACTCCCGACAGCCAACCAAGCCGCCATACCAAGCACCGTGACCACATCCCATCCAGACTCAGCTCCGTCACAACAACACCCCTTAGAACAAGGTTCCGATCGTAAACTCGAACACGCCGGCTCGTTCACCGGTTCGTGCGTCGAGATTGATCCCATAGGCCACGCGCAAGGGACCGAAGGGAGAAATCCACCGGCCCTCAAGACCCGCAGCGGGCCTCAAGTTGATCGACAACGGCTCATCGTCATCAAACCCTTTGCCATAGTCGAAAAAAATGACACCGTTCAATTTGGCTTCCGCAGAAATCGTGAAGATCAACTCGCTGCTGAAAATCAACTGCTTGGCAGCGCCGAAAGGCGCACGAGTCGTCGGAACGACGGGGCCGGCGCGCCCGAATGCAAATCCACGCATGGTGTTGATTCCGCCCACGAAGAATCGCTCACTGAGTGGGATTCGCGTTCCGCCAAGCGCTTGAACCTCTCCGTAGCGAGCCCTCAGCGACACTCTCATGTCGAACGGCAACGGAGTGACCTTGATCACATCAACATGATATTTAATGAAATTATTGGTCCCGCCCATCAGAGGCGTCCCGATATCAAACCCACCGCCGACCCGCCAACCGGTTCTGGGGTCGAGGTAATAGTCTCTGGTATCCCGAAAGAGCGCGAAACGAAATCCCGTCGACGACTGTGTTCCCAACTGGCGACAGACAATCGGCACCAGATCCGGACAGACACCGAGCTGAGGATCTCGGAATGTGATTTGCTCGCCAAAGATGCTGACGCTCCCCGTCACATACTCGGAGAGCCATCGACCCAATGTGACATTTCCACCGGTTCGCTCTTCGAAATAGGAAAGATAATTCGTCATACTGCGATAACCGTCTACCTGGAGCGACGTCAACGAATCATAGAGATAGGGGTTCCGGAAGGTGATGGACCCAAGACTTCGGCGCTGCCCCAGCTGCCCCCGGATGCGACCGAGATACCCATACCCGCCCAAATTCCCCTGCGTAATGTCGGCGATCGCCACGAGCCGGTCGAGGGTGCTAAAGCCTCCGCCAAGACTAAACATGCCGGTCGGCTTTTCCTTCACTCGTACATTCAAATCCACCTTGTCCGGCGCAACCTGATTCGGCAGAATCTCGACCGTCTCGAAAAAGTTCAGATTATTCAAACGCTGAAAACTGCGTTTCAGCGAGGCGGTGTCGATCACATCTTGCTCATCGACTCGTATTTCTCGTCGAATGACGTTGTCGCGCGTTTTGTCGTTTCCGTGGATATTGATCTGTCGGATCCGCATCATCTCGCCTTCTTTCAGACTGAAGATGATCGCGACGGTTCGTTCCTCATTGTTCGGATTGACGCTGGGAACCACTTCTGCAAAGGAATATCCCTTGCTGCCGTAGAGATCCGTCAGCCGAGTGATCTCATCCCGGATTTTAGCTCGTTGAAAGATCTCTCCATCCTTGATTTTCAATCCTTGACGAAGCTCAGGGTCCTCGAACACCGTATACCCGCGAAACCCGACTTCACTGACGGTAAACGGTTCTCCCTCGGAGACGGGGTAGCTGACGATGAACCATTTTTTGTCTTCGGTCAGTTCAACCGACGGCTGACCGACTCGCGCATTGAAATATCCTTTATTGAGCAACACCTCCCTGATCCGCTCCACATCATTGTCCATCTCCTCACGTTTCAGCAGACCAGCATCGGAGAAAAAAGAGGGGAGTTTCAATTTTGTGAACAGGCCGTGCCACGGGATCCACTCTCTGGTCGCCATCACATTGAGCAACTCTGCCTTACCGGTCCCAGTCAGCCCCTCAAACACCACCGTTTTGACCCGTGCTTTCTCTCCTTCTGTCACGTGAAAGATCAGGCGCATCCGATCGTCATCAATCGCCTGAATCACCGGGGTGACTTGCGCACTGAAATATCCGTCCTGCTGGTAGACAAGACGCAGCCGCTCGGCACTCTCTTTCACCTGTTGCTGATCGAGAAACGTCTGGCTTTTGATGGTCGTTTTCTCTTTCAACTTCTCGTCGCTCAGATGCTCGTTTCCGTCAAAAACGACCTCACTGATGAAGGGTTTTTCCCGCACAACAAACGTCACCGCCATACCGGCTTGAACCGACTCAGTTTCCACCTGCACATCCTCGAAAAATCCGGTGTCGTACAGAATCCGAATCTGGCCACGCACATGTTCCGATGTATACGGATCATCCGGCTTGAGGGTGAGACGACCAACAATCGCCGCTACCTCAATCCGCTTGGCCCCCCGGATGTCGATCGAGGTCACCTTCGGCTCGACCCCCTGCCCATAACTATCGAGCCCACTCCAGAAGACAGAAGCCGCCAGTGCCACAACCATCAGTAATCGGGATCTGTAGACGGGATGCCCGGTCACCAATGAGGGTTCCTCTGACGCAAGGTGGATGTGGAGGGTAGAGGCGACATCATGATCATAGGTCTCACACAATACGTAGCAAACCCGGCTGATTGCGAGCGCACACAAATAACAAACCAATCCTCAGTTGGCAGCGTGCTCACGGGAGATCCATCGCTCGAGACAGCTCTCATGTATGCCTCTTGACGAGACACCGGCTCGCAAAACTTCCGGATTATATTGAGGTCGCCACACATTGTAAAGCAGCGATCCGACCTTCATTTTGAGATTCGCCGGTGTCCTGTACTCCTTATCTATACAAACCCCGCGCATCGAATTGCCGACCCGTACGGCTTACGCTCGACCGGTTGCTCGGCGACCAACCCACCAGCATCCAATGGAGAATGCGGGCTGGAAGTTGGACCGCCACAGTATCAAGACAAAGGACTCAACAATCATCCACGTGGTCCATCCACTCAATTGAGATTCCCTGCAATCAGTTCGTCTGTTTCTTGACTTCGCTCAATCCATCACATACTATCCTCACATGTCTCGCCTTGCGGTCAGAAAAGCCGTTATCCCTGCAGCTGGTTTGGGCACACGGTTCCTTCCTGCGACCAAGGCCTCTCCTAAGGAGATGTTGCCACTGGTCGACAAGCCGCTGATTCAATATACGGTTGAAGAAGCGGTCGCCTCAGGCATCGAAGATATCATCGTGATCACAGGGCGCGGCAAACGTGCCATCGAAGATCACTTTGATCGTTCCGTCGAGTTAGAAGAGAATTTAAAGGGAACAGGGAAAAGCCAAGTCCTCCATCAGATTCGACAGATTTCCAATCTCGCGAATTTCTGTTATGTCCGTCAATCAGAGGCATTGGGTTTGGGACATGCCGTCTTATGTGCCCAACACCTGATCGGAGACGAGCCATTTGCCGTGATTCTGGGGGACGAAATCATCGACGCCGACGTGCCCGGGCTCGCGCAACTCATCCACGTCTATAAGAAACGACACGGGGCAGTCCTGGGAGTGCAGGATGTTCCCAAAGCGGATGTCAGTCGATACGGCATCGTCACTCCGAAACGCCTCTCTCACGGGTTGCATCGAGTTGAGGACTTGGTTGAAAAACCGTCGCCCGCCGATGCGCCTTCTACGCTCGCTGTGATCGGCCGCTATATTCTTCCTCCTGAAATCTTTCCCATCCTGAGAAAAACAGCTCCGGGAAAGAACGGAGAAATTCAGTTGACCGATGCGCTCAAGACGCTGGCAAAGAAATCTCCGATGTATGCGCTCGAGGTCGAGGGCCAGCGCCACGACGCTGGAGACAAGCTGGGCTTTTTGATCGCCACCGTGGAGTTTGCCTTAAAGAACCCGGCATTGGGAGCAGAATTCCGCGACTACCTCTCGACCAGAACGCACACCACATCGAATAATCGTCGCGGATGATCCTGTCGGCCTGATGGGGAGTCTGTCACAAGGATCTCGGCAACACCGATTTTGCACGAGATCGTACGGTGAACGAAGTGTTCGCTCAGTACATCGCGCAATCTCAATTGACTCTTCTTTCTGAAAGTAACATACGACAATATGAGAGAGCGGCAACCGCCTTCTGGTCCATTGAACCGAAGTTCCATGTATCAATAAACAGAACAGGCCCATAGACATGACCGACTTAAACGAGCAGGATATCCAGCCCCCCCAAAACATTGAGGTCCCCAGCCAGCTCCCGCTGTTGCCGGTCCGAGACATTGTCGTCTTTCCCTACATGGTCCTGCCGCTGTTCGTTGGGCGCGACATGTCGATCAAAGCGATCGAAGCCGCCTTGGCCGGCAACCGGATGATTTTCCTTGCCACCCAAAAAGCGCTGGATGTCGAGAACCCATCCCCCAAGGACATCCACACCGTTGGGACCGTCGGCATCATCATGCGGATGCTCAAGCTGCCGGATGAGCGCATCAAGATCTTGGTCCAAGGCATCGCGAAGGCCAAGATCAACAAATACATCCAAACCGATCCCTACTACTCCGTTCGCATCGACAAAGTTCCCGACACGAAACCGGCGGCCACGCCACTGGAAGCCGAAGCCGTGATGCGGACCGTAAAGGAACAGATCGAGCGGATCGTCAGTCTAGGCAAAGTCCTGATCCCCGATGTCATGGTCGTCATCGAAAATCTCGAGGAGCCGGGGCGCTTAGCCGACATGGTCGCCTCCAATCTTGGCCTCAAAGTCGACATAACCCAGGCCGCCTTGGAAATTGCCGACCCGATTCAACGACTCCGACAAGTGAGCGAGATTCTGGGGAAAGAAATTGAAGTCCTCTCCATGCAGCAGAAGATCCAGGCGCAAGCCAAAGGCGAGATGGACAAAACACAGCGCGAATACTTTCTCCGGGAACAGCTGAAGGCGATTCAGAAGGAGTTGGGTGAACTGGACGAACGAGCGGAAGAGATCACGGAATTCCGCAAACGTATCAAAGACGCCAAGATGCCAGAGAAGGTGCTGAAAGAAGCAGAGAAACAGCTCAAGCGCCTCGAAAAAATGCATCCCGACACCGCTGAGTCCGCCACTGTCCGTACCTATCTGGAATGGATGGTCGAGTTACCCTGGTCGAAACGGTCGAAGGACACCCTTGAGCTGAAAGCCGCGGCCAAGGTGCTGAACGAAGATCACTACGATCTTGAAAAGGTCAAAGAACGGATCCTGGAATATCTGGCGGTGCGAAAACTGAAAGAGAAAATGAAGGGACCGATCTTGTGCTTCGTCGGTCCGCCCGGAGTCGGCAAAACCTCGTTGGGCAAATCGATTGCCAAAGCCTTAGGTCGCGAATTCGTGCGGATCAGCTTAGGCGGTGTCCGGGATGAGGCAGAAATCCGTGGCCATCGCCGCACCTACGTCGGAGCCTTGCCAGGCCGTATCATCCAAGGCATGAAGCAGGCGGGGACCAGCAATCCCGTGTTCATGCTGGACGAGGTGGATAAGGTGGGAATGGATTTTCGAGGCGATCCTTCTGCCGCCTTGCTGGAAGTGCTTGACCCTGAACAGAACACGGCTTTCACCGACCACTACCTCGGAGTCCCCTTCGATTTGACCGAAGTGATGTTCATCACCACGGCCAATTTGATCGATCCGATTCTGCCTGCACTGCGCGATCGGATGGAGGTCATCGAAATCCCAGGATACACGGAGGAGGAGAAACTCGGCATCGCCCAGCGCTACTTAATTCCTCGCCAACTCGAGGAACACGGCATCACCAACAAACACGTACAGCTCACGGAACCTGCCATCAGACAAGTCATCTCGCACTACACCAGGGAAGCCGGCGTCAGGAATCTCGAGCGCGAGATTGCCAACGTCATGCGCAAGGTCGCCAAGAAAGTGGCCGAGGGCAAGGGGCAGGGATTCTCCATCGACCCATCAAATCTGAATAAATATCTCGGTGTCTCAAAGTACGTTCCGGAAGCTGAGCTCGAACAAGACGAGACCGGCGTCGCCACTGGTCTGGCCTGGACCGAGGCGGGTGGCGATGTGCTGTACATCGAGGCGACCGTCATGAAAGGCAAGGGCCAGTTGACCCTTACCGGACACCTCGGGGATGTGATGAAAGAGTCCGCCCAAGCAGCCCTCAGCTATGTCCGTTCAAGAGAGAAAAGCCTGAACATTGACCCCAGCATGTTCAGCAGGCAAGACCTGCATATCCATGTCCCCGCCGGTGCCATTCCCAAGGATGGGCCCTCCGCCGGCATCACGATGGCCACGGCGATTGCTTCGGCGTTCTCCGGGATTCCCACCAGACGGGACCTGGCCATGACTGGGGAGATCACCTTGCGCGGCCGTGTCCTTCCAATCGGAGGGTTGAAAGAAAAGATCCTAGCGGCCAAACGGGCCAAGCTGACGACCGTCATCCTGCCTCGCCGGAACAAGAAGGATCTCGAAGAAATTCCCAAGCATCTTCTGAAAGGCATCCAGCTGGCATTTGTCGATACCATGGATGACGTCATAAAGATCGCCCTCCGTCGACGCGGGAAGACGCGGCCGACCTCAAACAAACAACCAGCCTCACCGGTGCTGGCCCGCATCCGTCCCCTACGGTCAGGCAAAGGGCGGCGGTCGCACGAACTCCCGGCCACGATGAAGCCCGACCGGCTCCCGGTACGTTCATAGGATCGCCTTGTGGCCAGTCGCAAGGCCAAGCCAGTCATTCAGGAATTCCCTCTGATCCGAGGGCTCGCCCACCGGTTCGCTCGCCACACGCCTGGCTTGATCCAGGGCATCGGTGACGATGCCGCGGTCGTTGAACCCACCTCACGGTCCTGGTGGCATGTCACGACAGACCTGCTCGCGGAAGGCGTCCATTTCAGCTTCAAGTCTGCGACCCCAGAGTCCATCGGATATCGCGCCGCCATGGCCAACCTCAGCGATCTTGCCGCCATGGGGGCCACTCCACGCTACTTGCTCATTTCACTCGCCATCCCAAGGACACTGGCGTCATCACACATCTTCAAACTCTACAGCGGCCTAATGAGCGCATGCCGAAGTGATCGCGTCGCACTTATCGGTGGCGATACCTCCGCCTCCAAGGCTGGGCTCTTTCTCAACATCACGCTCATCGGCACCACGCCCACGCGAAGGGCTCTCTTTCGTCACGGAGCTCAAGTCGATGACCTGATCTACGTCACCGGTACGCTCGGAGATTCTCTCGCAGGACTTCGCCTCTTGATGCCGCTCCACAGGGCTCACCGCTCAAGCAAGAACAGGCTAGCCCTCCCTGCCTCACATCAACGATTTCTGATCGACCGCCACCTGCGCCCAACGGCGAGAGTGTCAGAAGGACAGTGGCTGAATCAGAAGTGGCTGGCCACTTCCGCCATCGATCTCTCCGATGGCCTATCGGGAGATCTTCGTCATCTCTGTGAAGCGAGTCAGGTAGGCGCCGAAGTAGAACTCGAGAAACTCCCGATCTCGGCAGCCTGCCAGGCCTACGGCAAAGCAGCTGGCCGCTCACCGGTTCAGCTCGCGCTCAGCGGGGGCGAGGACTATGAACTGCTCTTCACCGCCGCTCCAGGCTCCCGAAGTACGATTGAACAACAAGCCCACGCCCGCGGCTATCGCGTGACCTGCATCGGCACGATTCGCCCGAAGCGATTTGGAATACAGATGTCATCCGGCGGAAAAAGACAACCGCTGCCGGTCACCAGCTACGAGCATTTTCACTGATGTCTGAACTCAGCACACAGCCGGTGAAACGCAGCCGATCCTTCCGTGCACTCTTACGCCAAGTTCTTCATCTACGGGAGTCTCCTCGCCGCACAGCCTTGGCCTTCGCCTTGGGCGTCTTTATTGCATTTTCACCGGCCTATGGCCTGCATACGGCCATGGTGGCGCTGTGCACCTGGCTGTTCGGTCTCAACTTTGTGGCGTTGTTGGCCGGGGCGCTGATCAACAACCCCTGGACCATTATTCCGATCTTAGGCGCAACCTATTGGACCGGGGCGTTCCTGCTCGGACGCACCGATACCCCGACCTTCGATTGGCACGACTTGAGCTTCAACGGCATCTATGAGCAAGTCCTCCCCTATGCCGGCCCGTTTGTGCTGGGAGGGTTCATTCTCAGTATACTCGGCACCATGCTCTCATACCCCGCCGCGTATTTCTTTATTACGAAGTACCGGCCTGAGTCGGTGTCCGACGTGGACAAACCATTGCCGCCCTCCGACCGGGTGGGCTAAGATATCCGCTACCTATGGAACCCGTAGACCGTCCTGATGCCCCCTACGATGGCTCTGCACTCATCGCCGATCCGATTCACAAGTACGTCACCTTTACCGTTCCATTTGCAAACCCCGACCCGCATGAACATACCGAGAAGGACCTGATCGATTCCCCCTGGGTGCAACGACTGCGGTACATCTATCAGTTGCAAAGCGCCCGTTGGGTCTATCCGTCCGCCGAACACACCAGATTCGTCCACTCCTTAGGGACCATGCATGTGGCCGGACGATTTGCTCGACACTTGTACCCCTTTCTGAAAAAGACCGTCAAAGACGTGCCCTCGGCCAATTATATTGAGGAGCTCTTGCGCATCACGGCCTTGGTGCACGACATCGGACACGGACCCTTCTGCCACTTCTTCGACGACAATTTTCTCCATGGATTCGGCCTGACCCATGAACGATTGGGACAAATTATCATCCGAGACCATCTCGCCCCTTTGATTAAAAAGATCCGCCGGAGTCCTTCCGGCCCCTTCGCCAAAGGTGAAGAGTTGAACCCGGACCAGATCGCCCATCTGATCCTCAAAGAAAAAGGCAAGGACAACTCCCGGCTCCCTCGCTGGCTGAATATGCTTCAACCAGTCATCTCCGGAAGCTATACCGGGGACAACTTGGACTACGTCTTGCGGGACTCCTATATGTGCGGCGTCGCGGTGGGACCGGTCGATCTCACACGGTTGATTCATTACACCATCGTGACGGAGAAGGGATTCACCATTCATAAGACCGGGCTCCCCGCGCTCCAGATGTTCCTCAACACCCGGATGTATCTCTATTCAAATGTGTATTTCCATCGCACAACCAGATCCATCGATATTCACCTTCGCGATATTTTCGGAGACACGATGAAGCTCATCTGTCCTCGCGATCCGCGAAAGAACATGGGCGGCTACCAAACTCTGACCGATTGGTCGCTCTTGGAAGAGGTCCGAGGATGGGTGCAGAGCCGCAGCAAATCGCGCCGTCAGTTGGGACAGGAATGGACGAGAATTCTGGGCCGCGATATCAAATGGAAGATGGCCTACAGTACGACCTTGAAAGAAAAGGGGCAGGAACGCGGGATGGCCTTCCCCAGCCATCGCCACTTTGAGCAGCAAATTATCAAGGAGTTACCGGCTCGGCTGAAGCGGTATCCGTTTCGAGTGGACATGGCCCTGTTGGATCCACGGCCAGACCCGAAGGATTCACGGGGCAATCCCCTCTACGTCTATGATCCCGGTACAGGCCACGTTTCGACCGAGCTGTTGGAAGAGTGCCTGGATCTGCTCCCCACGAGATTGGTCCAGTTTCGGATTTACGCGCCGGACCATGCCCACGACGCCGCGCTCTCGCAAGCCGCCGCAACTGTGCTGAACAAAACACCGACCAGTCTAGAGTCACACTACTGAACGCCGTTCGTCGACTCGTAGGAAGTGGTGAGAGGCAGGGGCGATCAAGAAGGCACGTGGCATAGCACACCCGTCTCTACGCCGCCATCTTGAGCGGAAGACTCTTCATCAATTGGGATTTCTTACTTGTCATGAAGTCCCGTTGGGGCTCTAACGGAAAATGCGAACCGCGCTTCGACCGTGGGAACCGACGCTCGAACTGTTCGATGATCTCAAGCGCCTCTGCCTCCTCTCCTGCCTGAAGCAATAGTTGTACGAGCCGGAGATACGCGGGAACAAGGAGCATGAGGTGCCGGACTTCCTTCGCTTCATTGACTACGTAGCGATAGCCCTCGATCGAGACCTCCGGACTGCCTCGTTCGGACACCATGGCCTCGATCAAATAGACCGACACTCGATCGGTTTCTGCGCTGATGCAACGCTCCCACTGCCCGTTCACCAATGCGCGAACTTCTTCGGCTGAGAGCTGGATCCCGCCTTTCTTGACGTTCGTGCGAAGATTTTCCAACACGCCTCTGGCCTCCAGCCACGCACCGTACAAACCAAGCAGGACTCCATTGCAGGGAGTCGGACGAGTACAGTCTCCGATGAGAGGAGAAAAGTGTTTCTTTGCAACCTGAGATGGCAAAAACACGCGACCATGCGCGGCCTCACAGACGTCGCACACATGATCGTCATCAGGCGCAACATAGATATACATTCGAGTGCCGGAGCGATCAAAAATATCCACGGCCAGAATGCGCCCCGACAGGATTTGCAGTTGGTAATACTGCCAGAGGACCAGTAGGCCAAGAATGGCCACCGCATAAACCGTCACGTCCGGAAACTCAAACCCGTCAAACATCAGCACGCTCCCGCCTTGTTGTTTGAGATCAGCACCAACCAGGATTGTCCGATGTGAAGCTCCCTCAAAATCTCTTGCTTCCTCTACACATACAAGACTGTATCGGTTACTTCACCGACACACTTGATCCCCTTCCACTCGCCTGAGTCAACCTCCTGGTCTCTGTGGGACAACGGCATAGGACATGCGTAATCGCTCAGTTAACGCGGATTTATACGAGTAGAAGGAAGGGCAGAGATGGTGATTCTGGGACACGCATGATGGCTGTTTCGGGGCTCACGTTGTTATCCGGAGCTGGAAACACCCCTGCCTCATTGCGGCAGAAATTATTGATCTCATAGAGTGAGGTCCGGGTTTCAGAAAGTCCCGCCCACTACACGCGCGATCCTGACAAGCCTTTGCAACTCAAGCGGCTGCTCTTGATCGTCAAAGGCAAACGGCCGGCTATTGTGTACTGAGAAAACGCGGCAGGACTCTTTCATTGTCCAGCTGACTATCGCCAGGGTCAGGTCGTTTCACTTCGTGAAGGCTGTGCCTCTCGCAAGACCTTTAGGTACTCCTCTAGGGTCGCGTCCAGTCTCTGGTGCATGAACGTCTGAAAAGGCGTTAGATCTTCCTTGATTGACGCATGCTCAAGTGTATCAAGGTAGGCTTTTCGGTCTTCCGGTCGTACGGCAACCGGTGGATACCCGCCACGCAGGAGTAGGATATTCATGACAAGCCGTGCCGTACGTCCGTTGCCATCTGAAAACGGATGGATAGCCACAAGTCGGTAATGCGCATCAAAGCTGGTTGTCGGTTCAGGCGCCACCTGTGAAATCCATGTCCCATAGGCTCGCATCAGCTCAGGAATCTTCACCGCGTTGGGAAAGACAACGGGAGAACCAGCAATTCGGCGGGGAAGGATACTATATACCCCTCCGATCTCAGGCTGACTGCGGGACACAATCCGTCGATGCAACTCACACACGGTGCCCTCAGTAATCGGTGTCGTCTTGGCCGCAAGTTCGCGCACCCATAACACCGCGTCGTAGTGGTCGACCGCTTCAAGATGATCGCGTAAGGGTTTCCCTCCAACGGTAATCCCATGTTCGATCAGCTCTGCTGTTTCTCGCAAGGTCAGTGTGTTGCCTTCAATGGCGTTGGACGTATAGGTCAAGTCCACATCATAGGATTTCTGCAAGGCCAACAACGCGGAATGTGACACGGGACGCAACGCGTCGAGTTGCATCTTCTTGGTGGCGATAGAGGTCAGGAGTTCATTCATGACGTGCCATTAATAGCACGTCACGCTCGATTGTACAAAACTCAATACGTTCATCGTGAGGAAACACAATGGACTTGCCATTAGATAGCGTGCACGCTGTAAGCTGAGGCTATGAAACCCCTTGGAAACCCGCTAAATTTGAAACTGTCGTTCCTCACATGCGGCAGAAACTGTCCATTCTATTGAGCGGGGTCGCTCAGCAAATCCCACCCACTACCCGTGCGAGTCTAATAAACCGTTCCAATTTCATAGTCCATCGTCCTTCCGTGTGGGCAGTAGACGGACCAAGACAAAAACCTCTCATCCGACAGTCGTGCGTGGCCGAAGATCCGGAATCTTTCCAGACACAGAGTTTGTCCGGATCGTTCCCCGAGCAGGCGGTCAGCATCAACAACACGCCGAACGGACCCAGCAGGAGCCGATACTGTCTTGCGTTCCAATGGACCGTCATCGCTCCGCGGCGGCGTGGCCACCATCATTCCCTCATCGCCCCGGTTACCGCTCCACCAGCTCAACACGGCGGTTTTTCGTCCGCCCGGCATCGGTCCTATTCGTCCTGGCAGGAGCAAGGGGACCAACTCCCTGCGAGACCAAACGTTCCGGTGCGATCTTGTAGTCGTTGACGAGCGCCGCCAGCACAGCTGCGGCACGGTCGTTGGACAGTCGCATGTTGTGCTCGAACTCGCCGGTACCATCGGTGTGCCCGACGATGTAAGCGTTCAGCGCGGCGTTGTCCCGGAGAAAGGTCGCAATCGCATCGAGTGCGGGAGTCGACTCCGCCTTGATCGTCGCCTTGTCGGTATCGAAGAAAATACCGTCGAGGACGACACGCCCCTCCGCCTTCAGGCCTTCACCGATTGACTCAGCCGTGACGAGACCTGTCTCCATTTGACTGATTTCTACAATCTCCACTTGGTGGCGCGCCTTCGCCACCAGCACCGCGATGTAAACATCTTTCCCGTCCCTCGAACCTTTCGCGGCCAGATAGCGCATCCCCGGTGTGAAGTATTTCATGCCCGTCACCCGGCCCCATCGGCTCGTCGCATGGCTGGGACCGCACTCATCCGCCACGCAGGCGAACAAAACCTTAAAACCGCCCTTCTCGAATGCTTGGCGATAGTTGGCGTAGATCTCGTTCGCGGATCGATCCTTCGGGTTCTCGTAGGCGAACCGGATGACGTTGCCTTTAAGCTCCAATGTTCGAAGAACTTCCTCATCCGTTTTGCCCTTCTCATTGACTGCGGTTACCAGGGAATAGGATTTGAACCCGTCGTCGTCGCGCCGCGTGGCAACGCTCCCCGCATACGGCGTAAATGCAGGATGACTTTTGAACTCAGCCGCATCAACCGGTGACGACAGAAGTACACTCACAACGGCAAACCCGAAAATGATGTGGCGCATCTCGTTCTCCGAGGTCAAGAGTCGGACTCACAAGAGTTGAAGGCAAGCATCAGCAAGAACCTATCGCGGGCCAAAGCCCTCGGTAATCGAGCAAGAGGACATAAGATTACATTCCAGCAAGCCCGACGCCAGCAGGCCTTGGGGCAGAAACTACACACCGCTCATCATCAAGTCAATGCCTTCAGTGTTGGGACTACACGTACTGCGGCGCGGCTCAGACGTGCTTCGCTCGCTGGTTCCGGCGAGCCGCCCATAGTCGACTGGCGCTGGCGGGCTGACGCGTCCTCGTGCACAAGGCCCACGGAGGTCTATCCACACGTTCCCACCCAACCCGCAGCCTGTGGCGAGGGTACGAGACCCTCTTCTACGGCCGACTCTTGACACAAGCACGATCAATACTGTGGCTGACAACCGACTAGAGTTCGTCGACAGAAAGGGCGCCGAGTTTGGTTTCCCACACGAGAAGCACGCTCCCCACTCTTGCGATGATTTTCTTCGGCCCCACACGGGCGACCGTGCCGTCCGGAAACGTCTTGTCGTCCGTATACTCCTACCCAATCAACCTGTAGTTGGAAACATTGGTCCCGCGGACGCGGCAGCAGTTGTCCATCCAATTGAGCGACGTCGAAGTTTCAGAAAATCCCACACACTATCCGCGCGATCCCGATAGGATCTCCACTTCAAGCGGCTGCTTTGCATCATCAAAGACAGGTGACCGGAACATTATCGTCAGCCTGCCGGAACGACGATCACGGTCCACACAGCAACGCGGCTTGTCCTGGAAACGATATCGAGCCAGGTAAACTTTCGTAAGTATGTTGAGCAATTCACGGGTTCTTGAGACACTACGCTCAGGTCCTCATCGATCCAATAGCAGTTCACGACACACGTGCCTTCTTCGCACCTAACCCATGAGGCGAGATCCATGACACCTCCTACCACCAGAGTTCTAAGAACCCTTCGACGGATCACGGTGTGCGTGCTCGCAGGCATGCTCCCGATTGAGGTTGGCTGTGTCAGCCAGAGTGCCTATGAACGGCTCAAAGCCCAGATCCAAGAAGACACGCAAACACTTGAGGTGGTTCGAAACGAGGTGAAGGAACTTGATCAGCAAATCGTTGGACTGCAGGCCGCCAATCGGCAAGACGATGCGACGACGGTTGAGCTACGTCTGGCTCTACAACATGAGGAAGAACAGTTGCCGATCATGAGAGAGCGGGCGGAGGCGAGCCTCACCTCGCTCAAGGGACAGGTTACCGCATTGATGAACCAAAGCTGGAACCTCGCTCGCAAGATTGCAGACCTTCGGCATGAAAGCGCCTCCTTACAGAGTACAGCCGAACAGTACAAGCAGGAGATGGAGGAAGCCCAGGCTGCTGAGCCGGTGGCAGCGGATGAAGAAGAGCTACGCGTAGCTCAAGCCACTGTTGCTGAACCACCCGCGCTGGCTGAACCACCGTCGAAAGCACCCATCGTAGCTCAGCAACCAGCGCCAGCGGCGCCTACGCCGAATCTATCACCCCCAGCACCATCGATGAATCCAGAACCCGTTGAGACGAACGACTCATGGATCAGCATAATTCTCAGCTGGCTCACCACATTCTGGAATTGGCTCCTCAGCTAGCACCATCCTTGCTGCTCGTCATTGATGAGCCTTTCCGTACCTTGGTCCTGCCACATGAGACTTGCTTTAATTGTGCCGAGTTAACCTCAGCAAGAGAGCCCATGGGAAGACAAGCCATAAAGCAAAGGTATCCGCCTCCTATCTCTCTCACAGTTCGGTGCTTCGAGGACTTATCGCATCGGCGCTGACACCACCAGACCGGATCATCTACCGCACAAGAGTACTTCTCAGGAAGATGAGGCCTGCTCCAGGGAGGATGCCCAATTCTGGGCCGGCAACCTACTCACTCATTTTGTACACGAACCACCCACCGATGATGATTAGAACCGATTGTACACGAACCACGCACCGAGGATGATTACAACCGACACCAATGCGAACAGCGGCAGAATATCCATAACGGCTCCTTTTAATTAAGAAGACAACAAACCCGTACACGTCTAGCCGAGATTATTCATGATGAGCCCAACACAATCGGTCGAGGTACTGCTTGCGTATATCCAAGTCTGTGAGTGATGTTCTAAAGTGGATGCCTCTGTTCTTATTAAACACGTAGGGATCATTCACCGTTCTTAAACATTAGCGAGCGTTTTGTGGCGTAGCCTGATAGCGCTCTGCGCGCATGCGCCTGCCGGAGATCAGAGAGCAAGGCTCGACGCGCCGTCTCCAAGGCTTCCCAGGAATAGCATTATGGGGTCAGGCTTTTACAACTTGACCAATAAAATATCCCAGCACTGAAGCTGATTATCCGCTCACCTGATCCCAACCCTTCAATAACGACCTGAAGTTCCCCCCATTGTTTGCACAGGTTTTCATCTGAAAGAAGCGTATGAAT
>CABVSA010000001.1 GCA_902500805.1 uncultured Nitrospira sp. | reverse complement strand
TGAGGTCGTTAGCGGCAATCGTATGGGGAGCGCCCAACGAGGGCGTCACGACCGTGCCAAGGAGCGGTCCCGTATAGGGGTTTGCGGTCGGGTTGGCTGTGGTCGCTGCAATGTTGTTGGGAAAGGTCAGGCCGTTGGAGATCCAGGTGACATCGGAGACATTGTCATAGATCAAGCCGTTGCCGACGTTGATCAAGCTCGCCTGTGAGTTGATCGGAAGGATGCCGATGACAAACAACAATGCGACCGTGAGCAGCGGAGTTCTGTTACACATGGTGTGTCCCTTCGATTGAAATGAAGAACAATATTTGCGAAACGTCTGTCCATCAGAGAAAAGCTGACTTGCGGCCCTTGGCGAGTTGGCGCAAAGACGGGCTCTCCTCACTGGCAATTTGTACCGAGGTGCATCATGCACAGCTACTGATTGATGCTGATGAACGCACTGGCTGCAACAGAAAGTGGGTGGCTAATGTGATTGGCAGTATTAGGAGTGAGATCAATGTCCCGGGCCGTCGCCGACTCATCGGCGACGGCCCGTATGGTTCAACGGGTGGTGCATCGTGCGTGCGCGCTTGGTTATGGCTCCAAGAACTTTTTCTGCGGCGCACCGCCGAAGCGGCCGACCGCCTGAATTTCCATCAGCTGCTCACCAGGCATGATCGCGCGCGGCAACCCTGGTCCGTTCGGAATGAACAATTGTGGGTGATCGAACGGAGCCTGCTGAAAGCGCACCCGTTCGTCGGTGAGCGACAGGAGAAACGCCAACATCGCCGCTTTTTCTTCCGGCGTGAATCCGATAATGGACATCAGCTCGATCTGGGTGCCGTCGAGCGTCACCATCCCTTCATGGGCATCGCCGGCTCGATCGTAGAATTCGATGACGGCAGGCAGGTCCACCTGGCCGCCGTTGTGAAAATAGGGCGCCGTCAGCTCGACATTCCTGAGGCCAGGCACTTTGAAGGCCCCATCCACGACGATCGGTTCCGGCGGTGGCGGGGTGAGTCGCTTGACGGTGGACAGCCAATTCCCAAGGTCATCCTTCGCGCCCAGACTGAGATCTTGGAGCGTCTCCAACACGCCGATGTTGTTGAAACCTCGGTCCATCGCTTGGCCGTCACGAATGCGGGTTGGGCTCGCCCGGACCTGGCGCACCGAGGCGCCCGTCAGTTCGGCGCCTTCATGGCAGGTGATGCATTGGCCACGGGTCTGGCTGCGGAACAAATCGACGCCCAAGATCGCCTGTGGGCTGATCGCGTTAGGGTTGCCGTCCATGAACTGGTCGTAGGGCGAATGATCGGCGACGAGGGTCGTTTCATACATCTGGATGGCCAGGCCGAAGAAGAGCGCGAAGTTGTATTGCATCAGCGAATACTCGTTTGCTGCGAGCACCCCTGTAGGCGGATCGATCACGATTGCTGTGCCGTTGGTCTCGACCCGAATCAGTTTGGACGAATCCCACCACTGGCGGTGAAACGCCGCTTGGACGAGTTCCGGATAGTTGCTCACGCTCAAGCCTTTCTGCGGCCAGCGGCTTAGTGACCCGAGTACGCTGTCCTCAGGGTGCACCAGCTGAAGCGCCAAAGGACGGAGGTTGGAGACGGGCTGGCCGGGAATCTGGTAGCGGGCGAATTTCTTGCCGATGTCTCGCATGGTCCGACCTCGTGCGGACATTTCGTCAGGGCTGATAGGTGGGACAACAGCCTGCGAGGCAAGGCTGGAGTCCTCCAACCGTACTTGAACGGCCACCGGGCTAGTGGGATTGTCTGCACGGAAGACACGGGCGTTGGGATCACGATCGCCCATTTCATTTACGCCATTGAAGACATTGTCCGCACGCCCATCCCAGAATTGGCGGTGATTAAACACGGCGTTGACGACTGTGGGAGTATTTCTCGGCTCGACCCGTCGCGTGTTGAGTGATCCAACGCGGAATCCATCCGGGTCTGGTTCTTGACGCGTACGATCGGCCGGACCGTTCCCGACGCCGAGGAAGACGGAGTTACGGACGCCCTGCGACGAGAGCACGTCGTTACTTGCAGGGAAGAATGGAAAATCGGATCCGGTCACTTGTCCTACCGGGCCAAGGTTTCTGTGGAAAATCTGGTCGTGATTCGGCGCGCCGGTCGCGGTGATGCGCTTCAAGCCGGGCGACAGCTGATTCTTTGATCGCGTGTCTGCCATGCCTGAGCTGAAATGACAACTGGCGCAGGCGGTGACGCCGTCGCTGCCGACCTGCATCTCCCAGAACAAGGCCTTGCCCAGGCGGACGGCGGCTTGGCGATCCCTGACAAAGTCGGAAAGGTTAATCGGCTCCGGCACCGCCACGGTTTTTAGAGAAGGTGGGCGGGGTGGATCGGGGACTTGGGAAAAGACCGAACCGCTCGCTGTGAGTATGCTGATGACCACACTGATACCAACCCGCGAACAGAATCTATGCATTGTGGTAACTCCTCTCTCGTCGTTCGTCGCTCGGGAAGCGCATCTCGTTCCTCCGATCCTGAGTTTCAGGTTTCAAGTTCAACGTTTTGGGTTGTACAGCAACCAGGACCTTCAAACCTAAAACATGAAACTGGAAACCATTGACCAATACGCTTCACGCTTTCAGTCGCCGCCGCGCCAATCCAGCCAATCCTACGAGTCCGCTCCCGAACAGCCAGGCTGTGGCTGGGAGAGGAACGGCGGTGAGTTGAATGTTTCCACCTAAGAACGCGGCGCCGTCCGTACCGGGATCCGTCTGATCCGGAAATCCGAAGCCGCTGCCGAACGAGGAATACCGGACATCGAGCACGGTGACACGGGGATCGACGGTACCGTTTCCACCGAAAAGAGCCGTAGCCAGATCGCCGTCCAGATGCGCGCCCACGATGTATTCGACGCCCTGAGTGAGGGCGGTGCTGGGCACCGGTACAAAACGGAAATATCCGTCCAAGGCCGCATCCGTTCCAGCTGGGACCGTAGTCTGCACAAGTGGTGCTCCGCCAGACGCAAGCCACAAGGCAACCTGAGCGGGTCCGGCGAGCCCGTCTTGACCAGAATCGTAAACCCCCAACGCATTGACCGAGGTTGGGGCCGTGACGGAGAATTTCCAGCCTAACGTCCAAGCCAAGCTGTCGTATTCGAAGTCGATCTGTGTCAGATCGATGACGGCTGCCGAAACCGCTGAGGGACGGGAGAAGAAACAGAGCAGGATTCCTATCGCCAGGAAACCGACGACTCGTACGCAGCTCATAAAACACTCCGTTGTGTATAAGAGGAGGATCAATGCGGACAAGGATCGGGTCGAGCAGCTTCAATGCCTAACAGAGGGCTCGTCCCGATTCCTGTTCGCACTGAGTGGGGAGATCGGCTTCCGGCCATGCCGGAAGCCGATCTCCGATATTCCACCCAGGGAAATAGCGGCAGCGTTTAGGATGAAAATTTACGCCGCGCGAAGCTTGCCAGCCCGATCAATCCGGTTCCGAACAAGTAGGCCGCGGCCGGTACGGGGACCGGTGAGGTCGACAAACTTGCCGCCCAGTCGTGCAACCCAGTTTGGCCAAGGGCAAACGACGGATTGCCACCGTAGTTGAGTGTATAGAGCCCAGGATTCAATACCCACTGTTTCGATACTGCATCCACGCCTGTTCCGCTATCGGTGCCATTCGGCCCGCCGGCATTGGCGAGGTGATCGATATACGTGAGATTTGTGGCCCAGCTGATGTTCCCTGTGTTGTTCCAGGTATGATTCGACGCATCAGAGTTCACATCCTCCACCCCGGAGAAGAGACTGAACGCGGGAAAGAGCTGACTGGCACCACCATGGCCACGTTCGAGTTCCAGCGTCAAGGTCGTCGGGCCACTAAGGCCGGTGAGGTCCAAGAGAGTCCAGTTCGAGGTGTGGGTCCAACCTTTCGCCCCAGCAGGATTCCCAGGTTCCGCCCAGCTCTTTGCACCGACGCTCCCATGGTAATGGGCAAGGTCAACATCCCCCATGACGACTTCAAACTCATAAGTGAGTCCGGATTGGTGACCGGCCGGATTCTCTGTGACCGTGGCTGCGTGAGACGGGGCAGCGCCGGCCAGCCACAGTCCTAGCACGGCCAACCCTAGGCCGACTGACCGCTTGCTGGTGATGAGTGGATTCATAGCAAACACTCCTTAGTTAGTAGAAAGAAATAAGGGACCATGCTTCGTACCTGGGACTTGTACCAGGACCATACTAGCCGAGCTACCGATCGGCCCTAGCACTTGCTACAGATATGACGGAATTATTCGCTCGGAGGGGGCTGAAGTCCGTGAAAGGAGAAAAGAACGGCGGCGAGAGATTCGGTGTGTGAACCTCTCGCCGCCTAGTAGAGAACAGTAGTCAGCTCTAGGCTGACAGCCGACGCCTGGCAAGGCCGGCAAGACCGACAAGACCGGTGCCGAACAAATAGAGGGCGGCAGGGACCGGCACAGGTGAGGTTGTCAGTGTGGCCGTGAATGCGTGCGTACCGGTTTGACCGAGGGCGAACGACGGGTTGCCCCCGAAGTTGAGGGTGTACAGGCCGGGGGCCAAGACCCAGCTGTCAGAGGCCGTTGTCGCGCCGGTTCCGCTATCGGTACCGTTCGGGCCTCCGGCGTTGGCGAGATGGTCGACGAATGTGAGATTCGTGGCCCAGCTGATGTTACCGACGTTGTTCCAGGTGTGATTGGTTGCGTCGGCATTCACGTCCTCCACACCGGCAAAAATGCTAAAGGCGGGGAACAACGATCCGGTGGTGCCACGGTCCAGTGTGAGGCTCAAGAGGGTGTTGCCGCTTGCACTAGTAAGGTCCAAGAGAGTCCAGTCAGAAGTGTGGGTCCAGCCCTTCGCGCCGGCCGGGTTACCTGGCTCCGCCCAACTTTTGGCGCCGACTGAACCGGTATAGGTCGCCGTATCGCTGCTTCCCATGGCCACTTCCCACTCATAGGTGAGTCCGGATTGATGGCCGACCGGATTCGGTGTCACCGTCGAGGCGTGAGACGGAGCAGCTCCGGCCAGCCACAGTCCTACCGCCGCGAGAGTCAGATAGTAAGACCGCTTTGTGATACTGAGTACCTTCATACAGACACTCCTTGGTGAATGGTGAAAAATAGTTGAGGACCGGCCCTCGTGCCGCAGTATCTACCAGGGCAACACGGGTCCATCTACTGATCGATTGCTGTGCATGCTACAGACGTGATGAAATCATCTCGCTGAGATCACGAGGCGTTTCTTGCTGTAGTCGGGTACGTGATCCACTAATTCGTTATTCCTCAGTGAGGTCCGAACACTCCTTCGAGGAATCCCGGTAACGGTGGACCACCGGCTGCGCCGGTCATCGGAATTTCCAGCAGGTCGTCCTTCGCAAAACCGTGCTTGCCTCGTTCGACCTGGTGCTGATTGCCCGGATGGCCGTCGGGAACGAACAGTTGCGGGTGGTCGAACGGCGCGGCGGCGATACGTACCCGCTCGTCCGTGAGCGTTTCCAGCCAGGCCACCACGGCATCAACCTCATCAGAAGTCATATTGGCGATGCCGAGCGGCTCGATCGGGGTGCCATCCCGTTGCGTGATCGGCGCGACATTGCCTCCGCGGCTGTAAAACAACACGGCTTCGCGGAGCGAATGGGTGTCGCCGTTATGAAAGTAGGGAGCGGTCAGCGCAACGTTGCGCAGCGATGGCACTTTGAATGCGCCTTCCAGACCGAAGCCCTTCGTCACGGCCGCTCCGTCGAAGATCGAAGGCGGTGAGTCGGGGAAGAGGCGCTTGCTATGCGAGAGCGGGCCAAACGCATCGCTTGCGCCCACGCCCAAGTCGTCATCAGTGGGGCGCAGGCCGATGTTGTTGAAGCCTTTGTCGATGATGTTGCCGTCGCGGTTACGCACCGGACCGTTGGCGGCCAAGTTGATTCGCCGGACAGAGGCGTCGGTGAGTTCCGCACTCTCGTGGCAATTGCTGCAACGTAGGTTGTTGGGACCTCGGGTCCGGTCGTTGAACAGGTGGGCCCCGAAAAGCGCGAAGCGGCTGATGTGGGTCGGATGCTCATTAGTCCAGGGATTGAGGGCCGGATCCGAGGCGCTCGGGTGATCACGGCGGAAACGATCCCAGGGCGTATCATCGGAGACGAGCGTGGTTTCGTACAGTTGAACAGCCAGACCGAAGAACAGCGCAAAGTTGTATTCCAGCAACGTGTATTCGTCGGTGTTCGGGTTTCTGTCTCGTTGATCGACGATCGACACCGTGCCGTCCTCTGCCACCTGAAGGAATCGTTCGCTCTGCCAGTACTTCTCCTGGAAAGCTGTCCGGATCATTTGGTTGTAGGAGTTCATCCGAAGGCCACGTTGCGGATACCGGCTGAGCGGGCCCAAGACGCTGTCCGATGGGTCAACCAGTTGTTGCTGGAGAGGGCGTACACCGTGGACGCGCTTGCCGAGGCGGCGGCTGTGCTTGCCTTTGCGCAGATCGCGCGCGATGTCTTGCGCGGTGCGGCCAGGCTCAGCCATCTCGATCTCGCTCACGATCGGACCAACTGCCTGCGACGCGAGGCTGGAGTTCACCAGCGCTACCGCGACCTCGACGAGGGTGCCACCCACCGATGCCATCACGCGAGCCTCCGGGTCCCGAGCACCCAGAGGATTGACGCCGTTGAAGGTATTCTCGGCGCGGCCATCCCAGAACTGGCGGTGATAAAATACCGCGTTAATGACAGAAGGAGTGTTTCTCGGTTCGACTCGACGAGTTTTGAGTCGGCCGACTTGGTATCCCAACGGGTCTGGACCTCGGTCCAGAAACGGGACGCCTTGGGAACTGACGACATCGTTACTATCGGAGCCTTGGTCGAGCGCACCGCGCTGTCCGGCGATGGCAAGGCGAGTGAGCGGAAACTCCGAGCCGGTGAGTTGATAGTTGGGCCCGCCGGTCTTGAAATTCAGATCTTGTTGCGGCACATGCCTGAGGCCAGGGGAGAGTTGGTTTTTTGAGCGTGGGTCAGCCCCGGCGCGGAAGTGGCAGCTGGCGCAGGCCTGAATTCCGTCACTGCCTATTTGCATGTCCCAGAACAGGGCCTTGCCCAAGGCGATCGCCGCCTGCTTATCCTTCACGTACTCTGCCAGGTCCTGGTCGCTGGGACCAGGCACCGGCACGCCGCGCAGATCCCCGGGAAGATTCGTGAGGTCACTCGTTGCGGGTGGATTGAGCACGCGCGGAATCGTGCCGTCACCGGTCAATGCGTAAAGGGTGGATGAACACAGAATCGACACGATGCCAAGGCTGATTGATAGCCGTATGCTTGTCATAATTCCTCCAGCGTTGCCGGCCTCCTGAAAAGTACGCCAAGGGGCTTGGTGCCATCGGCTCCAAGCCCCTCCCAGTGAGTGCTTGATGGGGCCTACTGTTTCACCCCGCTCGCGGTGCCGAGCGCGCCAAACGTGTTTTCCCAGCGGCCGACGAAGGATTTCTTGTTCCGGTGCAATTGGATCTCGAACGTGGACTTGAACGGAAGTGGTGTGAAATCCATTGTCAGCTGTGCGGAGCAATCTTCCTTCACGGTTGCCTCGCCGGTAAATTTCAGGCCGGTGAGTCGGTTGCCTTGGGGGTCTGTCAACGAAAAGTCGCAGGTACCCTCGGTCCTTCCATTCTCGATTGAAAACTTGCACACTCCGGTGTGCGGATTCTTCAAGACTTCGTTTTGATACGAGACCCAGTTTCCTCGGAGGTCCCGTTTCTGACAACGGCCTTCCTCTTCGAAGAACGCCTGAGCCTGGCTGCAGAGGATGAGCGATACAACGGCGGTGGAGAACAACATGCGCTTCATGGCACGACTCCTTTGAAAAAGTGTGACGAGAACTATTCCGTGAGGAGAAAAGTGGTAACAGGAGTGACGAAATAGAAGCGAGCGATGGGTGCTACCGGATGCAACAGGTGTGATGGAAAATGGCCCGGGCCGTTCGACATTGCTCCTAAGCTTCACGTTTCACGTTTCGAGTTTCATAATTATCCGAACACGTGAAACCTTAAACCTGGAACCTGAAACTGCCTCTGAATGTCGCGTGCGTGAAGAGTGTACGGCTAAAGCCTGTGAAGCGTATCTCGTGATGCGTATTTCGTTCGGGGTGCTGACGCTTCACGCTTCACGTACGACGTTTCGCGCCTCCACGCCCCTACCTCCATATCGGCCATTCAAGATCCGGCTCCTTGAACACCGGCTGGCGCGGCGTCGAATCTCGCCGACGGACTCGGTGCGGTTTTGGACGACTCCTGTTCTGCATAATCACCGGGTCGATCAGCTCACCACAGGTCACGCAACGCCAGGCACGAATGTCATCGAGGGGTGCACCCTGGATGAGATCCAGCGGATCGAGCGGATCGATTGGATGCATGAGACCATGACAGCGGTGACAGATCACGCGATCCATGTTGTCGCCTCCTGATGAGTCAGGTGCTGATGTATGTGATGTTCGAGAGCTCGGCCGTCGGAATGCTTCGGCTCTGGGCTCGGGGAATGTGGTGACGCGGTCGCTGCGTTGAGTTCAGACCGGAGCAATCGACCGATATATGTGAACTCGAGGGGTTTAATGGGAAGGTGAAGGTGCCGAAGGGAGCCACTGTTCGGGATGTCCGCCTGGTTCCCGCTGGACTGGGCGCCCATCGTGACGATCGGTACATGAGGCGAGGTGGCCTTGAGCGTTCGGAACAATCTTCTCAGACTGAGGGTGGCAACCGGCTCGGAGAAATTGAGTCCAATGAAAACCGCGTGGGGACGGAGGTCACGACATTCATCGATCGCCGTCTCCATTGATCGGACGAGTACTGCCTGATAGCCGTGCGCCGCAAACCAATCCGCGAGTTTGATTCCATACTCCAGATCGTGATCCACGATCATGATACATGCTCGTTTCTTGCTTGGTAGAGCCTCCATCGTTCGTTCTCCTTTGACTCCAGTTCACCCTCCATGTCGCATGCGTCCCGCCCAGCGAGTGATTGCTCAGAGAAAAGACTGGTTGGGTGTGCAACAAGCGGTATGAAAACACAGGGCGTGTATGACGGACTACCGGCCGGCGCTGATCACTGCACCAGATATGGTGAAAAGATGTGCGGGTGAGAGGGAGGAATGGGTTTCGAGCGTCAGTGTGAACGAACACGGGCTCGACCGCTTGGAGCATGAATACTCATACGCTAAGTTCTTCGTGGGCAACCATTGTGGTGCTGCAGATGAGGCAACCGTTGCGACGAAGACAACGACTCGTCGCTCATATCGGTAGAAGGGCAACTATTTGACGGCGGCAATGCCACCAAGATCGGGCAGGCCTTCCTCCAGGGCGACCGCTATTGCTTGGGCCCGGGACGTGACGTCGAGTTTGGCAAAAATGTTCTCGACATGGAACCGGATTGTCCGTTCACGCACGCCGAGAATCGTACTGATCTCCTGATTCGTTTTTCCGGTTTTTATCCACAATAGGACGGTCAGTTCCCGCGACGACAGGGACTGAATCGAACGATAGATAGGCGGAGCGATCGGAGGTGCGGTTCGCCGAAGCGCCGGGAGCATGTAATAGCCCAGATACTGTACCAGGGGGATAAACCGCTTCGCGTCAAGGTCCTGATCGGTGGCGAATGAACAAAAGGCAACGAGTCGATTGTCCTGGTCGGCGGAACCCGTGGTAATGCCATCGTGGAGGCCAAAGCGGCGCGCAACGGTGACAAAGTCTCGCTCCTGCTTAGACACCAGTCTTTGACAGATTTCTCGCCAATGATATGTGCGTGGTGCTCTCAACGTGGTCTTGAGTATTGGGTCGCGCTCAGCCCAACCCTGGTGGCAATACAACTTCAGCCAGTCATCCGGGTATCCGACGTTGACCACAGAGTGGAATCGGTCAAAGGTTCGGTTGGGGCCAAGGCGGATGAGCCCACCCATCCCGCTGGTGAAGGAAAAGCATTCTTGAAATCGTAGGAACAGACCGCGCACCTGCTCAGCCTGGTCCACATGCATCGCGACATGGAGGAGTTCAAGGACGGCGAGGTGCTCTGATCTAGAAAGATCGTCGAAGAGTCGCCGGGGAAACGGGCGTCGTGGTCGAACAGCCATTGTGGCCTGACCCAGAACCTGCGTGGTGGTCATGCCGGGGATTCTTGGTGGGATGAGACCATGATCAGAATCGCTTGCGAGAAAGTTGTCGATATTGAGCCAGGAAGTGAGCCAAGCCGCATGAATTAGCCCGCCTCGAGGGACGAGGTATTTAGCATAGGTCAGATGTGTGTCTCCCTGCCCACGAGGCCAGACCCGCCAACCCTCTGCCGAACAACCGGACAGCAGCGGGGATGGGGACGGAAGTTCTCCCTGAAGCGTATGGTGGGCCTGATACCTCTACGCAATTTGGATATCGAAGCGTACCAAACCGGTGTTCTGCGAAGGTGATCGGAATGAGTGTATTGGATCAAGATTCGGTAAATTATGCATGCATACTTCTTCGCGTGGGGGCGTCTCTGTTGAAAGTGCTTGGAGAGCTGTTGTAGGCTGGCAGTTCCTATTTCCGCTAAGACGGGTGATCACCAGGTGGGAATTCACATGTCGGAATTGATACGGATCGTCTTTGTGTCGATCGTCTTCCTCGTCACGCTACCTTTCGTGGGTATCGCAGGGGCATGCTTCCATGATGCTCGCTACGACGAACTGCTCGACGATTGGTAGTACGCAGAATCCGATGAATACTCCCTCAACGCACGAACCCCACTGGAGCCGGTCCGGAGCTCCAGTGGGGTTCGTGATCCACCTGACGTCTTCCCTTTTTAAGGGGAGGGGATGTCAGGTCTCATCGTTCGTCGCAGCGGTCTCGATACTCACGTACAGAGTGCTATAACGTGCGACCTGCTTGGTTCAGGTCAGGCTCAGGCAGCCCGCTTCTTGAGGCGCGACGCCAACAGTCCCGCTAATCCGGAACCGAACAACAGCGCAGCAGCCGGCAACGGCACGGCAGCCAGTTGGGCGGTTCCGTTCAATGTGAACTGGAGCGAGAACCGATTCCATCCCGTCGGCAGGCCTGTGAGCCCGCTCAAGCTGCGAGTCCAACTCAAGCCGGTGAAGGTATCCGTCGTATCGTTGAAGGCTCCGGTTGCGTTGCCGCCGATGTTGAGCGCTACGCCGGTGGACGGCAAGAGCGGCCCCGTCAATCTCGCACCCAACGCCGTCAGGTCAGCCGTGATGGTTGATCCGCTCGTGCTGCTGGTGGGAACCGGGTTCGGTCCGCCGGTGAACAGGGAGAAGGTATAGGGTCCCAGCGGAACGGGGGCGATGATGTCAGGCAAGGGTTGGTATTGCCCCATCACGATGTGTCCGTTCGTCGTGAAATTGCTGGATAAGATGGTGCCGCCGCTGCTGTTTTTCAACACCACCGACCCTCCCGTGAAGTCGAGTTCTGTGACGGTCGCCGCGTCCGATTGTCCAGGCAAGAGGCAGAGCACCGACAGTAAGAACATAATGGTCAGTCCCGATGTCATTGTCCGCGACGCGTGTTTCTTCATCGTTGTATCCTTTCCGGCCAAGAGCCGCGCGTTACGTTCGGCATCGAGGCCACTCGATGAAAGCAGGTTTTTCTAGGCATGCAGATGCTTCATGATCCCGACCATACCAATCCGTACGGAGGAGAGCTACAGATCAGTACCCATGCCTGCAACAGTTTTGACGAATCGTGGATGCGGAGACATCGCGAATGACAAGATGGTGGGAGGCCTGTTGACCGAGTGTTCTGCGATTTATCGCAGCAACAGCTCGAACGCGATGCGCTCCAAGAACAGCTTCCGGTACGCTTCGGACTTGCGCACCTGGCGGCTTTCCATCGGGTTATAGTCGTCGGTGATGATGAATCCTTCCCCAGCGGGCATGGGGTGTTCATGCGCGAGAAGCCAACCGATACGCCGATCAGTACCGGCGGCATCGAGCTGGACGGGACGATCGGACGCGAGAAAGACAAAATCCGTGAAATCCGATTGCTCCGTGACGAAGACCCGCACGTGAGGGAACAGACTCTTCAGCGTCCGATGGACAGCCGCGACGGCGTCGGATCCTTCGCCGCTCGTGAATCCCACATAGTTGAGCGCAAGCACACCACCCTCGATCAGACGGCCGTGCAACTCGCTCAGCATCTCCTGAGCAAGCAGGTGAGTGGGTTCCGTTCCGCCGGTGAAACAGTCGTGGATAATGATGTCATAGCGCCGATCGAGGTGCTTGATCTCATACCGGGCATCGCCGACCAGGAAGCGGCCGGTCGGCTGGAAAGAAAAGAATTTCTGCGCGGCGTCGGCCACCGCCGGGTCAATCTCGATCGTATCGGTCACGATTCCCTGTGACCGGAGATCCCTGGCGACGTGTCCTCCACCGAGCCCGATCAGCAGCGCGTGAGCGGCATCAGGACGGAGCAAGGGCAGCAGCCCCAATACTTGCTGGTAGCCGAGAACGCTCCGATCCAGTTTTGTATCGACCGCGCTGATGACCGAGGCATCGGAGAGCATCAGTCGGTAGCCGCGCCGCTCATCGTCCACCACCCGCACCCAGCCGTAGAGACTTTCAGCTTCGGACCGGACCGTAAACCCTTCCACCGGTTTTTGCGCGGCGGCTAGTCCGGTAGACGTCAGCAGGGCGAGCCCCACCGCTGCCGCTGCAAGTGAGCGGTCTCTCACGCTGTCCGACCCTTCATACCAGACGACCAGCGCGGCAAGGGTGGCCAGCAAGAGACTGAGGGCCATGAGGATGGTCCTGGTGCCGAACAGCGGCAACAGAAAAAACCCCAGCAGCAGGGTGCCCCCGACGCTGCCGACCGTGCTGACGGCATAGACTGAGCCGGCTACGGTGCCGACTCCGCTGAGATCGTGAGTCGAGCGCTTGATCACATACGGGCCGACCATGGCGAGGGCCGTGAGCGGAACCGTGAACAGAAGCAACGCGCTCGCGAATGCGCCGCCCCGGAGGCCGAGGGAATTCGTCAGGCGAAGAACGGGGCTGGTCAGGAATGGAATCACTGCCGTCCCGAGGGCGGCCACCACCATCACGTGGTTCAAGCGCACTGTCGGCAACCGGTCGGCCACATGGCCACCGAGGAAATATCCGAGCGCCAGCGCGATCAGCGTGACCGCGATCAGTGAGGCCCAGACATACAGACTGACGCCATAGAACGGCCCGATGATCCGCGTCCCGAGCAATTCCAGAATCATGACGGCGGCACCGGTTATGGTGACGATCAGATAAGGCATGAGCATGGGCCGGCGAGCGGTCATCCCGGAATCGGTAGGATCCTGTCGCAGCATAACTGCAGATGAGGTCTTGTGCATGCCTCCACATGTAGCATGAATTCAGACTCGAGAGATGGAGCCCACAGTGGGCAATGGGGCGCTTCGAAGGATTTTGTGTCGCATCTGTTGCATCAGGTGCATAGGGCGGTAGAGGCTCATTTCGGCCTTTGGTATCAGAGTGCTGCAGGACGATCTGTTCGTCACTCTCCACAACTTCAATGGCACGAAAGGAGCCGTATGAATAAAGCCTTGATACTCGGATCCATCTCCGCCGCCGCACTTGCGCTGGTCGCAGGGACGGCGTCGGCGCACGTTGGTTACGGTAGTTCGCTCTACGATCAGAGCACGAATACATGGGGGACCGTGGGAGGGAACGGGTTCAATCCCACAGTGTCCAGTAACGCGGGCTGGCTCTCCGGCATGAGCAACAACGGGGTCAATCGCACCGGGACGGTCGATACTATGGCGGACAGCCACAACAATCGCTTCCGGTTTTTCAGCCTCAGCGAAACATCGAACGTCAGTATCACCGTGACCGGAACGGCGAACAGTTTCGTTCCCGGACTGGGTCTCACGCCCTCCACGTTGAATCCGGGATTTTCATTGTTCAGCGGCACGGTGCCGGCGGGATCTCATGATGGCGTGGGCGACCTGAATGGATTGAACGCGGCCACGATCGCCGCCATGCAGAGCCCGGCCATGGTCGGTGCCTCGGTTGGGAATCCTGATGGAGGCCATTTGCAGAACGTCCCGGCCTTTGCCACTTGGTCTCCGTTTTTCGACACCATGGATGAAATCATCCCCGAAGGCGGCGGGGCGGTGGATGCCGGTGGTCCTAACTGGGGCGTATACCAGAGCAACGGTAACGTCACGATGGGGAACAACAACGGCGAGGTGAGCACGATGACGTTTGCGGGTTTCGCTGTCGGGGACGGCCACAACGGCGATGTGCAAGACAATCGTATCACCTGGTCCGGCACCCTGGGGCCCGGCATCTACTCCCTGGTGATCGGCGGCGCCAGCCAGACCGACCTGGAATCACTCTTTACCGAAGTGCAGCAGGGCACTCCGATCGGGTGTACGGGTGTGTCCACCGCCTGCAATGGAACAAACTTCGGAAACCCCAGTAACCCGAGCAATCCCGCATCGACCGATCCCTATTTCAAGCTCCGGGGAGCGCGCAACATGCATATCTCCATGTCCGTCAATGGGGACGTCTCACCTGTTCCGGTGCCGGCGGCGGTGTATCTGTTCGGCACGGGCCTCATCGGGCTGGCCGGAATGGCTCGTCGGAAGATGATGACGGCAAAAAGGTAGTCACAGATGTTGTTGCTCGGCGGGATCGTCACGATCCCGCCGAGTACGATACTGCAGGATAGAGTTTCAGCCGTCTGCCTGTGCCCACCATTTTGCCCGTGCTTGTGACACCATATTTCTCATCAGCCGTTCAAGTTGGCAACTTCATGGGACCGGTGTAGAATCCCGGCTTATGTCGAGGACTCCTGCACGTCCATTGCTGAAGCTGCTGCCGGCCTATCTGGGAGTGGACTCTCTCGATGACGCGCTGCGTCACCCGAGGATCGGTCGTATCCTCTGGCTTGAAATTCTGGTCAACGACTCGATTGAATGGACCGCCTTGTCTCACCCACTCGTGCCGGAAGCCTATGAGACGGCCTGCCGGTGGTACACGCGATATCGCAGCCTCGTCTCTGGGCTTGTATCCCGTACGCCGCTTCCCGAAAATCATGGCCCCATCGACGAGCGGCTCCATCGACAGCTTGCGGAGGCGCTCGAATTTGCCCACGCTCACGCTTGATCGCCTACAGGTATTGCTCCGAGAGTATGTCGATGAGACTGGGCACCAGATCGATTTAGTTTTGATCGGCGGCATGGCCATGCTGGCGTATGGTCACCTTTCTCGCGCCACAATCGACGTGGACGGGGAACTCCGTGAGGGGGTCCGGTCTTTGAAAACGTTTCTGAGTCGCCACAATATTCCCGCGAATCTCGGGCAAAGTCTGTCCGGCTGGTCGGTGGTGGCGATGCCGCCCGGGTATCGCGATCGCGCCACGGCTCTGATCGATGAACCAGGACTCCGGCTGTCTCTCTTGGCCCCGGTGGATTTCATTGTGAGCAAACTCCGCCGAGGCACCGATGAGGATCTGACCGACGCAACCTGGATCGCAGAGCGTTTCCACGTGACAGCCTTCCAAGTCCGCGCTGCCGCCGAGGCCGCCTTGGCCGCATCGCTCGAAGACACGGCGCTCTTCCTCTTTGAACGCACTGTCGACCGGTTCTGCCAAGCTCTGGGGTAGACCGCCTGCGAATCGGGGAAGTTCAGAAACATCGCTCAGATTCTGCATTGCCGGGAGGAAACGGCTCCCCTGTAGGCAGGGGAAGAGCAAACTTTCAGTTTACGCAGGGGGTGAGAGGGAGCATTGAACGGAGAGGGTCGACGAGGGACACTCGGCGACTCTCCCTCACTGAGGGATGATGCGCGCCCGACCGTTAGTACGATTGACGACGGCGTATCAGGGCAGCGATGCCGGCGATGCCGCTTCCGAATAACCACGCGGCCGCAGGAATCGGCACAGCCTGCGTATCGAAATGCACCAAGCCGCTCAAGAAAAATGTAGCCTGCCCCTCGTCCTGTTTGGAACCATCAAAAAGTCGGTTCCAGGAGAGGAAGAATTCCTTCGTGTCCGCGTTGAACAGCCCAGTCGCCGACCCACCGATATTCCAGGAACGATACATGTTTCCGCGCTCGATACCGAAGAACAGTGAAGACAAGTCGACAGTAAGCGATGTCCCTGAGAGCAGGGCGGTGGGGGCCGAGGCTCCGGTGAACCCTGAGGTAAAGAGCGAGTAGGTTTCGCAGGCCTTCTCGATCGACGGCACAATGTCGCCGACGGCTTGGTACTGTCCCATTGTCAGGACGCCATCCTGCCCAAGCAATCGATCCATGGTGGCATGGTACGTTCCGTCATAGTTGACGGCGCCGCTGGTGATCTCCAGGTGCGTTACGACCATCGCATGAGCCGGCGTCCACCAGGTCAACCAGGCACTCACGAATCCGACGGTGAGAACCAACGTTCCTTGGTTCATAGCTCTATCCTTTCGTAACCAGATCGACGTGCGAACACGGGGGAGAGACCTCATGGGTCCGGCGAAAAGAGTAGCGGAAGCACTGTCAAGGCGTCTACTTGGATAGCTACGGATGCTACAGATGTGACAGAAAATGTCTCGATTGGGGGACGGATGCGTTGGAAGTCTACTCACGGACAGCCACAGGTACTACAGGTGCAACCGGAATATGACCCTACCTCGATGCGTCGATGATCCGTGGAGCTACGGTCGGCGCGATTCGCGAGCTATCCCTACGCCCGTTCCTCCACGGAAAGAAGCTGGTCGGAGTGAGAAGTGGAGCCCCACGGCGTGATCCATCCTTCGTAGCAGACGACTGCGGAAGACGGGCAGCTGTGGCTTCCTGCGTAGGTGAGTGAAAGTCCCTGTGCGATGTGGGCTAGAACCGGTACAAGGCTCCTACAACGACATGGAAGACGTCATAGGTTCCGCTGATTCCAAAGGTGGAGTCGAGGCTCGTGATCGTCGCGCGGTTGTATTTGCCTTCCACGAACACTCCCCAATCCTCGAAGGGGAACAGCTTCACGCCCCACAGCCCGTTGAAACCAGGCACCACCTGATCGCCCGCGATCGGGCCGGTTCCACGAAAGTAAAAGGCGCCGATTCCGACTCCGGCGTAAGGCTCAATCCACCGCCCTGGGTAACGGACGAGCACATTCGCGGCGGCAGTAAAGACGCGCAAGGAACTCGCAGGAATCTGTAACGAACCGGTCTTGTTGATGAGTTGTGGGCAGTTCGGAGTCGCGGTCGGATAGAAATCGGTACAGGTCCCGGATGGGGCGATATTCACGGGGTTGAACTGAATGTCTTGATTGGTTTGCACCACGTGCCCTTCGATGTCGGGCTTGGTCGTGAAGACTTCGAGTTCGACGCCCAACCAGGGAAGTTGTTGTTGATCAAAAAAGTAGCCGACTTTCCCCCCGAATATCGGGGAGGTGCTGGTTTTGAGATCGCTCGTTTTGAAGGTTTGGGTGACGGAGGCCAGCGCCGGATTGCCGGCACCATTGCCCAACAAGGGATCATCCAAGACCGAGCGTCGTCCGAAATCCGGCATGGTGACGCTCGTGAGGTCGCTGGGTGAGCTGAATCCCCCATAGCCGCCGACGTACCACTCAGCAGCACCGGGCTCGTAGAGGAGCACCAACGCAAAGAAAAGTACCACAGCTCCGGCAACACGAGAGAACAAGAAGCACCTCCTGGCCGATGGTAGAGATTCAAGACAAAAGCCCGCAACAATAACGCGGGATACGTGACGCACCAGTTACCTGGATATTAACTTCCGGTTAATTCGCCGCTGCGACGGGGATTTCAGAGTGCGTCCGATCAAGGCAGTGCAAGGGCCAGGGCTGAAACAGGAGGAAGGAATTCCGAGGAACCGCCGAAAACCGGGCACACGTTACCGGATTTCATACGTCAGTGTGGTCGGGCGGTCCTGCCGCAGCACATCCACTTTCACGACCCGCTCGTCCTTCACCTGCTGAAACAACCCGATGACCTGCCCGGGATCTCGGATCTCGATACCGTTCACCCGCTTGAGGATATCTCCAGTGATCAGCCCGATACGGCCGAAGAACGACTCGGGAGTGAAAATGGTCAAATGAAAGCCGTTGACTTTCCCGTCGACGAAATACGGAACCGCGCGAGCCTGTCCGAGCAACTTTGAGAGGTCGGCCAGGGCGGTCGTCACTTCTTTTCGATCGAGCAGAATCTTCTTCTTGGGGTCAGGAAGAGGGTTGCTGACCGGCATCGGCCGCGCCTCACCGGGGTCGCCCGTCGTGACCGGAAGGAATTCCTCGCGGCGACCTTGACGAATGCGTACGCCTTCGCGCCGGATCTCGACGAGTTCGCCGGCATTCGGAATATCCTCCCGCAGGTGGTAGAGCGCGAGGGTTTTACTGCTGATCTCCTCGATCATGGCGATAGAAAGGCGGGTGTCCCCGTAAGAAGTCCCGCGTAATACCAGCTTTTGTGCGAGATTCAGCGGCGGCGTGGAATCGTCGGCTTCGCGGGTATCGTCGGCACCGCCGGCATCGGCCCCCATCCGGTGCTGTTTGCGCTGCCGCGGGACCACGAAGAGTCCGCTTTGCAGAATGTGCTGACTCAATTCTTCAGGTGACGGCGACGGCAGATCGGCGGCGGAGGAATCCGTGGCGCGACCGGCGGCAAGCGAGGGACCCAGATGATCAGAGGGGTCGATGATCTGGTACGCAATCACCGCGTTGAGGCTGTGGGCGATCAGAAACATGGCCAAGAGGAGCGTGACCGCCCAGATAAACCGCTTCTGATCGAATCGCACCTTCATCATGACAGCGACGGACTCTGTGACGAGTGTGAGCAAGAATCGCGGCCGATCATAGTCGCAGAATCACTGCCTCGCAAGGAGGTGCAAAGGAATTAACATGCAAAGAAGGAGTTAGTAACTTCGCCGTAACAGGCCCGCAGGTATAAGTGCAGAGCTTCTCTCAGGGCATGGATACGTGTGCAGACCCTAGTAAGAGTGAAACGGAGAGAGCTGCGGCGCGTCGACGCAACGGGCATCGTGCACACAGCCCGGTCATGATGGATTGAAATCGTTTATCTGGTGATCGGTATTGGAGCGCATGGTCCGGGGCATCGTGTTTATGTTCATCGTCGGCGTCGCGGCGTCGGCTTCGGCGGAGCATCTGGCTCAGGACCAGCGAAGCAATGCGCAACGGTCTGCGCGCAGCGCCGGCGATATGAATACACCCCCACCGTTCTTGGTGGCACAGCAGGTTGAGGATCAGACCTCGCCGACCCGTCCTTCGGGGGACGAGCAGGGTCTGGAGGTGCGGGAGTTCCTCGTGGAAGGCAACACCCTGTTGGCCCCAGAAAAAATCAAAGAGATCGTCGATAAGTATCTCGGACCGAACCGGTCGTTTCGGGAGTTGGAAAAGGCGAAGCAGGAACTGGAGGCGGCCTACCATGCGAAAGGGTATGTGTCCGTCGTTGTTACGCTGCCGGAGCAAACGATCGAGAACGGCACGGTTCGGTTGGAGGTCATCGAAGCGCGACTCGGGGCGATCAAGGTGCTGGAGAACCGATACTACTCTCAGTGGAATATTCGGGGGAAATTACCGTCGTTGAACGTCGGAGATCTGTTGTACGAGCCGGCATTGGTGAAAGATTTGGATGCGTTGAACGCCAATCCTGATTTGAAGGTCGTGCCCACCTTGAAACCGGGGGCGGAACCAGGGTTGATCAACGTGGAGTTGAAGACGAGCGACCGGCTTCCGTTCCATGGTCGCGTGCAGGCGGACAATCAAGGTCCCTTGTTCACGCCACGCAATCGTCTCACGTTGGAAGGTCAATACACGAACCTGTTCGATGCCGATCACATCTTGACCGTCAAGACCGTGCAAACGCCGGAGGATTTCGGCGCGGTCCAGAGTTACGCGGTGAGCTACGTGGCGCCGATCAAATGGCCAGACCATCTCCTCTCGGTCTACTTTTCCAAGTCCGTCTTTACCGCGTCGCTTCCGGTGGCGAATTTGCCGGTGGGCGGCAGCAGTGTGAACATCGTCGGCAACGCAACGGCTGCGGGTGTGCGCTACTTTTTCCCCGTGTTCCCCAAGCTTCCCGGCAGCCACAAGCTGTCCGTCGGAGCTGATTTTTTGCGGCTGGAGCGGACCGAAGCCACATTTCCAGGCCTCCTCGGGTCGGCGACGGTCTTGAGTCCGATTCAGTATACGCCGGTGAGCGTGGGGTATGCGGGGTCGTTGTTGGACCGATGGGGTATGACGGAGTTCGGTGTGACGGCGAGAGGGTATTGCTGTGGGATCATTCCTGACGGACGAAAAGCGGACTTCGGCGGCGATCCCAACGACCCCTTCAACAAACCGGGGAGTCGGGCGGGAGCCAGCGGCAGTTTCGCGGTGGTCCGAGGGAGTCTGGATCGACGTCATACCCTGCCCTACGGGTTCGATCTCCGACTGCGTCTCGATGGGCAGTGGGCGAGTGAGCCGCTGATTCCAGCGGAAGCTTATTTCGCGGGCGGCTACGAGACCGTGCGGGGATATATCAATTTCGAGGCCCTGGGAGATCACGCCGTGCGTGGGCGCGCAGAGCTGACCACTCCGGAACTGATTCCCATTCCCGTCGACTACTTTTGGCAACGACGCCGGTCGTCTGAATGGGCGATCAAGTGGCGACTGGCCGGGTTCTACGATGCCGTGAATCTCTGGGTCCAAGATCCGCTTCCCGGACAACGGGACCAGTTCCGCTTGGAGGGTGCCGGATGGGGTCTGCGGGTCACCCTGCCGAAGAAGATCGGCGAAGTACACATCGACCAGGGCTATGCATTGCAGAATCTTTCTCAAACCAAGGCGGGCGACTCCTTTGTTCACTTTGTGGTCAGTCTCGGGTTCTAACGACGAACCGGGCGCAACAGAGGGCTTCATGAACATCAGAAGCGGAACGATCGGTCGGCTCGTAGTGATCACGCTCTTGGGGCTGTGGCCGATGATCCTCGCCGGATCGGCGCACGGCAATCCGACCAATGGGAGCGTCACGAGCGGCGAGGCGACCATCGGCCCAGCCGACGGGAACACCTTGACGATCAGGCAGACCACGCCGAACGTCGTCATCAATTGGGAGTCGTTCAATATCGCACCGAACGAGGTCACGCACTTCATCCAACCCAACGCCTTGTCCCTTGCCCTCAACCGGATCGGCGGAACCGCACCGAGTGAAATTTTCGGCGCACTGCGGGCCAACGGCATCGTCATGCTGCTGAACCGGAACGGCGTGATCTTCCAGCCGGGCTCACAAGTGGACGTCGGAGGATTGGTCGCCTCCTCCCTCAATATGACGGATCGTGATTTTCTGGCGGGCAACTACCGATTGCTGGGAGCGGTCACCGACGGACTGGTACGGAACCTGGGGAATATCCGCGCGGGAGCCGGCGGGGTCTACCTGATCGCGCCCAATGTCGAAAACGGCGCATCGGGGATCATCACCGCCAACGACGGGTCCGTTTCGCTTGCCGCCGGAACCACAGCCTATCTGTCCAGCCGGTCCGACGGCCGCGGGTTCCTGGTGGAATTGCAGGCACCGGTGGGGGAGGCCTTGAATCTGGGGACGTTGACGGCGGACGGCGGCCATATTTCCATGGCGGGGCTGTCGGTCAATCAACAGGGGGTGGTGCAGGCCAATGCCATCGCGAACCGAGGGGGAAAGATCGAGCTGGTGGCGAAACCCAATTCCACCACGCCGGGCCCGACAGCGGCCCGTGTGCGGTTGGGCGCAACGAGCCGCACGCAGGCGGACGGGGGCTCGATCGAGGTCATCGGCCAGGAGGTGGCGCATGACGGCCTGCTCCAAGCCAATGTCGCCGGGGGGCGGCGCGGCCGAATCGATGTGAGGGCCATGGAGGGCAGTCAGCCGGGCGCCGGTGTGGCGACGACCGGCGGCACGAGCCGCATGCAGGCGGACGGCGGCGACATCCTGGTGCAAGGAAACAGAGTTACCCATCAAGGTACGGCGCAGGCGGAGTCCGTGGGCGACCGCACCGGCCACATCCATTTCTGGGGCAAGGAAGCCCTCACGTTCGGGGGCACCAGCGTAACGCGGGCCAGAGGGGGACCAACGGGTGTGTCACACGGGGGCACGATCGTCGGCATGGCCACTGATCTTTCAAGAGGGCAGTTGGATGTCAACGCCGGGGCGACGTTTGATGTGAGCGGCGGATTCCAGGGCGGTCATGGTGGAGAATTGCTGCTCGGCGATCGACGGGCTGATGCGGCTGGGTTCAGCGCGGTGCCGTTCATTGGCGCAGCAGGCAGTACCTATCTCGCCGGTCGCTTTCGACTGATTCCCGCCGACCTGGTGCTGGATATTGGATCCGTGGATCTCGGTCCCTTGCAGGACGTCACGCTCGCCGCCTTGAACAATGTCACCGTGACCGGCTCACGGTTTCTGGAAAGTCTGGCTCCAGGGGCTTCGACCGGTCGATTGCGGTTCCTGTCCGGCAACGATCTGTTGTTTGAAAGCGCGACCATCCGGGTCGATCCGTTCACGCTCGATACTCCCGGTGTTCCGAGGGATATCGTCGGAGTCGCCGGAAACGATATCCGCTTTAGGACGTCGACCCTGTCGACCGGCCATGGCGGCAACATTGAGATGGCGGCCAGGAGCGGGTCGATTCGGCTGATTGATCAGACCGTGGCACTCCTGTCGAGCTTGCGAGTCAAGGGCGGAGGCGATCTCGTGCTCACGGCCCAGCGGGATATTGTGGCGAGCATGAGGGTCGCGCAGGAACTGACACAAGATGTGGTGAACGGCGGCGACGACTCCAATGTCCAGGGTCTTCTGGTCGACGGGACGAGATTCACCAATGCAGCAGGCGTGCGGACCGGAACCGGGACCTTGTCGATCACGACGAAGGAAGGGAACTTTGTCGGAGGGACTGTGCTCGCGGATTTCCGAGGTCCGGGATTCATGGTACGGAACGCCGATGCGGTCGTGTCGGTCGGAGGCAGGATCGGCGACACGAACCTGCCGTTGGATGCCGGCGGGCTTCTCCCGGATGCGCTTACGCTGGCGGCTCTCAATCGAGATCGTGCCGCGCAGCAGCTTCCTCCTCTGGAAGAAAGCGCTGCGGGCTATTTGGATGTGGCCATGACGGACGCCAAGGTGTCGATCCATGCGGGGGGTAATCTGTATGTGCGCCGTCTGTCGGATGCGGGTGTGGCCTGGGATCTGGCCAATCCCCTTGCGGGAACCGCAGATTGGGGGCGGTTTCGAACGCCGGGAACCCCGTTGGAGGGGTTCCCGAGCGGCCAGCCGTTTATGTTTGGGGCCCTGTTAAACGAAGGGTTTCAGCATAACGACGCGAGCCTGGTGTCGCGACACGGCAACGTGATCCTTGATACGCAGAGAACGCCGTTCTTCGAGTCTGGGGGGCACGACGATATGCGTGTGTTCGGGCAGATGTTGCCGGCGCGCTTCGACGTGCAGGCCACCGAGGGGACGGTGCAGATCCGCAGTCCGCTTCGTTTTTTCAACGGGCCGCAGGCGAGACTCAATGTGTCGGCGGGCGGGAACATCGAAGGACTCCTGACCTACGCACCCGGACCGCCCTCACCTGAATTCATCCGCTGGGTCTATGTCCCAGGCCGGGTCGAACCTGGCATCAGTCTCAGAAACTACGTGGCGATCGATATCAGGAAGCCGATCGATCCCTTGCTTCAGCCGTTCCTTGGGGCGGCACGGCCGCCAGGCCTGCCTGCACCGGAAACCGCACTGACGCCTCCCGACAGCCTATTCGAATTGCAGCCGGGCTCCGTACCGTTCATCAGCATCACCGGCCAATCCCCGTCCTCCCTCGTAGGACGAATGATCGGCCTGGGGGAAGAGGCTGGCGGAGTCCTGGCATCTACCCTGGATAAGGTGGGAAGTCCGGATAACGCCAGTCAGCCCGGCACCATCCAGATGACGGCCGGAGACACGATTCGAAACCTGAACATGGATTTCCGCGACCCGACGTACTTGAAAGAGACAAGGCTTCAGGCAGGAAACGATATTCAGAATGTGAACCTGGCCGCCACCGCATCCAACCTGGGGTCTGAATTCAGAACGGTGGTGGAATCGATTCCCATGCTGATTGATCCGGCGACAGGACGCGTGTTGCGGGCGCCGATTCTGAACGGAGGATCGACGGACGATGTCATCCTCATCCGTGACCCCAACGACGGCGGTCGAATCAGGCCGTGGAACGGGACCGAATCGGTCGATCCGGGGAATGTGGTGAATATTCGGGTGGTGTCCGTAACGAAACAGGTCCCGGTGGCGAAGCCCGGCGTCGTCATTGAAGCGGGGCGGGATATCAAGCTCGGGCTGTTGCCTGAGTCGACGCCCACGATTCCAGGCCCTTCATTTGGCCTCACGTTCAGCGGCAACGGGACCGTCTCAGTCAAGGCGGGAAGGGATCTGGACCTCGGTAACGGGGCCGGCATCAGAATGACCCCTGGCCTCACACCGGGACGTGACGCGTCGTTGGCCGGAGCGCTCCACATCGGTGTCGGCAGAAATCTGAGCATGACGCAATCCCGCATCGTGACCGACGGCGGAGCCGGGGTCAGTATCCACGGAAACGACCCCAGCTACATTCCCGGTTACGATAACAGCGCCCTGCATCCGCTCGGCGTGCCGGTGTCGGTGCGGGGACGTAGGAATCTCGCGCCCACCGGTGGGTTTATCGATGTCGGAGCGACGGTCAACAGGCGCATCGGGGAAGAATCCACCGGGATTCAGGTGCGTCTGGGAGGATCGGTCGGGGTTCGGGCGACTCGGGCTACGGTCGGACAAACCGGGATCGTGAACTTTCCGCTCGTTCCTGATCGGACGGCCATCCATATCCAATCGACCGGCGATGTGAATGTACGGACGTCCCGAATCGGCACGTTCTCGGGGGGTGACATCAGAATTATCTCAACGGCCGGGTCGATCAATGCAGGCAGCGGGGGGAAAGGTGAGCGGCAGCTGTTTCAGCTGGATGTGCCCAAGCTCGATGCCAACGGCCGCCCTATCTTAAAAGACGACGGGACAATCGAAACCAGCCGAGAAAACTTTGAAGTCCCCGGCAGCGGAATCTTTACCTTTCATCCGGCTGATCCTCAGGCCTTGGACTTTCCAAAATTCGACACGCCGGAGATCACCGCGGTCAAGAATGAAATCTTCAAACAGCGGGTCTTCAACCGCAACACGGCGTCGCTGGAGGCTCGTGCCGAAGCCCTGATCGACCAACGCACGCCGGAGTTCGACGCGCTCTTTGAAGAATTTATCACCAGAAATCCGAATAAAGTTGATCCCGTCACCGGAAGACGCCGTCCCTTGAGCCTCGGGGACGTGTTGCTGGATGCCGCGTCGGATATCGTCGTGCCACCGGCCGGCATTCGAGGTCGACGCGTCGATCTGCTCGCCGGCCGTACCCTCGATTTTCAAGGAGGGGAAGTGCAAGGCAAAGTCACGTTCAGGGCGGCGAACCTCTCCGGCGATGTTCAGGTCACCGGCACCTTCTCCGGCGCCACCTCCGGCGGCGCCTCCGTCTCGATCGCCAGTTCAGGCGGTGGCGGGTCGGTCGGTGGGCTCACCGGGGTCACCGGCACGGTGGGGGCGTCGGCCGGGGCGTCGGTCGCGTCGGTCTCCACCGCGCAAAAGAGCTCGGAGGCCGCGCAGGATGCGGTGACCGACGCCGCCAATCAGCAGGCAGGCCAGAAGAATCAGCAGGCCGCCAAGACCGGCCCCAAGGAGAAGGACGGGAAGAGCATGATGGCGCAGGCCTTGAGAGGGAAACGAGGGGTCGTGATTCAAGTCGATGTGAAACCGCAACCACCATCGACCCACTAGACGGAAAGGGAGTCTCACTATGGATATGAGTTCGGGAGGCGTGGCCTTTGCCTTAAGCCATGCGACACTCGAAGGGAAGATTACCATTTCGGTGTTGCTCGTCTTTTCCCTGATCAGTTGGACCGTCATCATCAATAAGTTTCGCCAGCTGGGCAAAGCCAAGAAACGGAACGGCGCCTTTCTGGAGGCCTACTCAAAGTCCAAGAGCCCGCTGGGGCTCTTCAATAAGGGACGCCTCGACCAGCTCCAGGGATCCCCCATGTACGACCTCTACTACGGCGGGTCTGAAGAGTTGAAGATTCAGCAGGAAAAGTATGAGACCGAGAAGCTTCCCAATCATGGGATGAGCGCGGTGCGTATCGCACTCGAACGGGTCCTGGGCGAATCCGCCGTGGCCTTGGAGTCGGGCATGATCGTCCTCGCCACGGCGATCAGCGGCGGACCATTTATTGGGTTGCTCGGTACGGTGTGGGGGGTCATGGATACCTTCTCGGGGATTGGCCGGGCGCAGCAGGCGACGTTGACCACCATGGCTCCAGGGGTGGCCTCGGCCCTCATTGCCACGGTGGCCGGTCTGATGGTCGCGATCCCTTCGCTCTTTTGTTACAACTTTTTGGTGACGAAAACGAAAACCATCACGATGGAGCTTGATAACTTTGCCGCCCATCTGGAAACGGTCTTCATCACGGAGTATCTCCGGGAGAAAAACGGATCGGCTGCGGCGGAGGATATTGAGGACTACCGACCCGGTGGCCATCGCCAGGAAGCGGAGCCCTCCGGTGCAGCGACGGGACACTAAACATACGTGAAGCGTACCTCGTGAAGCGTCTGAATCCGGAACGAACTACGCTTCACGCTTCACGAACGACGAGATACGAGGCGACGAGATGAGAAGATTTTCAAAAAAATCGCACGGTGCGGTATCCGATATCAATATCACCCCGTTGCTGGACTTGGCCTGGGTGCTCTTGGTGATCTTCATCATCACGACGACGGCGATGGTACAGGGTATCGAGCTTAAGTTACCGGAGTCCACGCCGCATGAAACCGATATGGAGTCGAACACGCCGACGCTGTCGGTGAAGAAGAACGGCGACGTCTATATGGACGATGAGCGGGTGAAGCTCAACGAGCTGGAAAAACTGATCCGTGATCTCAAGGCCGCGAAGGGCGGTAAGTTGCCCCTGGTACTCCGAGGCGACGCTGGCGTCGAATACAAGCATGTGGTGGCCGTCCTGGATATTCTCCAACGCATTCCCGTTGAAGATCTGGCCATCGCGACGAAGCCGTTCAATGAACCATGACGGTGGTGAAAGGTGAGAGGTGAAACGTGAAACGTATTTCGTTCCGGATTCGGACGCTTCACGTTTCACGCTTCACGAGTTAAGAGATGTCCGGCTATAAGGGATTCGAGAAAAAAAAGAGCAAGCTCGGCACGACGCTGCTCATCGTCGGTGTGATCCATGTCGGGATCGGAGCGGGGCTCTATTGGGTGGCGCAAACGGACTGGGGCCAAAACCTTATCAAGGTCTACAAGCTCACCGCGTTTCGCAAAGAAGACCCGCCCCCTCCTCCGGAAAAAGAACCGGAGCCGGAACCTGAGCCGGAGCCTCCAAAGCCCGAGCCAAAACCGCAAGAGGCTCCGCCTCCTCCACCTCCGGTCGCCGAAGCGCCGCCGCCTCCTCAGGCGGCGGACGCTCCGGGTCCACCGCCTATGAACGCGGATCCCTTCGCCGTGGGAAAAGGCCGGAAGCCGTTCGCCGGCTATTCCGACATTCTCACCTCGATGATTCAAGCGCAATATCACCAACCGCCGACCCTCCCCGACGATCTTGATTATGCGGTGCTCTGTGAGTTGGTGCTGGATGAGGAGGGGCGGGTGTTGCAGTATCGCCTGGTGAATTCATCCGGTAGTCTGCTCTTCGATCAATCCGCGCTGGACGCCTTGGCCAAGGTGACGCAAGTCCGTCCTCCGCCGGACGGCATGGATCGTACCGTCATCGTCAAGTTTTTCCCACCAGCCTAGCCCGCATTATTCATGAACACTTCTGCTGCAACCGCCGATCCGCTATTTCGCGACGAACCGTCATGAATAATGCGGGCTAGTCCGCTGAAACACTCGGATCAGGTGCGTCGACAGGCTCAGCACGAACGGAAACCCTCAGTACTTTCAAACACCACTCCGTTCGTCCTGCGGTTTCCGTAGGAGGAATGGAGGACTCTTCAGCAGCTTGGGCGCGGTTCTCTTGTTACCGAGGATGTGCGCCGATCGACGATACCGACCGTGCAGGCAAGATTCTACGCTCCGTCTGCATTCGGTATCGCTCGTCATAAGGTCGTCATGAAGAGTTTACCGTTCCTCAAAGTTGCTCTGATTGCGTCGTAACCTTCCTCCGATACAACTAGCTGCGTACAGAGGATCACTCCGAGTCACTTACAAGTTAGGAAACCTTATCATAGTGTTAACGATCTTCGAATCGCGTGATGAGGTTGCTGTAACACCGATAAGAGAGAACAGGGGCAGGCCATACCCTGGGCCTGGCCTCCTCTTCTCGAAGCGACGAAGGGAGGTGGGTGACAGGGGTGGTAGCGACAGGGGATATGGGTTCTTAACGTTCTATTAAGGAGGAACGGTATGAAGGTTCGAGGAATGAAGCACATGATGGTGGCGGCGGCCTTGACGGTGCTCACGGCATTCGCCGGCATGGTCGGACAGGCCCAGGCCTTCCAATTCGATGAAGGGGACACGGTCCTGGCGATCTGGGGCAACGGGGTGGAAGCCCTCTACAACCTCAGCGATACGCCCAGCTTCGGCTACGGAGCCGGCATTCAGCAGCTCAACGTAGCAGCGGGGCTGACTGCTGCGGGCGGAGCAAATCCCATCCGCTTTTCTCTGTTTTCGTCAGATGCCAATGGCAACTTTTTGACCACCGGAACCAGCCGGCCTGGCACGCAGCTCGCTGATCCGTCGCTCCTCTGGTCGCAAGTGGCAAACTGGGCGCCGCAGTCCTCGTTCGCGGGGGATACGATTCTGGCGGCGAATGAGAATTCCTTCACGCAGCGTATCGGCTTGATCGGCGGAGCGGATTCCGCCCGTTCATTGAACGGCACGTGGGATGGCGATGTGTTCGGCAGCTTTGACGACCTGCAAAATAATTCCAATGTCATGCAGGTGTTCCGTTTCGATCTCGGCGTCGCTCCGACGGTCATCGGTCATCTGCGGATGAGCCAGGCGGGCCTGGTGGAGTGGCAGCAGGCCGCGTTCGGTGGTGGTCCGGTGGTCCCGGTCCCAGCGGCGGTCTGGTTGTTCGGCACGGGCGTGGTCGGCCTTGCGGGTTTGGCGCGTCGGCGCAGCCAGTCGGCAGCCTAAACGACGAAGAGATCGACAGGCAGAGTGGTCTCATAGTTCTTCAGTATCAACAGTACACTTATTTTTGAAGGAGATGCGCATTATGTCACGTTCGACACACAAATTGATTCTCCTGTCAGTGGCAGGCCTCTTGGCCGGCGCACTGGCGGAGAGCGCTCAAGCACAAATCGTGGTCAACGGCGCCGGGTCGTCGGCCGGTCGGCAATTCGCTGGCGGCGCACCGATCGCCATGTGTCTCAATGCTCCGAAACCGATCCACTTGCGGAGCGGTGCGGACGATACAAGCAGCAGCCGCCATACCTGGATTTGCAATGTGACGGGCGGTGGCTTGACGAACCAGCCGTCGGTGATCCGCTATTCCGCTTCGGAATCTGGCGATGGTTACACGAAGATCAGCACTCAGGCTGGTTTTTCCAAGACAGCAGGCTACATCTTGGATACCACTGGATGTGGTGCTCCGGTTGAGCGGACGGTTTCAGGCATCACCTTCGACGAGTACAGCAACTGCACCGGGAATGTGCAAGAGACAGTGGACTTTGGAGCCAGCGACGTGCAAGCGAGTTCGTTTGGCCAGACCGGTCCGACGGGCAACTCGTTCCCTGACCCCCAAACCGGTGGTCTGTTAGCGCCTGATCAGGTGGCGGTGCTGCCGTTTTCGCTCTTCGTCAATAACGGGGTGCGCCTCCAGACTCCGAACGGGGGACTGGGTAACGTGCTGGAGAATCTCAGCCGTCCTCAAATTGAAGCCATCTTCCGTCGCAACCCACAGGATTGGCCTGACCTGGGGTACGTCGTGACATCTAACGGCACCACCGCGGATGCTACCAAGTCGGGTATCACTCTCTGTCTGCGCGAGGCGGGCTCAGGATCCGCAGCAGCGTTCGATCAAACGATGATGCTGCAATCGTCAGTGGCGACTGTCGCCAATAACACCGCCAACGGTACCGGCGGGTTGGTGATTTATAGCCCGAGTTCCACGGGTGTCGTCAACTGCGTCCGTGACAACGTCAACGGGATTGGTTACCTCAATGCGGAAAGTGTCGTGACGAACGCCCATCCGATCCAGGTCAATGGGTATTCGGCCAACTATACGGCAGCTGAAGTGGTAGGGAATACCTCGCCGATCGCGCGTAAGCGGGACATCGCCTGCGGACGCTATGACTTCTGGACGACGTGGGTGATCAACCGCAAGACCAGCTATAGCCCAGCCACCAAGGGGCAATTGATTCAAGCGTTCATTGACGCAGCGAGAACCGAAACGAACAACGTGCCGTCCGGGAGCCACTGGGTGGCGTTGTCTGAAATGAACGTCAGCAAGAGTTCAGATGCAGGGCCAATCGGTTTCAGCGGTACCTTTGGAGTCGTACCATCGAATCTGGAGTGCCGGCCGTAATCTCGTGTGATGAATGGGCCGAGGCGGCATGCCGCCTCGGCCCATCTCCCCATCGAACGAACATTCGAACATCAGGGCGTGCAGATGTATGTCCTGAGCGTAAAGGGATAATCGATTGTGTATAAGAAACAAGCAGCTCGCCTTCCCTACAATTTCATAGTCTCGCTCCTGATGCTGGCGGCACTGTTGGTGTTACCAGGGAAGTCAGAGGCGATGACCGTTACGGATCTGGACTTTACGAGTGGATCAATCAAGCTGAAGCTGGGCACAACCACGCTGGCTACGGCGAATTTTACGCAGAATGGTCAGATCGTCATGGGGCAATATCAGCCCCTGCCGGATATTATTGCTCCGGTGTCACTCACGGTCCCGCTCGTCGGGACCTTTACCTTCTCCTTGTTCACCAGCGGACCGAATCCGGTGCCGACGGGGAGCACCAGCGGATCGACGATCAGCGCCGATCTGACGGCACTTTCGGCCGGGCTTACTGGACCAGGACTTCCTGCTGCCCCTGGGCTGGCGGTCAACATCGGCGGCACAGCCACCGGTTCGTTCAATGAACTGACCGAGGCCTTTACGGGTCTGAAGTGGAGCCGCACGCTGGGCAGCATCGCTGGATTGCCGACCATATTTCATGGAAAGACTCTGGAATTCACGCTGAACGGGACGGCGCAACTTGCGGCCGTGCCGTTGCCCGGTGCCGCCCTGTTGTTCCTGAGCGGACTGTCGGGTCTGGCCATGGTGCGGAAGCGCCTCGGCCGGTAGTCTCAAGATACAAGGGGTGGTGGAGCTCCATTTCGCTCATGAGCGAAGCCAGCGGGGTTCAAAAATTCCCGCACCTTGGGAGCGTAACCACCATCCCCCATCTCGGTCGTCACACAGTCATTACATTCGAGGTCAGGACATGAAGAACCTTCATGTCCTGACCAACAAGATGTCTCCGTGCCCACGCACTGCACCGCAGATCTGCCCTTGAGACTGCATGAACAAAGGATCATGTCTTAATGATCAAGACTATTTGTCATAAGTCCATGAGATATGTCTGTGTTGTCTCGCTCCTGGTTGGCGGGACCATGTTCGGTCTCTCCGCGCCTTCAACCATGGCGATGGAGCTGAACTTCAATATCGTGGCGCCGACGACGGGGTCGATTTCCTACAATGGAACCGGCGGCGGGCTGGTCGGCACCAACATCGATGTGGACAATGTCGTGGGGCTTGGCACGCCGGCCAACGCGAATGTCACGTCGACCTGCTTGACCTGTACCCTGAATTTTACCAGCGGATTGAACACCAGCGCCGGGGGTGGGGCGTGGCAATTCGGCCCCGGCGGTTCCATCTCGATCACCGGAGGAGTCGATTTTTCAGTCGGTTCTGATATCGCGATCGGATCCACGCTGTTGACCGGCACGTTCAGCAGCGCGGAAGTGAGGAGCCTCGGCGCAGGCTTCGAGGTCACCTTCGGCTCGTTCACCGACGTGAAACATGCCGACCTCCTGTCTTACTACGGCATGCCGACCGGTAACTATGACGGCTCGCTGACGATGCTGTTTGACGCAGCGATCGGGCCGGGCAACGCATTTACCAGCGCGTCCATCTTCGGCGGCAGCATCGCCAATGTCGCGGCGGTGCCGTTACCGGCTGGGGCCTGGCTGTTCGGATCCGGATTGCTGGGGTTGTATGCAGCGATCCGTCGGAAAATCGGCTGATAACGATTGCGGAGTCGGCGGGTCCTGTGAGGCCCGCCGGCAGTCCGCATGAGCAGATGATCGGGCTGGACCATCGTACGTAACCGCGTTTCAGCGTCACAGCTCCAGGGAGTGGTCGAACGTAGTCGGTCATGAAGAAAACGGTCCGGCCTTGAGCAGTGCTGTTCGGTAAGTGGTTCGATCCCAGGCACCTATTATCGGCAGAACACCAGCAATCGTATCCCACGTGAGGACATGCCGAACTCTCCTTGTCCTCATAACGGAGAATGAAACATCTCATCGAGTCTCGTCCAAGGAGGTCCACATGCTTCGTATCGTGAAAAACCGAATGGTCTTGGTCTTGACCGCCTGTGTCTGTCTGACGGCGATAGGCGCAAGCGCCGATGAGGCGGAACGAGGGGGTCGGCCGTCTCCTGACCAAGACAAGCCCATTGTAATCGCGCACCGCGGGGCCAGCGGCTATATGCCGGAACATACGTTGGCCGCGTATGCGACGGCGATCTTACAGGGAGCCGACTTCATTGAGCCGGATCTCGTCATCACGAAAGACGGGCATCTGATCGCACGCCACGACAACGTGCTGGATCTGACCACCGATGTCTCGACCAGGCCGGAATTCGCCGGACGCAAGGCCACCAAGATGGTCGACGGTGTCACGGTCACCGGCTGGTTCAGTGAGGATTTCACCCTCGCGGAAATCAAGACCCTACGGGCCATCGAGCGTATCCCAGGTAATCGGCCCGCTAATGCGCGATTCGACGGGCAGTTCGAAATTCCGACGTTCCAGGAAATCATCGACCTCGCACGGGCCTATGAAAAGATTCTTGATCGGCGGATCGGGCTCTATCCGGAGACCAAACATCCGACCTATTTCGACCGGCTCGGCCTTTCACTGGAAGAGCCGTTGGTCAGGGTGTTGCGCCGGAACGGGTACGAGGGGCGCAACGCTCAGGTCTTCATCCAATCGTTTGAGATCAACAATCTGCGCAAGTTGAAGGGTATGACACGGATCCCGCTGGTCCAACTGCTCTGGATCGAGGGCAAGCCGTATGATGTGGAAGCCGGGGGTGGGTCGCTCACCTATGAACAGATGGCGACGCCGGCGGGATTGGCTCAGATCGCTTCGTATGCCAAAGGGGTCGGTCCTGAGAAGAGCTTCATCATCCCGTTGGATGCGGCGGGGAATCTGGATCCCTCCCGCGCAACCCGCTTTGTTCAACAGGCCCATGCCGTGGGGCTCCAGGTGCATCCCTACACCTTCCGTTCGGAGAATGTTTTCTTGCCGACGAATTTCAGGTCATCCGCTGATCCCAACGCGCTGGGCGATGGGGTAGGAGAAATCAAGGTCTTCTTGAGGACCGGCATCGACGGCTTCTTCACCGATCAGACGGATCGCGGCATCGTGGCCCGTGAGGCGTTCTTGAAGAACCAGTGAGTGAGCCGGCAATTGTGTTTGAAAATCTCGACTGTGACTCAACCATCGGAGGTACGATGAAATCCTTGTCTTTTGTGACGACGGTCATGACCCTGGGCGTGATCTGCGCGGCGACGGCTCCAACTGTGCAGGCCGCGCCTGAATTTGTGAACGGTTTGGCGCTGGACGGCGCTCTGCTCGGCCGCAGCGGCGGGACGGACGCCAACACCGGTCGGGTGGGGTACTTCTCCGACCTCTATTACGATGCCAAGAAGAAGGATTGGTATGGCCTCTCTGATCGCGGTCCCGGCGGGGGCTCGCTCGACTACCAGACTCGGGTGCAGCGTTTTCGATTGAAGGTCGATAGGCAGACCGGCGCAATCAGCGACTTCAAAATACGGGAAACGATCATTTTTAAGGATGAGTTCGGCAATCCCATGAATGGATTGGCTCCAAGCCCGACGAACGTGCTCGGCCAGGCCTTCGATCCGGAAGGGTTCGTGATCGGTCCGCACAATCGCCATTTCTATGTGTCGGATGAATATGGCCCCTCGCTCTACGAGTTCGATAAGAAGGGCAAGCGGGTGCGGTCCTTCGTCACCCCGACCAACCTGATCCCGCGCAGCGCCGCGAACATGCCGAACTTTGCCAACGACTCCGGCAACAGCGCCGGCAAACGGACCAACCGTGGCTTTGAAGGTCTCGCCGTCAGTCCCGATGGGGAGTATGTCTACGCCATGCTGCAAAGTGCCATGCTGGATGAAGGCGGCGGCAGCGGGCTGTGCAACCGCATTGTCAAGTTCAGCACCGCCACCGGCACGGCGCTCGCGCAATATGCCTATCAAATGGAAGGCTCCAGCCAGGGACGCGGGATTTCCGCCCTGTTTGCCGTCAATGACCATGAGTTTCTGGTGCTTGAGCGCAACAACCGGGGCATCGGCGTCGGGGCGGAACTCTCGCCGCCCAACAAGAAGGTCTTTCGGATCGATCTTACCGGCGCGGCTGATGTCAGCGCGGTGGCATTTGCGCCGTCCGCCTGTCCGACCGGCAAGGTGACGAAAAACCCCGTGCCGTTTCTTGACCTCACCGCCGATACCCTTCCGGAACTCGGCAACAAGGTGCCGGAGAAATGGGAGGGTCTAGCCATTGGTCCTCGCTTGAAGGACGGCAGCTACGTGCTGGTGACGGGCACGGACAATGACTACAGCGTGACCCAGAATGCGACGAGTCAACAATTCGACGTGTACTTCCGCATGAGCGACGCTGATCCCTACGTCGGTTCGATTCAGTGCCCGCTTGGGTTGACCACGGGCTGCTTCACGACCGCCGATGTCGCGGACGGCGTGATCAATGAGCTGATCGAGCTTCCAAACGACGGCGGCTACAAGCTCCTCCCTGGTGTGCTGCATGCTTATAAGGTCTCAGCAGCCGACCTCGGCGACTTCATTCGACCGGGCCATCACCACGATCGGGATGGTGGCGATGACCACGAGGATGACGACAAGGAGTAGTCCGACCTGGGGCATCCACTCGATACTCGAAGAGCCGGGGCGCGCCAAGCGCCCCGGCGTCATCCCCTTCCCCACAGAACCCAGTTCTTTAGAAACGCCGCAGATCTCCCAATCATCCTTCCTCGTCGAGCAGAAACATGCGACTGTTTCTCGAGATTCCCACCGTCAGGGCTGTTCGCTCTGGTTGAACAGCCGTTGGTGGCCCCTCTCATTTTCCCTCAGCCATCTCCTTCCGAGTTTCTCCTGCATTCTCTGCCCCAAACGGCACGGAGAAGATTCTAGCCTGCATTATTCATGAACGTCTCTGCTGGATCGCCGATCTACTGTGTGAAGCGTCATTCGTGAAGCGTATTTCGCTCCGGATTCAGAGGCTTCCTTCATAAGTGACGTTCCAGGCATCTTGCGTCTCTCGTTTTGCGCTTCACGCTTCACGTGATCCGCTTCACGAGGAATCTGATCTCGCCACGATCCGTCATGAATCATCCGGGCTGGCACGTGCAGGCCCGCGTGATCCGGCACTGAAGTCATTCGACTACAGTTAGACGGTCGAACTCATGCCTTGGCTAGATCGCGCCTTCGTGTGACCGCTGCCGGTAATCCGCTGTAGGGCTGTCGTAACGGCTCACCATGATGCGTGGGCATGGAAGTTGTATTTTTTCATTCTGAAGCGCCACATTCAACGATCACCCAACGAGTAGATCATCAGAATAACATCTAATCTTAAGAGAGAATTTACACGTTCTGAACCCATATATTACGCTGATGTTCTCCATGGCCTGTATCAAGGCACCGGCGCAATAAGAACCTGTTACATGCGGTGCATGCCGTGCTGAAATGATGGTGCAACCGGAGTTGAAGGGGTGAGGCGGTTAATGACGACGGCACGTTGAAGCCCGGCCAGTTCCAAGCAATCAGGGGCCTTGTCCAATCGATCGAATGGCTTGGAATTGCGTCCACGGCGCCGGACGAGATTAGCGCAGTCGACCACTTGAAATGCTGATTCCCCGCATTCCCTGTGAATACCATGATCCCTTTTCAGTCGAGAAGAACTGCATGTCGAGCATCTCCTCAGGCTAATTCAGTCGTCAAATGCCTGTTGCACCCACACTCCATTCCAGACGCGAAAACTTGCCGAAGTCTGTTCTGTCTGTCGACGCCTACCATCCGTCAATCCTTGCCGAGTTGAAGACCGGCGAGAAAGATGTGACGGGCTCGTTGATCGGTACCGGTGAGTGGATGGACCATTGTGTGCCACTGAAAATTCTGCAGATACGTGCAGAATCGAATGACATACGTAATACACGTTATATGATGGGCACGCGTCAAGCACGCACAGCTCATTCAACGAGTGAATCTGTTTGAATCAGAGCCCCCATCCAGGAGATCCACATCGGCCAGCTAAATCAATGCCTCTTGATATTAGCAAGAAAAGTTAATTACAATTTAATAGAAGACCAATCCTTTCTTAACACTTCTCGTTTCCATCTCCCTTATAACCTGCCGTATCAGACTCAGGTGTTCTCACGAGCTAATCGCTCGTAGTGATGCTCAACTAGTGTGCCACTGTCATATGGCCGGATATATCGCAAGATAATGTCCGGATGTCTTGGGGCGGACCACAAGACTTTCCGCGCGTGATGCGTGAATACGCCGTCGGTTTTGTGGCGACAGCACCGATCGTTCTGATCCGTGCGTCGACTTGGAGGGAGGTGATGCGGGCGAGACAGTCCGAGCTGCAGTCTGTCGAATCAGACCATTGATGAACTATCGATGAACTAAGGAGTACGGCAATGCGTTTATGTAAAGAAGTGAGGCCTATCATGAAGCGATTTGCATTGTTCTTGGCGATCGGGTTGACCGGGATCGCGTTGTCGGTGATTGAGCCGGTGCAGGCAGCGATGATGCCCCAGGTGGAACTGACGGGTGGGGCCGTCAATTACGACGGGAAATATCACACGATGATGGATCGGGTGCTGGGCCAAGAGGGCACCCTCAAACTGGGGCAGTTTCAGGCCATCGGTGAGTTGCTCCCCTCCCTCGACAAGGCGTGCGAGACCTATTCGCTCTTCACGTCCGGGTTTACCGGCGAGGCCGCTCCGACGGCCACGATTTCAGGATCCTCGATCTCCATCGACCTGTCGTCGTTGTTCTTCGGGATCAGCCGCGGGGATTCGCACAAGACGTGGAATATCGGGGAGCTGGCGACGGGGCAGTACAACCCGGAGACGAAGGAGTTCACGGTGTCGTGGGAGCACCTGTTCGAGGGCGGCAAGCAAGAGGGACTGGCGACGTTCTTTCTGAAGGGGATCGCGGAGATGGGGAGCCAGCCGGTGGCGATTCCGGCCAGTCTCGTGCTCTATGCGACGGGGCTCTTTGGAGCCGGCTCGCTCACCTGGTGGCGGAAACGGATGAGTGTCCTGGCTGCTGCCTAGGGATGGCCCATTGTCATTGGTCGAAATCAGACGTTGCTGATTGGGGGGGGCGATGTACGAATCACGGACGATACGTACCAAATCGAACAAGAGAACGAAGGGCGTGCGATTCTTTCGCGCCTTGTCGGATGAGTTGCGAGTGCTGATTCTCGAACAGCTTCGCAACGGAGAGCAATGTGTCTACGCGCTGACGCAAACGTTCAACACCGGCCAATCACGCTTGTCCTTTCATCTCCGCGTGCTGAAGGAGGCCGGCTTGGTGATCGACCGTCCGGAAGGGCGATCGGTCTATTACACGCTCAACCACAAAGCGATCCGGGAAGCCGAAGCCATGATCACGCGGCTTAGGGGCCAGCACTCGCCCCTGGCATCAACCTCTTCCCCTTCCACCGCCGTCTATGTGGAACCCTTGAGAGTACCGGCATACGAAGCAGGACCGGAGCAGGGCTCCGCATGAATCGACGAAGTGGAGAGTCCTTGTGCCCAGGGAAGACAGGCAGATCTGTGTGCAACAGCAAGAGGGTAGGGCATGACGGTGCCACGTGTGACGCGAACGATGGTCACAGTGGCGTGGACGGATCCCAAATCACCTTTAATCCATTCAAGGAGGAACGGATATGAAGCTTCAAGGTATCAAGCAAGTTATGGCAGCGGCAGTTTTGACTGTGGCCACGGCACTGGCCGGCCAGGCCCAGGCGTTCCAATTCGCTGAAGGGGACACGGTCCTGGCGATCTGGGGTAACGGGGTGGAAGCCCTCTACAACCTCAGCGATGCGCCCAGCTTCGGCTACGGGGCCGCTACTCAGCAGCTCAACGTAGCAGCGGGGCTGACCGCAGCGGGCGGTGCGAGTCCCATCCGCTTTTCTCTGTTCTCGTCCGATGCCAATGCAGGCGTGTTGACCACCGGAACCAGCCGGCCGGGCACGGAGCTCGCTGATCCGTCGCTCCTCTTCTCGCAAGTGGCGAACTGGGCGCCGCTGTCATTTTTTGCGGGGGACACGATTCTGGCGGCGAATGAGAATTCGTTCACGCAGCGCATCGGCTTGATCGGCGGAGCGGATTCTGCACGTTTCTTGAACGGCACGTGGAACGGCGATGTGTTCGGCAGCTTTGATGACCTCCAAAATAATTCCAATGTCATGCAGGTGTTCCGTTTCGAGATGGGGTCCGCTCCGACGGTCATCGGTCATCTGCGGATGAGCCAGTCGGGCCTGGTGGAGTGGCAACAGGCAGCATTCGGTGGTGGTCCGCCGGTCCCGGTTCCAGCGGCCGTGTGGTTGTTCGGTACGGGCCTGGTCGGACTTGCGGGACTGGCGCGCCGTCGTCGTCAGGAGGCTGAATCTTCCAGGCAGTCTGAAGCTCAGCTCGTCGTCTAAGCATGGTGAAGGGGCCGAGGCATGATTTCGACTCGGCCCTCTCAAGGCCATTACCACTGATCTTTTGAAAGGATGTCTATCATGAAGCATGTAGGTCTTTGGGTCGCGATGGGAGTCTTCAGTCTTGGTTTGACCTTGGCCGGGCCGGCGCAGGCCGCGATGATGAGCCAGGTGGAACTGACGGGCGGGGCCGTCAATTACGACGGGAAATATCACACGATGATGGATCGGGTGCTGGGCCAAGAGGGCACCCTCAAACTGGGGCAGTTTCAGGCCATCGGTGAGTTGCTCCCCTCCCTCGACAAGGCGTGCGAGACCTATTCGCTCTTCACGTCCGGGTTTACCGGCGAGGCCGCTCCGACGGCCACGATTTCAGGATCCTCGATCTCCATCGACCTGTCGTCGTTGTTCTTCGGGATCAGCCGCGGGGATTCGCACAAGACGTGGAATATCGGGGAGCTGGCGACGGGGCAGTACAACCCGGAGACGAAGGAGTTCACGGTGTCGTGGGAGCACCTGTTCGAGGGCGGCAAGCAAGAGGGACTGGCGACGTTCTTTCTGAAGGGGATCGCGGAGATGGGGAGCCAGCCGGTGGCGATTCCGGCCAGTCTCGTGCTCTATGCAACGGGGTTCTTTGGGGTCGGTTCGCTCACCTGGTGGCGGAAACGCACCCTGGTAGCGTCGGCCGCCTAACGCTCCGTAGTTGTCGGCATAGTCTGGTCGCTCACTCCCCTGGGGTGGTGGGCGACCAGACTATGCGAGCTCGCGGATTTTCCCGCCGAGTCTCGTTCCCTGGACAGGTAGCGCTCTCATCCATCGTCCCTGCCGCAGGAGTTAACCGAGTCCGGACTCTACCGTAACCCTGTTGTAATGCGTCCTTCCTATTGTGCTCCGGATATCAACCAACATGGGTATGGGGGATTGAATGAGGAAGGCAATCTATGAATGGGCGTGGGCTGCCGGTATCGGACTCGGCCTGCTCTTCGCCGCAGGCACGAACTCCTGGGCCGGCAAACTGGAAGATGCGTTGCTGGAAAACAAGCAGATCACGATCGACCAGTGGATGGCGGTCAAGGCCGAGGAGGAAAAGCGGGAGGCGAAGGCGTTGCAGGAAGGGCGAGGCGCCACCGGGTTGCCGCTCCGCGAGCGTTGGTATGAAAAGATCAGCATCAGGGGCTATGCCCAATTCCGGTACAACTACACCGTCAACAACGATCTCCTGCAGAGCAGCTCGACGGATCGCTCGATCGGCGACAACAATGAATTTTTCATCCGTCGTGGGCGCTTGATTATCAGCGGCCAACCGCACGAACGAGTTTTCGTCTACTTACAGCCTGAATTCGCAGGGTTGGTCGGCGGCTCCGAGCAAGTCGCGGGTCTGCGGGATTTCTACACAGACATCTTTCTGACTGAAAACAAGGAATGGCGTCTTCGTGCTGGGCTTTCCAAAATTCCCTACGGATTTGAGAATGTGCAGTCGAGTCAGATTCGGCTGGCGTTCGACCGAAACGATGCCTTGAACAGCGGGGTCGTGAATGAGCGTGACCTGGGCATCTTTCTCTACTATACGCCGACCGTTGTGCGTGAGAGATTTCGTAGACTGATCGACAGCGGACTGAAGGGAAGCGGGGACTACGGCATGTTGGGGATCGGGGTCTATAACGGGCAGGGGATCGGCATCCGGGATCGGAACAAGAACAAACATGTCGTCTTCCATGCCACCTATCCCTACGAGTTTCCCAACGGCCAGATGATTCAATTCGGCATGGATGCCTACACCGGACAAGTCAACGTGTCCACTCAGCCGATCATCCCGGTCACGCCTATCACTTCCACGAGTACGGGACAACGGCTGACGTTCAATCCGTTACTCCATAACGACGGGAACTATCTCGACCAGCGCATCGCCTGGCACTTCATTCTCTATCCGCAACCGTTCGGCCTTCAGGCTGAATACACGATCGGTCGCGGGCCTGAGCTGAATACGGATCGGAATGAAATCGTGCCGGGAAACATCCGAGGCGGGTATGTGCAACTGTTCTATCACTACAAGTGTGATACCTTTTGCCTCAGCATCTTCCCGTACGTTCGCTACCAAGAATACTTCGGTGGGAAGAAATTCGAGGCGAACTCGCCGCGCAATTCGGTCCGCGAACTTGAGTTGGGGATTGAATATCAGATCAGCAAGGCCCTGGAGCTCACCGTGGCCGGCACGTTCACCTCGCGAAATACCTCGGACGGCCAATTTTCTCCGGGGAGTTGCACCAACACCCTGCCCGGTATCAATATCTCCTGCGTTCAGACTCCCTACGAGCGTCAGACCGGCAATCTGCTCCGGTTTCAGCTGCAATGGAACTTTTAACCAGCCGTATTCGAGATGGTTCGAGCGGCTCACCGTCCTGAGCAGAGTCGAGGGACGGGTAGGCGGATCCCTGAGAGGTCGACCCATACTTGGGACAGTGTGGTGAGGCCGCGATGGGGGAGTCCCCCCACGTGGCTGTTGTACGATCAGGATCAGACTTGTCGCAGCGGCGTGTCGGCGGTTGCAGGAGAAGTGTTCATGCAGAACGTGGGCTAGCGGGGACGTCCCTGGGATTCCGCAGGAGGTTCCGAAGCCTGCGGGGATGCTGCAGCCGGATGAGCGACAAGGCTCTTGTAGAGCACGATGAGCTCACGCCGGTCGTTCGTAAAGATTCGTGTGAGTCCATCGGAAGGCGTGCTCACCAGTGCGGATTCCGGAACAAACAATAGCTGTCCTCGTTGTGGGGCCATCGATCTCAGCGGTGTGAGTCGATCATCCTGGGTGTCGACGGTCCCGGCGTCCGCCGAATAGTGTGCGGCCGATTGTAGATTACTGAGGACAATATGCAGGTGCTCCCCATCGACAAACACACCGCCTGACGTCACTTCGCGTGTGGCTCCCGATCCCTTCGTGCTCTGATAAAACGTGACGATCTCATCCGGGGTCGCTTTGCTCAACGCCAGGCTCAGCAGCGGGGCCCAGAATGCGATATCCGGGTCGCCGAATGCGGGATGCCGGCGCGGCACGCTCAAATCATCATAGAAGGGAAGTCTGGTCAAGGGTTCATGGACCATGATTCCCCGGAGCACCGTTGCGAGTCGGTCCGTCGAGAGATCTGCGGGATGACTATGCCCGCTCCCCTCATCGAGGGTGCGATCCACTTCGAGGCGGACGAACGACTGGGGCGTTTCGTACAGGGTGCTGGTCGTGAACTGTGCCGGTGCGCATCCGGTCAGGAGCGAGAGCCCGAGGACACACCATCCATGCCGAAACCGGTCGGTGGCGGCACGATTCATCTGGATGACAGCCGATCGCATTGCCATGACCGGCTACTCGAGCGTCCGACGGTCGGGAGCCTGTATCTGCGCGGTTTGAGACGGGACGGACCATTTGGATCTGAGCCGTGCGTTGTCCGTTGTGCCGACCGGAAAGAAACCGGAGTCGAGGGCTACCTGTTGGCCCTGGCGGCTCAATACGTACCGGACGAGCTCGGCGGACGGTTGGATCGGCATCGATTTCGGAGGCTTGGCAATATAGAGGTAGAGATTGCGCCGTAACGGGTAGGAGCCGTCCATGGCCGTGTGTACCGTTGGTTCGACATAGCGACCGCCTTTGACCGACGCGATCGGAACCGGTTTCACGGAGGAGGTTCGATAACCGATCGACCCGAACCCGATTCCATATGGATTGGCACCAAGGTCCATGACCATCGATGCGGTGCCCTGTGCGTCGACCAGTTTCGGGACAAAGCTGCCGTCCTTGCACACCTCCTCTCGGAACAACACACTGCCGTTGGATGAACTGCGCTTGCCGTACAGCTCGACGGGGGCTTCAAACCACTCGTCCATTACACCGACCAATCCCCAGGAGTCGACGTCATAACGCAATCCTCGTTGCCGTTCCCGGCAGAACATGCCGTCCAACTCGTCCAGGGCCAGACCGGTCACGGGGTTGTCTTGGTGTACATAGATGGCCAGTGCATCACTGGCGACGGGGACTTCCGACGGTTCATACCCATATTCTTTGACGAACTCGGCGATCTCGGCGGCGGTGAGGCGTCGGGCCATTGCCGCCACCTCCGTTCGATGCGCGAGGAGCGCGGTGAGCCCGCTTCCCGGATCGTCGGTGACCAGCGTGATTTTCAAGTGAGGGTGGCGGAGGGTCATGCCGGAGATCCAGGCCCGCACCAAGGGCGTGATCGGTTCCGCCGCAGAAATACTCAGGGTGCCGGAAGTCCGTTCTTGCGGGAGATAGGCTGGGATCGTGGAGTCCAGCGCGATCCTCGTCTGTGCAAAGGGTGTGGATAGTGGGAACAGCACGCCGCCGATGACCAGCAGGTGCCACGCCAGCACAGTACGACAGACTCGCATAGACACACCTCCTCGCGTGAATCGCATGAACAGACCGGTTCTGGTGACCAGTGTGCCCGATTCTAACGAGCGCGCATTGCTTGATTATTAACGTCATGTAAACTCCGCGTTAACCTTCCAGGATGACTGGCGCACGGTCGTGGAGGCTTGGAATTTACGTATAATTTACAGAGACCTAATGACCATTTTTCTGACACCAGCGTATCATCGCCCCCCGAATGTTGACTTCATCATCCATCACCGGTCGGCAGGGAGCCATTCTTCTCTTTGTACGGGCCGAACTTTTGGCGCGATCCCTCGAGAAGGCCTTTGCCTCCAACGGTTTTCAAACCATGGTGGTGGCGACGGAGGCAGCTCTGCTGACGACGATGAAGGAGACGACGCCTTCCTTGATCATCGTGGAGCGCCAACAGGAGCAGTCCCCCTATATCCGGCAACTGCGGATGTCCACCACGGTGCCGATTGTCTCGCTGGTCGTCGGAGAACAACCCTGTCCGGACGACGAATGTTTGAAGGACTATGAACAAGAGGTTGATCTCGTCGTCGCCAGCCAAACTCCCCGCGAGCTGGTCGCTCGTGTGCGCGCAATCTTGCGGCGATGTGTACCGCCGGTTGAGTTGGCCCCCCGACACTATCGGGCCGGGAATATCCGGATGGATCTTGACCGGCATGAAGTCATGGTGGCAGGGCACACCATCGAGTTAACCCCCAAAGAGTTCAAGATTCTTCAGCAATTTATCGAAGCTCCCGGCCGTGTCTTTTCCCGACAGGAGATGCTGAACCGCGTGTGGGGAGAAGGGTACGCTCTGGAGGAGCATGCACTGGACGTCCATATTCACTCCCTCCGTCAAAAGATGGAAACCAATCCTGCCGAACCAGGACTTATCGTCACGGTACGAGGGGTCGGCTATAAGCTGCGCGTCTAGCGTGGGGCCATGTCCCTGCAGCGCCATGTAACCCGTCTTCGCGGCTTTCTGAGCAGACTGCGCGGTATCCCGATCCTGTCGGTCACCATGCGCATCGATCCATTTGGAAGCCAGCACAGGGTCTGTCGACACCTTGCGAGGCGAGTACGAGATGGCCTCGCTGAAGGGACCAGACTCACTCTCTACCAACGGTTGAGGGTCATCGGTCTCAGAAAGTCACAGGCTGAGATGACTCCAATGAGCGAGCCCGCCTTCGTCACTCCGAGATAGAAGGTGCGGTGCCGGAGCATGAGGTCCGCTGCTTCAGAGAGTGGACGTTGTGCATCGATCCCGATGGATCGGCAGCTCATAATGTCCTTGACGGACAGGAAATAGGAGACGTGGTCCGCCCCAACAAAGTTTCGCACAATGTCGGTTTCCGTCACAATTCCGATGATGTGCCCGCGACAGGCCACGAGGACGCTTTCAACATTGCAGGCCTTCATCAGTTGGGCGGCTTCGATCACCGAGATATTGAGATCGATGACGACGGGATCTTTTTTGAGTAAGGCGTTCACAGTGACCATGATGAACTCAGTCAGTCTCAATCGTTCAGGCTTCGAACATAGCGAAGGGGGATTACGTCCACGTTACGTTGCGATTGATGATCTGAAAACTTGAGCGCATCATTTGGTCGACCGTTACTAAACAGTAACCATTCCACGATTGTCCAAGCAGCTGGCAAGGGAAACTGCTGAAGAGGCAGTGATATTCGACAGCGGTCACCCCAGGATGTGGGTGGTCCGATCCATGGTTTCCCGAACTCTGCTTTGATTTCTTGTCCTACGCGGTTGTGCTTCATTCTTATTAATGGAGGATGCGGCTCTTGGCGCGAGCATGAAACCAGTCGATAGTGACAACGAACTCAGCCCATAGGCCTGTGTCATCGGGCGGGAGCAACGGGTCATCCAACACTGTGCGACGTGTATGGAGGGAAACGGGGTCACGAGGGACTTGTTTGAGGGCTCTTAGCTGTTCTCCTCATGCAGGCTTGAAGTATTCATTTTCGGTAACATGTTGATCATCGAGATAGGATCTGCGAGCGATTTGATCAGGGCAAATTAACTATTTGTGTTGTTAATCATGATCTTACGAAATTGACTTAGGCAGGGTTTCCTCTGGACCATCTTAATCAGTTTGTAATAGACTTTCCTCCTGTCAGGACCTAGCCATATCAGGGAGGGAAGTGTGAAACATGATCGTAAGCACAGTCGGAAAGAAGACCGAACGGTTACCCTTGTGAATAGTGCGGGGGTTCCCCTTGATGAGGCCATTGCTGCGGTGTCCAGCATCGGGGGAGCGGTTTATGACGTCAAGTTGAAGAAGTTTGATACCAGAACCGTGTGGCGCGTGAAGTTGTTGCGCGGTACGGAACGGGTGAAGGTGTATGTCGATGCCGAGTCAGGGCAGGTCCTCGAAGCGAACGTCGCGATTGAGGCGATGGAGCCGGATCTGGTGTGAACAATCCCGAGCGGTGGTCCGGAGCCTACCCCGATCTCTATTTCGTGAACGTATAGCCGGCGCTGCTTCATTCCGCTGCCTGAGCCGGATGATCTTCACACGGCACTGTTCGATGCCGGTCCAGGCGTAACGCCCTGTCTCTATCCGGATACGACATCCCCGCTGCGGGAGCCTGGGGGCGATAGACCTCCCCCGGCTCTCCCAGCCGATTTCCCGCCACGATTGGATCTCCTTATTTTCGTCCAGGTGAGTCCCTGGATAGCTCCTACCCGCGACCGACCGAATACATCGTATACATGACCGCCAGAATAGCACTCAGGAGAAACACCTCGATGACCATCGTTCCCATGTCCGTACACCCCCTTTCATGTTTCCCATTTTCAGGGTTTCCTATGACTGTTCATCGTGAATGTATCAGTGGCGTGTTTCAGATAAATTACAAATGTACAAATTATCTGTGAATTCTTATGCCGTTACGACGCAACTGTAAGGATTCAATAGTACTGATGTGGTCGAGGAATGGTTCGATACGTAGGTAGCAAAATCACTGAAGAGCGGAGAAAAATCCACCACGATCCCTACGATCAGGACGCTGCAAGTGGTATCACTCTGTGGCCGATCGACCAGAATGATGCAGGCTCATGAGTGGGAGGGCATGCGATGGCTTTATACAGAGTAGTACTGCCTTCGTGGAAAGTGATCGAAGTCCGCGTCGTGACAAGGGAATTACCCTGCGCACCGATACTCGGATCAGCTATTCCACGAGGGGGAGGAACATGTCCTCCGTTGTCCTCACTTATTTGTTGCCGGTTCTGATGTGGGTCGGTGGTGATTCTGCCGGAGGAATGAACGAGGATTCCAGGGCTTCGCTTGACGGTCAAAAAATGCCTGCTACGCTCATACAAGTGAAACCGGCGCCGGCTGTTGGCCTGAAATCCAACGGTCGGCGCCGATCGATTTTGTTGCAGGTGAGAGTCTCGGCATGGCGGCTCGTTCTTGTCCTGTTCGACATGGCACGTGGGTCATTCTGGGCAGTAGCATCCTTGCCCTGACGCTCTCCGGCTGCACGATCGGTCACCTCGAGCATGGCGAGGAGTACGAACTATCCGCGCTTCGGGTCGTCTTTCTCGATGCCTCTCAGATACAAGCCAAGTACGAGGAGATCACGGGACAATCAGCCGTCGTGACGACGCCTCGCCTCGCATTGGAAACACAGCGAGGGGAAGAAGTTGTCGTCGGATTCTATGATTTTCGCACTCAGACGATCTACTGCCCGAAAATGGATTTCGAAGTCTGTGGCCACGAACTCCACCACGCCGTGCTCGGCCACTTCCACCTCCATCAGTGACCGCCTCTTCAGCCGGCCTGACTGAACACGATTTCCCAACAAGGAGTAGCAGATAGTCGGTGGGCTCAAATGCCCGCCATCTGTATCCTTGTGCCCAGCATCCCGTCTCTACTTCAGAAGCCTCGCGAAGAATTCACAGACGGTCATGTTAAAACTGTGTAACAACCCCTCAGGACAGGCAGTCACACGTTGACCAGGGGTGAGAAGAGTCCCACAATAGCGATGTGAGTGATGGTAGGGTGCTATGAAGTCTCCCCTGTCTCAACGATGAGAATCTCAATTGCAACGGATGCGTGGCACCCGCAGGTCAACGGAGTCGTCCGAACGTTGAGCCAGACCGCCAAGTATGGGAGAGAGCTTGGTCATGAGATCCAATTCATCACCCCAGAAAGTTTTACGACGTATCCTTGTCCGACCTATCCTTCCATCAGGCTCGCGTTGTTCCCAAAGCCTGGGGTTCTGCGCATGCTCAAGGAATTTCGCCCTGAGGCCGTTCATATCGCAACGGAAGGACCCATCGGCCATGCGGCGATGGCCTGGTGCCGGAGCCTCTCGCTCCCTTGTACGACGTCGTACCACACCCAGTTTCCTGAGTATATTCACGCCAGGGTTCCGTTGCCGATTCATTGGTCTTATGCCTACTTGCGACGTTTTCATAGTCGTGCCATTCGGACGATGGTGGCCACACCATCGATGCGGGCACGATTGGAAGAGTGGGGATTTCAAAATCTCGTCATTTGGGCAAGAGGAGTGGACTCCACTCAATTTCATCCCGGCCCCAAGGCGTTCTTGTCTGACCCCCGGCCGATTTCGATGTATATGGGGCGGGTGGCCGTTGAGAAAAACATCGAAGCGTTCTTGAGTCTGGAGTTGCCGGGCTCGAAATGTGTCGTGGGGGATGGCCCCGACCTGGAACACTTTCGGTCCCGGTATCCCGATGTTCGATTTGTCGGCCAGAAGAGCGGACCGGAGCTCACGGCCTATCTTGCCGCGGCGGATGTATTTGTATTTCCCAGTTTGACCGATACATTTGGTTTGGTGTTGCTCGAAGCCATGGCCTGCGGGGTACCGGTCGCGGCCTTCCCCGTCACTGGCCCGATTGATGTGGTCCTGCAGGGGAAAACCGGTATCCTTCACGAAAACCTTCGTCATGCCGTCCTTGAGGCATTGAAGCTCGATCCCGCCGACTGTATCGCCTATGCGAAGCAGCATTCCTGGAAAATTTGGACGGAACGATTTGTCTCGCTGCTCGAACCGTTCAAGGCGAGCCGATGGGACAACGTCTGAGCCACTGTCTCGATGCTGCCGTAGGAACCGCCGCCTCAAGGCAGCTTTGTCACCTGTGGGGCAAGAGGTGGAGGTCCGTCAGCTGGGGATCTGTCGTTCTTGCCGACAGCCTTCGTGATCCGAGGAACGCCTGTACGGATATTCCGCCAACGAAAACCCATGACCATGAGGGGAAAATTTACGATTTCTTAAGCATCTCATGATGTGCGCATGAAGATCTTCTTTTACATGCCGGGATGGCCGGTTTCGACCGAAGCGTATCTGAACAAAATTCTCATCATGGAGTGTCTATGAGAAACAAAGCGTCTCAATCATATCGGGAGAAGGGATTCGTGCTGCTCACCTGTTTCGCTCTCGTCATGGGCGTCGTTCCGACTCCTTCTGCGCCTGCGGCATCATTCATGGGCCTAGGGTATCTGCCAGGTGGTCAGTCTATGAGTCGGGCCTATGGCTTGTCCGCAGATGGGTCGGTGGTGGTCGGGCAAAGTGATTCTGAGCGAGGGCCGCAAGCCTTTCGCTGGACAAGAGACGGAGGGATGGTGGCGCTCGGCGATCTCCCCGGAGGAGAGTTTTCCAGCCTGGCACATGGGGTTTCCACAGACGGCTCAACGGTGGTGGGCATGAGCACGTCAACGGATGGTCCGCAAGCCTTTCGCTGGACCAGCGCCGGTGGAATGACGGGGCTCGGCGATTTGCCTGGGGGAATATTTGACAGTCGGGCGTATGGCGTCTCAGGTGATGGAACGGTGGTCGTCGGACTAGCCAATACCGACCGGGGTCCGCAAGCCTTTCGTTGGACGAGCCGGCAGGGCATGAAGGAGTTGAATACTCAAGCGGACGGCCAAATCACAACCTTGGCGACCGCTGTCTCGGCAGATGGCTCGGTCGTAGCCGGGTATGGGTGGTTCCCACCCCGGTCACAAGGTTTTCGCTGGACTGCCGGCGAAGGGTTGGTCAAGTTAGAGGGATTTCGATCGGTCTTCGGACTCTCGGCTGATGGGGCTGTCGTCGTGGGTATGGGGAAATTCGGCCAGGGGGTAGAGGCCTGCCGGTGGACTCGCGACGACGGCTCGAAAGGCATCGGAGACCTGCCGGGAGGCAACTTTTACAGTCAGGCGACAGGGGTATCCGGCGACGGCCAACGCGTGGTCGGCTCCGGTGAGCCGGAGGACGGACAACCGCGAGCATTTTTGTGGGAGTCCAAGAGCGGGTTGAAGGATCTGAAATCAGTCCTTGAGCAGGAGTATGGCTTGGCCAAGGCCCTGAACGGATGGCTGTTGAGCGAGGCGGTCGGCATTTCGGCAGATGGGATGACCATTGTGGGATACGGCTTTAATCCCGACGGTCAGACCGAGGCATGGCTCGCGAATTTAGACCCGCCAACCATGCCCGAATCGGCCGCTCACGAGTAAGAGGCGTCGGGGATGTGCCTGCCGCTTCCGAACCGGGAGTCCCTCGGGCGATGCCTGCGATAGTGGCGATCAGGTGGCTCCGGTTCCTTTCTCTATTGGAATAGGGCCAGTATCTGTCTCCTTAACAGAAGGGAACTTCTCGTCGAGAGCCATGCCTCCGGTTGTTTCTGCCATGTTTCTCATGATCGCAAGAATCCGTCAGGCTCCCCAGGACGGTTATAGTGATTGTCCTAACTTCAGTGCTTCTGGCTCATTTCAGGCAGCCCATAGGGGGGCAGAAAGGCTCGCCATTCCCGTGCGGAGCGGGGTAGATATGCCTTGATATCGGTGAAGGGGTCGGTGATGAGTTTGACGAACCAGATCATCGACGTCCGGAAATCATGCAGCCACGCCAAGTACGCCACACGGCCCAGCACGACGACCAGCGTCAGCCCCCACCATTGCTGGGCGATCACCGGCCACCGCTCAAGAAACGCGGAAACCGTCCAGCTGCCCGCTGCGAACATGTTGGCCAAAGGAATCAAACAGTAGGCGGACACGATCATGGTTTTGTTCGGTGTATTGAATCCGAGCAACAGTTCCTCCTTGTCGTGGCAGGGAGGTTCCACGAGGGCATGTCCGAACTGTCGAACGAACAAGGCCGCCAGGCTGGCAGTGACTGCGGTCGTAAGATCGGTAAAGATCAGGAAGTAGCAATAAATGAAGACACTTGAACTGAGAAGGTGAAACAACTGATTCAGCGGGTGGCTATGGGACGCCACATGGTCATCATGCTTTCGTCGCATGACCTCGGTATAAAAGGTCTTGAGCGCTCGGGGTACCTGGATGATGCTGCCGATCATTTCCCACGCGAGCCGTGATTTCATGGCCTTTCTCCTTTCCGGTTGGTCGAGTCCTTCCAACCACCATCCGTCCTGTTTCATGCGTAAGGCGGCGGCGATCAATTTCGTATGCAATTCGGCGTAATGTTCGGGCCCAAAGGCCATGTTGCTGAGGCAGCGGCCCGTGCCGACCCAACTCAGCGTCACGTCCTCGGCACGCAGGTAATACTGGAGCAGCCAGTTGTACCGACCCGGCTGCAGAAACAAAATCGTCCAGACCGTCGTGAGATTCACGATGCGGAGCGGGAGCGCACGTTCCACCAATTCCCTGTTGACGGCGGCGGCCCACGCGGTGCATTGCTCGTTGGCCTCGTGATAGAGCTGCGCAGTCCGGGGAGCGGTTACCCAGTGCAGGAATTCATTCATCGCGCCCATGACATGTGGGTGTGCCGAAAAGGTGCCGATCACGTAGGCTAGTCGCATCGGGTGATTCGGATCGAAGCGGCGCATGAGGTCTGCTTTGCCGCAACAGACTCCGATCGGCATGCCACCCCCGACGGTTTTTCCATAGATCACCAGATCGGCCTGGACGCCGAAGTATTCTTGCGCACCTCCAGGGGCCAGACGGAAGCCTGAATACACCTCGTCAAAGATCAGTGGAATGTCGCACGCGGTGCAGACCTCGCGGAGTTGCTTGAGCCACTGCGCGTAGGGTGCATGGGCGTCTTCCGTCTTTCGGATGTCACTCGTCAAGAGGATTGCATCGCTCGGCGGAGGCGAGTTGGGATGAAACGATTGAATCGGGTTGACGACGACACCGGCGATCTCATGTTTCAGTCGGCGAATGGCGGCAAGGGAGGAGGGATGGAGATCCTTCAACGTGAGGCAGTCGCGAATGTCCCGTTCACTGCCAAGCCCCGGCTGCACTCCGTCCCACCAGCCGTGGTACGCCCCGGCGAAACATACGATCAGTTTGCGACGCGTGTTAAATCGGGCAAGCCGGATCGCAGCCATGACGGCTTCGGTACCGCTCATGTGAAAGGAAACTTCGTCCAGTTTGGAGATGGCCTTGAGCTGTGCGATGTTGTCGGCGACGATCGGGTGCAGGGGGCCCAACACGGGCCCCAAGTCTTTTACGCGCTCCCAGCCCTTCTCCATCCATTCCTTGTAGCGATCATATCCCGCGACATTGACGCCGTAGGAGCCGGTAATGTCCAGTGACCAATGCCCGTCGATGTCACGCAGCTTCGGTCCTTCGGATGCGGTGACGACGGAGCAGAGATTGAATTTCTCCTGCATCAAGCGGGCGAAGGGAAAGGGAACACGTCCGGCATCAGTAAACCGTAGATCCGAGAGTCCGCCACGAATCTCATGGCTCCATACACCGGACTTCGGATAGCGTTTCTGAAAATATTCAGCCAGACGATCCAACGCGCGCTGACGTTGCGCTGCCGTGTCGTCGTCGGCGCCGTCGGCTTTAAAAAACGTATCGGCGCCGTAGGAGTTGGTTTTGACCCAGGCGGAGAGCATGCGAGAGAAGATCGGCGTGAACGATCTGGCCTGCAGCGTCTGCAGTGTGCGCACGAGTCGCATGCCCACTGGGACGGCGAGGGTGGCGACCAGAAGAAGACCAATCGCTGCTGCGATGTCCTGTCCCTGAAGCCGACAGTCTTGTAGCTCGCTTAAGCCGGCACATGCACCCCATCTCAATACAGTGTCGCCCAACATTCGTTCCTCCTTCCGTCTGTTACCGGTTCATTCTTACGCGGCGGTACGATGGTCTGATGCCTCGATACGATCATCGACCGAATACTCGAGGTATGAGGCCACATGCTGCGGATCCGCAGGGTGCCTCGGCGTGAATGCTTCCATCGGCAGGTCCTGTAACGCCCGGCCCCATCTCAAGAACCACGAGAGGGCAGCATCAGCCACGAGAAAGAGTCCTACCAGGACGGAGAGGTCGCTCCACAGAAACTCGCAGGTCTGACCAGTGGGGAGGCCTGCGCACGCGGCCCATCTTGAGACGGCGTCAGCCAACATGTGCCCTCCTTACATCATCCGTCTGGTTCTGATCCGTCGCTACGCGAGATGACGATTGACCAAACTCACGACCAGATCATCATCGGGACACAACGACAGCCGCTCTCTGCCCGCTACGGCCGAACGTTTCAGACTTGCCACCGTATCTTCCCAACGCAACAACTCAAAACTTCCATCATGATGTTCCACAAGGGCGCTGCAGCTCTCCACCCAATCCCCGCAGTTGCAATACGTCACGTCGTTCAGTTTTGTGATTTCAGGGCGGTGAATATGGCCGCAGATCACGCCGTCCACGCCGAGGCGGGCGGCTTCGTAGGCGACGACCGTCTCAAAATTACTGATGAACTGAACGGCGTTCTTGACTCGATGCTTGAGAAACGCCGCGAGCGACCAGTACGGCAGATCGGCCTTTCTTCTTGCCCAATGAACGACATAATTGGCTTTGAGTAAGTAGTCATACAGTCTGGTGCCCAGCATGGCGATGGCTCTGGAGCTTCGCACCACGCTGTCGAATTTATCTCCATGGGTGACCAGGAATCGACGGCCATCCACGTTCGTGTGAATCGCTTCTTCCATGATGCGCACGTTCCCGAATGTCATATCGTGATAATCGCGAAAGACCTCGTCGTGGTTGCCCGGCACATAGACGACCGTGGTGCCGTGCTTGGCTTTGCCTAGAATCGTTCGTAAGACGTTATTGTGCGACTGCGGCCAATACATCCGCTTCTTCATTTCCCAGATATCGATGATGTCGCCGACCAGGTAGAGGAATTTGCAGTCGACGGAATGCAGGAAGTCGAGAAGGTGCTCGGCGCTGCAGCCACGGAACCCCAAGTGAACGTCGGAAATCCAGACCGTTCGATAGGAAAGGGGACGGCTGCGTTGGGGCTTATTCACCCACCAGGCCTCCGGTGAACCGAGACATCGTCGCTGTCTTCATGAGTGAGAGCGTAGACCATCAGTGTTGCCGGTCGGTTACATTCTCGGAAATTCTGCATAACGAAATGATGGGATTACGGTAAACAGCGAAACACAATGTTAGTAAATAGGGTTCCTTACGACTAAGGACCTCGCCGAGGTTCTCGGTATTATTGTGGTTCATGGCCGGCCACGGTCGGATGCTCGATTCACCGGCATGTTTCACGACGGTTCGTGCTCCTTCGGGTTATTCGGCGTCCAGAACCTGTCCCCCGGGGGCTACGGACCCTCCGCAGCCAGGTTTGTTGCAGGAGCGTATCGGCGGTTGCGGCAGAACCGGTCATGAATCATGCAGGTTAAGATTCAGTTAACGCCGCAGATGGCGATTGACCGTGAGGAAGCGCCTGCCCACAATAGGTCTACGGTTTGGGACGGATGTTTACAAAGGGAATGCGCTGACTAAAGGAATGCTGGCCCGTCGTGCTTCAACGCGCTGTCGACAGTATCAGTGTAGGGGACATATCATCAGGGCCTATCCTGCTGGTGCTGTTGCCGGGGCTTGACGGTACGGATGTGTTCTTTCGCCCGTTATTGGCGGTCCTGCCTGAACGGATCACGCCGCTGGTCGTGCAATTTCCATCATCTACAGCGAACGGTTACCAGGACTTACTCGGGTTGACCCGCCACGCGCTGGTCGCGGTGCAGCGTTGCTATGTGCTCGGCTGGTCGTTTTCCGGTCCGTTGGCGCTCATGTTGGCCGCCGCGGAGCCGGAAAAAGTGCGAGGAGTGATTCTCGCTTCAAGCTTCGTGCGTCCGCCCAGGCGCCTGTTTGCGCTGTTGCGCTGGGCTTCCGTGACGCCGCTGATCTGGTTGTTCCGTGCGATCAAGAGGGTTCCGGTCTGGCTTTCACGAACCTCAAACGACCGGCTTCGACGAGATAAGGCCGAAACGTGGAAACGGGTGAGCGCGAAGATGATTGCGGCGCGGATCAGGACGCTCCTGGCGGTAGACGCGCGACCACTTCTGAGGACTTGCCCCTGTCCGGTCCTCTGTGTAGCAGGGCAGGATGATCAGGTGGTGCCGCACCATAATGTCGAGGAAATGGCACATGTACGTGCGTCGCTTCACGTGCGGACCATTGCAGGTGGACATTTCGCCATTTATACGAACCCGTCTGAAATTGCGGCGGCGATCGAGCCATTCATGCTTGATAAGGAGCGATGAAACGGGACCGTCGGAATGGTGTGCCCTTCTCTCATTCTGTTCCTCTTCATCAACGGATCGTTCTTCGTTATTGTTTGGCGTCGCGCATCGGAGGTGCCATCCCTCCGAGGGCCGACGTGGAAAAGGCATGGACGAGAGCTCCAAGGGCAGTACCCGTCCCGGTGGACGCACCATGATTCCACAAGGTCGCCTCCCGACTCACGCAAAGATAAACAGGAAGTTGAGGTGATCTTGAGGTGGTTGTTACAAGAGAACGCTATCATACCTGGGACTATTTTTAACCTCATGGACTGTTCCGTGGCACGACTCATCACGTTCAGTCAAACGGCGTCACCACCCAGGATTGTCAAGCACACCTTCGTGTTCCCTCGTGCAGGAGAATGGGGACGGGGCGTGTTACTCTGCCATCAATCAACTGGTGATCGGATCGATTGAGTCTCACACCCACCCATACGCTCCTGGTGATGCAGACACATCGTGGCGACCTGCCTTGTGGTATTCGCTGGCGACGAGCGTACGCTCTGTGCGTCGGCCTGCTCGGTCTCGTCGTGTTCTTGAACGGATGTTCCGGCAAGCGCCTGGCCGCCAACGTCTTAGGGGATCTGCTGACAGGGGACGCCGAGATTTTCGCGTCCGACGATGATCCGGAACTCATTCGTGAGGCCCTCCCGTTCGGATTGAAGACCCTGGAAGGCCTTTTGACAAGTTCCCCAAACCACCGAGGCCTGCTCCTTTCCGCCGCAAAGGGTTTTACCACCTATGCCTATCTCCTTCAGGAAGAAGCCGATCGATGGGAAGCACAGGACCGCAGTCGGGCCCGGTTGTTGCGGACTCGAGTCAAACGGCTGTATCTGCGCGCTCGGGGGTATTCATTCCGGGGATTAGAGCTTGCGCATCCTCAGTTCGAAGCGACGCTCCGGCGCGATCAGGATTCAGCCGTAGTCCAGACCACGAAGGATGATGCCCCCTTTCTCTATTGGGCCGGAGTGTCCTGGGGCGGTGCTCTCTCTGCCGCGCCGGACGATCTTGCGTTAGTCTCCGAAGCGCATCTATTTGCCGCCTTGGTACGCCGGGTCCTGGACGTCAACGAACGATACGAAGCGGGAGCCGCTCACGAATTTCTCATTACATACGAGTCAAGCCGCCCAGGCGGTAGCGCTGGTCTGGCGCGTGAACATTTTCGTCGTGCACTGACCCTCACGGACACCCCGCGTGCGTCCCTGTTCGTGGCCTTAGCGGAAGGTCTCTCAATCAAGGAGCAGAGCCTCGACGAATTCAGAGATCTGCTGGCGCGTGCATTGGCCGTCAACCTCGACCGCGAACCGCAAACGCGACTCATCAATGCGACGGCCCAGCGGCGGGCGCGGTGGCTGCTTGGGCAGGTTCCTGAGCTCTTTTTAGACACTGACAACAAGGAGGTCATTCCATGAAACAGACTACCCTCGCAGGGTTGATTCTTGCTGCCTGCCTCCTCGTTGGTCAGGTGGTCTCTGCCGAAACTATCAAACTGGGGACATTGGCGCCGAACAATTCACCCTACTACGACATCCTGCGAGATCTCGGGGAGAGTTGGGCAAAGATCTCAAATGGGTCTATTCAGTTACGCATTTACGCCGGCGGTGTGGCCGGTGATGATCCCGACATGGTCCGGAAGATGCGAATCGGGCAGCTCGATGCCGCGCTCGTGGCTGGCTCGGGTCTCTATGAGATCGCTCATGAGACCAAGGCGATCCAAATGCCTATGATGTTCAGCGACGACAACGAGTGGGATCACGTGCGGACCCAGGTCGCTGCCAAACTGGAAAAGATCTATGCCGCGAAGGGATTTAGAGTTCTTCTCTGGGGAGACGGCGGCTGGGTCTACTTATTCACGCAAAAACCTGTCGTGCATCCCGATGATCTGAAGCCTCTCCGGTTATTCGTGTGGGCCGGTGATCAGGACAACTTGCAGGCGTGGAAGAATATGGGCTACCGCGCAGTTCCGCTCGCTGTGAATGAAATCCACTCTGCGCTCCACTCAGGGCTGATCAATGCGTACATCACCACGCCACTCGCTGCTCTCTCCTTTCAATGGTTCGGTTTGAGCAAGGAAATGACCAACGTGAAGTTGGTCCCGCTGGTAGGCGCCCTCGTGATCGCGGAGAGAAAATGGCAAGCGATTCCCCCTGAAATCAGGGAGCGCCTGGCTCAATCCTCACAGGAGGCCGGAAAGCGGTTCCTCCTTCAAATGAGGCAGCATAGCGCTGAAGCTGTTGGAGTGATGCAACAACATGGGCTCAAGATCCACGCCGTACCACCCGACGTGCTCACCGAATGGAATAAGCGGTTTCGAGCCAATTATCCCACGATCATGGGTGGAAACGTTCCTCCGGAACTTGTCGCCGAAGTAGAACGGCTTCGCGATGAGTACCGAGCCGCAAAGCCTGCTCCCTGAATAGAGTAGGTTGGGCCTCTTCAATCCAGCGACGCATCTTCTGTATACGCACTGATCGAGAGCGGATAAGAGAGAAATCGGCACATGACAACGGATCACAGGACTCAATTCAGAGGGCTCACTCGGGCGACAGATCTATTTCGCTGGGGTGAAAACAGTCTGGCGGGGCTGACGTTGCTGCTGATGGCCGGTCTGCCTGTGTTAGAGATCGCGCTCAGGGTCTTGTTTAATACTGGGATTCCTGCATCGTCCACCTATGTCCAGAATCTGACCCTGTGGGTTGGATTTTCTGGGGCTGTGCTTGCCGCGAGAGACGATGGTCATCTGACCTTCTTCCTCGGGCGTGACCTCTTCCCGCAGGGAACTCACAACTACTGCGTCGCATTGATCGCGATGGTTTCAACGGCTGTTGCCGCCAGCCTGAGCTGGGCCGCACTAGATTTTGTGCGCGCCGATATGCAATCGCCCGTTGTCGTCGCCGGGTGGTTGCCAACCTGGGCCGTGGAAGCGATTCTCCCGGCGAGTTTCGCCGTTATTGCGCTCCATTTTGCCACGAAGCCGGAAACTGCCCTGACTCGATTGTTTGCTTTTCTCGGCATCCCTGTCGCTGCAGGCATAGGGCTCTTCTTGCCCATGCACAGCCCTGAATTCCTGTGGATGGCGCTCTTCATCTTGTTTCTCGCTGCGGTTCTCGGAACGCCCATTTTCATTATCTTAGGAGGAGGTACGCTTCTGCTTTTCCAGGTGGAAGGAACAACCGCAGCGGCAATTCCGGTGGAAACCTACCGTCTCGTCGTCTCTCCATCGATTCCGGCTATTCCCTTGTTCACGCTGGCTGGATATGTTCTTGCAGAAGGTGGTGCAAGCCGTCGCCTCGTTCGTGTGTTTCGCGCCTGGTTCGGCTGGCTTCCCGGCGGCTTAGCGGTCGTCGTGACGATGTTGTGCGCGTTTCTGACGACATTTACCGGGGCATCGGGAGTCACGATCTTGGCCGTCGGGGGGCTCTTGCTTCCCGTCTTGATCGAGAGCGGCTATCGCAAAAGTTTCTCGATCGGATTGCTCACCAGCACAGGATCTGTCGGATTGCTGTTCCCGCCGAGCCTTGCGGTCATTCTGTACGGCGTCATGGCGCATGTGTCCATACTGGACCTGTTCAAGGCCGGTATCTTGCCCGGCCTTCTTCTGGTGACGGCGGTGTGTGTGCTGGGGATTCGTGAAGCATGGAGCAAGACCGGGCTGCGGGTTCCTTTTTCGATGGGCGAAGGCCTGAGCGCGCTGTGGGAAGCCAAATGGGAGCTGATAACCCCTGTTCTTGTCCTCGGCAGTTTGTTCGGCGGCTACGGAACGCTCATCGAGACGGCGGCCATCACGGCCATCTACACCATGGTGGTGGAGGTGTTCATACACAGGGAGTTGGATATCCGCCGGGATTTTCCTGCGGTCTTGATCAAGTGCCTCACACTCATCGGCGGCGTCTTCGCCATCCTCGGTGTGGCGATGGGGCTCGCGAATTATCTCGTTGACGCGGAAGTTCCTATGCGCGCGGCAAACTGGTTTCAAACCCACATCGAGTCGAAATTCGTCTTTCTGCTGGCGCTGAACCTGTTTCTGATTCTGGTCGGCTGCGTGTTGGATATTTTCTCGGCCATCACGATCGTGGTCCCGCTCATACAGCCGATCAGCCAGGTGTTCGGCATCGATCCCTTGCATCTCGGCATGATCTTTTTGCTCAATATGCAACTGGGATATTTGACTCCACCGGTCGGCCTCGATTTGTTTTTTGCCTCCTACCGGTTCCGCGTGCCGCTGGCGCAGGTATTTCGGTACACCTTCCCGTTTTTCCTGGCCATGCTCATCGTGCTGTTGCTGGTAACGTACGTGCCATGGCTGTCGCTGGCGTTTATGTAAATTGAGAAAACGCAGGGCAGACTGTTTACGATTATTTTACGTCGTTCTGAATAGGGCGTAACGAACGTCGGGCTTGATGTTGAGTGCGAGCGTACGAGGTTCCTGTCAGGAATCCATATTGCGAGGAGGCCTCATGCACGTCCATGCAACCACGACACTGTCTGCCGAAACGATCAACGCGCGATTTAATCAGGTCGGCTTGGCAGGTTCTGCATCAACGACTCCCCTGAGATACGCAGGTGGGCGCCGGCCACCTAAGTTCTTCTTGCCAGGAATGCCGGTGACGCCTCCTGCTGCGGCGGAAGTCTCGATCACGGAGAAGTCCGGTGGAGCCGACGTGGTACTGCGCTTGATGTGGGGCCCGCTTCCCGCGCCTTTTCCTCGAGCTCTTGCCGGGATCGGCCTGGTGCTCGGCCTGCTGATCCTGGTCTTCTCAGATCATACCGCGAGCTCGTGGCTTCTGGCTGCGATCTTCATGGTGGCACCCGCGACGGCCATGTTCTGTCAACGACAAGGGGAACGGGTACTGCAATCCTCTCTGAGCGATATGCTCGACGGCGCCGTCTTCCGGCCGATATCACACTAAATCCCTCTCCATAGGCGAGTAAGCCGATCCTGATTGTGTCGGCATCTGGGTAAGGCGCATCAGAGTCTTGTCCGGGGAAGCCGCCCCCGAGAGGAAGGGGCGGCCAGCGCGGTCATGAAGGCGAGCAAAAGGCTTATCCGACCACTCGCGTCTTCATGAAAGTCATCTACGTTGTCAGGTGAACAGGCGTTCGAGCGGCCTTAGTTCAATCTGACGATCCGTCCTTCGAGAGCGGCTGAGAACGGCTGCGGCAGACTCTGGATGTAGGTGATCAAGGCATCCAGATCCAGCGGCCCTCCCACTTGGTTTCTCCCTTGCAACAAGACGGTGAAATTGTCTCCGCCTGCCGCCATGAAACTATTGACGGTGGCGGAATAGGTTGCGTGCCTGTCGATCGGCGTCCCTTGGCGTTGCACCTCGACAATCCGATCCCCGACCGGTCGGTTATTGTCCCACGTATAGGTCAGACCGGAGGTCTTGAGAATACGCGGAAACGGTTGATTGGCCCACTGTTGGTTCAGTACGTCGTAGATCTGCTGGCCGGTGAGTTCCATCCGGACCAGGCTGTTGCCGAACGGTTGAATGGTAAAGAGCTCACCGTAAGTGACCGGTCCGGCGGAGAGGTCGGCGCGGATGCCGCCCGGATTCATGAACGCGAAGTCGGTGCCGAGCGCCGCTCGTTGCGCGTCGGCGATCAGGTTCCCCAGCGAGGATTCGCCGGAAGGACTTTCCGTGCGGGACAGGTCTACGGCCGCTTCGCCGACCACCCGATTGACGAGCGGCGCAACCTTGGCTTGGGCCTGGGCCACAAGCTCGGCGACCTCGGTATTCGGGGTAAGACCGGGTCCTGCGTCGGCAAAGGTGGTGACAATGGAGGCACTCTTTGCGACCACATCCCGAGTGTGTGTATTGATCATGAGGTCGATGTCCCCGTAGGCCGTACTGGAAGAAAAGGCCTGCGTGATCAGGATGTCGACACCGTTTTGGTTCTTGAGGAGGGTATTGGTGAAGGCATGAGCATGGCCTGAAACGACGACATCGACGTCGTTATCCAGTCGAGAGACGATGTCGACGATCTCCTGGCCGTTGATGAGGCCTCCTGGTTGGGTTGGGCCTTCGTACGTGGTTTGGCGACCACCCTGATGAATCAGCACAACAAATGTCCGAATGCCTTCCGTTTTCCGCAACCAGCGGACGTAGCGATTGATACTCTCGGCCTCATCCAGAAATTTCAATCCCGCGATGCCGCTCGGTGTGACGATGGTCGGTGTCTCTTTCAGGACGGCCCCGATAAACGCAATGCGAACGCCTTTGACCTGTTTGATGACGAATGGCGGCAGCACCGGTTTCCCCGTTCTCTCATCAACGACATTGGAAGAGACGGTCGGATAGCGTGCACCACGATACGGGGTCTCCAGAAACGGGCCGGTGACATGGTTGCCGCCGTCCAGCAAACGAAAGAGTTCGTCTTTGCCTTCGTCGAATTCGTGGTTGCCCGGGGTGCCGACGAGGTTGCACTTGGGATGCAGTCGGCGGTCTCGTCGGTCTTCTCTGGCATCCTCATCGTCCCAGCCTCTTCTGTGACGACGGTCCTCCCGGCGATCCTCATAGCGGCAATGTCGGTTGGCGAGGAGATTCAGGAAGCCGATTGACGGTTCGTCCTGGAGAAGCGCCGATTCGGGCGGTGTGGCCCCGACATGGTCCCCTGCATGGACGATAAAGGTTCGTTCGGGTAAATCCGGATCGTTGGGATCGTGTTGTGCGGCATGGAGATAGGCTGCCAGTACTGCGGCCCCTCCGACGGGACGGTTGGCCACGCGCCGACCTTCCGAGAGTTGTCCATGAAAGTCATTGATACCGAGGAGTTGAACATGGAGGAGGGCGTCTTTCTCCTCCCGTTGAAAGTCGGGGCTGCGCCACTCCAGTTTGCGGCCCGCGTCCAGACGGGCCTCAATGGTATCGTCGGCCTCGTCGTCGCGGTCCCACTCGTGGGAACGATGCTCGACCGAAGCCTCGGCGAACGAGGGCGGCGGAGCATATCCGGTACCTACGCACAGGAAAGCGACCACGAACAAACGAGTCAGGCATCTTGGGGGCATACCATCGATAATCATACGCACACTCCTTTCGTCCAAGTCGTGCCATATCAAGACCCGGCGGTTGGTTGGTTGGGTGACACCGAGGACAGGCTTGCTGTCCATCCTCAACACCATACGCTGTAAGGATAGAGGGAGCGTGTTACGAATGAGTGGGGAAATCATCCACGATCGGTAAATTCGTGATCGGGCTTGCGGTGGTTTCTCGTATTCCGATCTTGAGGTGAGGCTACCCGATCGTGGGATGATACGCGTGGGCGTTGGGACGAACGGAATAGAGACGATGCGTGTGCACCATGAGCATCTGTCGAGTGGGTACACCAGCCTTGTCAAAGATGTTCGTCATGTGATGCCGAACGGTACTGTCACTGATCGACAAGGCATGGGCGATGTCCTTATTCGACAGTCCCTGCCCCACGAGCTGGACGATCTCTTGTTCTCTTTTTGTCAGCGTCTGTGGCCAGTCCGGCGGCTGGGTCTCCACGTCGAGGGTGTCGTCGATCAGGCCCGTCCCCACCGCATCGGCTTGTTCGCTCTGTGGGAGACGATTGGCCTGAGCAAACAAGGCCTCGATGGCCGCGAGTATGACGAGAGGCGGTTGAACAATGAGGATGACGCCATCGACGCCGAAGGCGAACGCCTCCCGTGTGCGGTCATTGTCCTCGAATCCGCACAGCAGCACGATCTTACTGGTCGGGGACGACTCCCGAATCTGTTTGATCGTGCCGAGCGCGTCGCGTTCAGTTTCCAGATCAAGAATGAAGACGTCGGCCCGCATTTCTGTCAGGGGCGCACCCCGCGTCCTCCGGCGGTGGGGATGCACGACCATCGAGTGAGTCAGGCTGCTCTCCAAGATTTTCTGCAGGCCACACCACACGACGCTCTGACTGGTCAGAATCTCAATCGTGAGGGGTGGGGTATTGATGCTCGTGGCGGTCATGAACGCTCCTCAATCGTGGCGGACAGCGCGATCGATGGCTTGTCCGCCGATACGAGTTGTCGCTGATGGGTTAGTCGTCTTCTCCCTCGTCGCTCTCGTCCGGGCCATGTTGTGTCGTGCGTTCGATCTCGAAGATGGTGACCGTGTTGCTGACCTCGTGAGACACTACCAGGAGGGGTTTTCCGTTGGGACTGTCTTTCCTTCTGATGAAGAGGAGACCTTCGGGTGACAGATCCGTCGGGGCGGTGGTGGCATACGTCGCAAACTGCGGGGACTGTGGGTCGGAGATATCGTACACCATAATCCCGCCGGTTCGCTCGAGGCCGATAAAGGCGTAGGTTCGCCCGCCGATCTTTCCCAGAGCCAGTCCCTCTGGCTCCGGACCTTTGTTGTCGCTTCTGGTGTCGAACGTGTCGGCGGCGCCGTTGGAATTGAAGCTCGAGGGGACTAGGGCGGCCGTACGTTGCTCGAGTTCGGCGCCGCTGTCGTAGACCAATTCGCCGTCTGCGTTCCGAATGCTGAATGAACGGGCTCCGAAGACATAAAGCTTTTCGAATTCCGGGTCGCCGTCCGTGTTGCCGAGCGTCGTCGTTACGGTGAGGCGCCCGAGATGGTCGTTATTGCGCAGCCCGTCGTTCCCGGTGGTCACGTCGGGGAATCCCTGGGAGCCAAAACTGGCAGCGTCGAGTGTGAGCGAGCCCACTCTGGCCTCTTCCGAGAAGCCCGTGTAATCCCGGGCGTCACCCTCGTTGGCCGTGACCAAGTAGGTCTTTCCTTTCACCCGATAGGTGGCGATGCTGTCGGGCTGGTACATGCCGAGCACCGGCCAATTCCGAATATTAATGGCGCCGTTGTTGCTCGAACCGGGCACATCGCGGTCGCTCGAGTCCAGCTGGTTGGCCGGCTCAAGATGATTTTTGAAGCCCAGGCCGATGATCTTGGTGAACGTCGCGGAAGAGATGTCCAGGACGGCTACGGCGTTGTTTTCCTGCAATGTCACCCAGGCGGTTCTGGAGTCGCGCGAAACGGCGATGTATTCCGGTTCCAAATCCTTCGCGAGACTTGCGTTTGGCCCGAAGGCGCGAATGCTGGAGGCGTTTTCCTGAGGAATTGGGACAGTGAATCCGGCGGTCCGAACATCATCTTGTGTCAAGCCGGTGACGTCCCCGCGCATGTCGATGACGCTCACCGAGCCTTCGGGATCGACGGAATCTGGTTGGTTATAACTATTCGGTTCACCTTCGTTGGCGACGAGCAGCCAGCGGCCGTTCGGCGAAAAAGTGACCATATCAGGTAAAGCACCCACCGTCAGTTGATTGAGCAACATCCCGGTCGTACTGAACAACTTCACGCTGCCCGGATCGGTTTTTAGGGCTCCTTCGAGCGCCACAGCCACTACCCCTCTGCTAACCGCCACACTGTTCGGTTTCCCTCCAAGTGGGACAGATTGGACCAGTACAGGCGTTTCCGGTGCACCAAGATCAAGCACGTCGAGCTGACGAAGATTTAGATTAATGCTGAACAACCGCTTCGAAGTAGGATCAAAAGCTGAAATCTCCGTCCGAGGTTCGTCCGGATTGGTGCTGACACCGGCGCTATATCGGCCGATCTGTTTCAGCGTAATGCTTGTCGAGTCAGACGCTTCAACCGAGACAGAAACCCCCAAGAGAGTCACCAATCCGACTCCTACGAACAGTCGCTCCATCCCCATGTGCTGGTCCTCCTAATCGGTCACGCAGTGGATATATGTCGCTCCCAAATGCACCCGCATCATGCCTGGGGCAGGTTAGGTGCTGGTTAGGCACGTGTTAAATGCGAGTAACATCGAAGGTGAGGCCTACAGGGGGAGAGTGAATGGGCAATAAATCAATGAGTTATCATCGGTGGTTTCCACCGTTCGGCTCTTACCAGTGACCCTAGGGAGTCGCCTAGGATGGACCAGAGGTGATTTGCGGTTGCAAAATCTAACAAACGAAGTATAGATAGGGGATAGGGACGAAAGGATCTATGAAGGACCTGATTGGCCAGCCGATTCACCCTGGGGAAGTGTTGGGTGAGGTCTATATGAAACCCGCGCAACCTCCGCTCAGCGTCCATGATGTAGCAGAATCCATCGATGTCTCACCGAGGGAACTTGTGAATTTTCTGGAAGGACAACGGTCTGCCACCATGCCGCTCGCGGCGAGACTCGCCATGCGATTCAGGACGACCCCTGCGTATTGGCTCGGATTACAAGCATTGTATGACACCCGATCCCACGCCTCCAGGCTCGCGCCGGTTCGACCTCTGACCACAAAGCATCCCCGCCGGTAAGCGATTTAGTCTCACACACCATCAAAACTCGTGGATCTCAATCCGTTGGATTGCGGTTCAGGGGATCGGTGCGCAATTATACGGGCAACCCCCCCCCCACGATCATTTCTACGTTGTCCCTCAAGCAAGCAGTTGCCTTTCCCCACCTGCCTCCATTCAATGCTCGTGCACGGTAAGGTCCCACGTACATCTCCCGTCGAATCCTACTTGATGCCGCGTCAAGTTGGTCGGTGACCGGCACCATGCGTCTGGTATGGGTCGTTCTTTGGTCAAATTGCCGGCCGTATGGTCTCTTCAGCCGAGTTCGTTACGAATTCTTAAGGAGCATGAGACCGAGTTGTAACGGCGAACTGGGAAGGTAGACCTGTGTGAAGCTCTTACGAGCCGGTTGAAAGAAGACTGCAGCTTCATTCAATGACGGCTTGTTCTTCACCCAGCAGAGACGGTGGACGGTCTCTTTCATCAATTTCATGGAGCCACAGGGTGGCAGCTCATCGAAAAAGGGCGAACAACTGTTCTCAAATCTCCGCGCCGGTGAGCCGGACGACGCCGTCGATCCTCCTGGTGTCATCCGGTGTGGTGCGGGCATGTATAAGGGAGACGCTCATGATCAAAATCAAAAGACGGATTTCCAAATGGAGTTTGATGGCGGCCAAGGCAGGTCTTGCCGCCTCCATTCTGATGGGTTCAACGGGGCTAAGCCAAGCGGGTGAGTTTGATGGGTTCACTGGCCTGGATTTTGGCTCGATCGTACAGGGTGGTCTGGAACGGTCGTCCGGGATCTGGTTCGGCGTCGATCGTCCACTCAAGGAGTCTGCCGCTCCAACAACTGGTCCGTATCGCACCTCGACTCAGCGCGCCTCGGACCAGGTCTTATTAGCCGACGGATTGAAGGCCGAGTACGTATCACGCACTGCAGCGAATGCTGCGGACATGTTCGCGTTCTGGCCAAATGATGAAAGACCAACCCACTTAATTTTTTGTATCGAGGGAGGGCGGCAGGATCTCGGTACGTTCTTGCCGGGCGGCCTGGTCAAAAAACTCAATCCGAGCGTCCAGAGCGTCAAGATCTCTGATGGGTCCGTCCAAACTATTTTGCGTGGTATGACGGCTTGTGATGGTATCCGTCGGACGCCGTGGCGAACGATTGTTGCCACCGAGGAAACATCCACGGGCGGAGTGTATGAGATCATCAACCCACTGCAGCAGACGAACCATACCATTACCGACCGTGCCCTGGGCACCATCGTAGATGAAACCGGTGCTCCTTCCACATCGATCGTCAAGCGTACTGCATTGCCCACGATGGCTTGGGAAGGTTTGGCGGTCTTGCCATCCGGCGTCGTCATCGCGGGTGATGAGTTGCGACCAGGAACTGGTACAGCGGATGTCGATGGAGGAGCCATCTTCAAATTCATTCCGGCTGCACCACGCACGACAACAGAACCGATCTCGAATTTGACTGAATCTCCATTGGTTGCGGGTAATGTCTATGCGCTTCGGATGAGTTGTACCACTGGAGTACAGTACGGACAGGGGTGTGAAATAGGCAGCGGGGCATGGGTCGCCGTAGGTGCCACGACCGCACGTGGGGATGCTGACAAGGTCGGAGCAACCGGTTATTACCGTCCCGAGGATCTTGAGCAGGACGAGGAGTATCAAGGTGAAGGTGTGCGTTTCTGCTGGACCAACACAGGCGAGAGCGACATTGCCAATTACGGTGAAGTCCTCTGCGGCGTTGATCGGGCCCCCTTGATTGCCGACCCCAGTCAACAGACGGTGACAGCGAATCGTTTCGTTGAGGGCGATGCCGATTTCAATCAGCCTGATAATTTTGCGTTCCAACCCAAGACCGGGAATCATTATGTGATTGAGGACAATCCGAACGGCGACATCTTCGCCTGTCTGCCGGATGGTAAGGACCGGGACATCAAGACGGACGGCTGCATCAAGATCCTCTCTGTGAAGGACTCGTCCGCCGAGCCGACCGGTTTTAAATTCACGGCTGATGGCCGAACGGCTTATTTGGCCATTCAGCACAGCGACGACACGAACATGCCAAAGGTGGATGACTATGCCACCGATGACATCATCAAGATCACTGGATTCAAGATTCCGTTTCGTTTTCAGCAATAGGCAGGTCGCAGGACCTCATCCTTGAAGGTATGGCGTGCGCCCAGTATGGGCGCACGCTGACAACTCCCCCAGCCCGGTTCATTCATCGCCCTCGGTCAGCAGCTCGTTGCCTGGTGGCTCACTTCGATAGCGCGTTGCGCATCGGACTCGTCAGAGCACGTCTAGTGAGCAGCGTCTTCTTGCCGCATGAGTCGTGTGGGCCAGCTAATTCAGGCCGATCACGTACACCTGAGAGAAGCCGGACAAAGGTAAATAGCGGAAGAAGAGGCGTCTTCAAATACGACCCTTCCAGGGGGCAAGGCTGGCGATCGCTGATGCTGCGATTGCGCCGAGTGGATGGAGTATACGCGCCGCGGACTACGGCTGATCGATTGAGAACGGCCTCGAACCGGCTCTGTCCCATTTGCGGTTTCCGTACACTGGTGTCCGAGCGCGCCGGTCATGTCCATAGTAGCGTGGACGTCGACGATTTCGCGTTATCACTTGGTCGGTAACATCTCCGCAGCAGACACAGCGCAGAGCCAAGGCTCTGATTCCTCCTTCACTGATGAGTTCAGGTACCTGTATGCCGGTACAGCGGGTACATCGCATAGTGTCCTCCATGGTATGACTCTGCCGAAGTCTGATCGTGTGCGTGGTTCTCAAGAGGTGGTAGGTCGAGAAAGTCGTAAAACTGCAAGACGGAAGAAGGGTGTGCAACAGCGAGCCGACTCTCGATCAGTCGGCGGATTCGAGCTGTTTCTGTGGTTTGAGATACTGATCGTGCCGGATTCATGCCCAGGAGTAAAACGCCTAGCACCAGATCTTGCACAACCCAACCCACCTCACCGGGCCTGCCGAGGGAATCTCTGACGGCTGAGAGGAGTGTCCGCTTGACGGAGGCACTCATGGGAAACCGCATCCCATCCTGCGTGGACAGTCGACAGAGCAGCACATGAAAACCTTGTCCGGATCGCCGGCATCGTTGATGTTCCAGCTCCAACAATGAACGAAACGTGTGTTCGTTGTGTTCCGGGCGGGAGCATTGTGGTGCGGACAATGTCCTGTGCATGATTCGATGATCTCCGCTCGACCTGAATTTAAGGGGTGCTCGATTCATCGGTGTTGCTAATTTCGCCCTGCTCGATTCTCCATCCATGCCAGGCAGGGCACGCAGAACCTCGCATCCGGCTGAACCGCCAACCGGCCGTCCGGAATCGCCTTGTGACAGCGGCGACAGGTTCCATAGTGTTTGGTTCGTAGGAGCAGCAACGCGTGCTCAATACGCTTGAGTTTTGTGATCAAGCGTGTCCGTACTTGAAAAAACAGAGTCTGCTCGAAATCGTTCGATGCTTGATCGGCAGGGTCGGCGAAAGGAGTTCGATCGGTGAGCGGAAGGAACCCCAACTTCCAGTCGGCCAGCAGCAGCGTACGTTGACGAATCAGTGCTTCCCGCAATTGTGCGCGTCGGGCTTCTAGAGACCACCCATGCGTGTCGGGGAGACCGGCTTTTGCTTGTCGGGATCGTGATTTTGGTGGCGTCGTGAGTGCCATAGCCATACTCCTTTTGTCTCCATTGATACAGCATGGAAGGCAACAGATGCTCAGGAGGAGGTCAAATCTGTGTAACAGTTTCGTGGATGGATCGGACTATTTGAAGGACAACCGGGCAGGGGCTGATCATCGTGGTGCTCCTCGGCAATGGTGACGGTCTAGCGGCACGCGATGGATTCCCATCGCGTGGATTGCCGGTCCTCATCAAAGAAGACTCGGTAGGCAACGCAGCGTGAATGGCCGGAGAGGAATTCATAGTCCCACACCTCCGTTCCCGATTTGAGACGTTTGAGGCGCTGCGGATATCCGAACTGGCGGATCAGTTCATCTTGGTGCAAGTGGCCGACGCTGGTTTCGAACGCTTCAACGCGTGGATGATGCCGGCATGAAGCCGTGAGCACTGAGAGAAACACAAGGGCCAGCCTGAGTGTGGTGCCGGATCGGGACACGGGCTGTGAGCCGCGATTAGAGTATCGGCTGGTCTGACAGTTTGTAGCCAAGTGATTTCACGGACACGATGGATTCATTGAGGAACGGGATTTTCACTTTGAGACGCCGAACATGAACGTCGACGGTTCGCGTCGTTCCGTAATAGTCGTATCCCCAGACGGCGTTGAGCAGCATGTCCCGCGTGAGCACCCGGCCGGGGTGGCGTAGGAGGTGTTCCAGGAGCCCGAATTCCTTTGCCGTCAGCGGAACCTCTTTGCTCTTCACCGTCACTTCATGGCGGATGAGATCCATCTGGAGCGGACCGTAGGTCAGGGAGGTCGGTTTGTGATCGTTGGTCCGATCAAGCCGGCGGAAGAGGGCCTTCACCCGAGCCACCAAGGTTCTGGGGCTGAACGGTTTAGTCACATAATCATCGGCTCCCAGCTCCAGTCCAACGATGGTATCGGACTCTTCATTTTTGGCCGTCAGCATGAGGATCGGTAACGATGACGTCTCAGGTTTCTGCCGGATGGATTTGCATACTTCCAATCCATCCATTTCAGGGAGCATCAAGTCGAGGATCACGAGATCTGGGTGTTCGCTTGCCACCATCTTCAGAGCCTCGATTCCGTTCTCCGCGATACAGGGATGAAATCCATCTTTTTCGAGATAGTGTTTGACCAGCTGGGCGATCTCCGGCTCGTCTTCGACGATCAGAATGGTCTTGGGGCGTTGTGATGACATGCACGGTCCTCCGACCAGAACTGCTCAGTACACACTGAGTGTGTGAGAGCATCATACGCTTTCTATGTTACGGATATATTAAGCGTTGGACGGTCGAAAGGTATGACTAGCGCCGTACGGTAAGGCCATAAAGCCCTAGGATGTCTGCAATTCCCGTCCATCAATGGGGTGGTCGTGCGATCATTAGGAAGGAAAAATTCAGTGGATATCGTTGAATTCGTTATGGAGCGGGGCCTAGGAGGACCCGCATTTCCTCTGCTGCCAGTTCGATCGCCCCGCGAGGCGTATAGTGCACCTCGTCGAGGAGCAGTTCGTTCAACCGGTTGGGTTGATCCGCTTTCCAGCCCCGGTCATGCATCAACCGCCGTGAATTGATCACCAGCACGGCCGGATCCGAGGCGGCGAGGGCGCGCAACGCGCCGGGATAACGGGCATATTCCGCTTCCTGTTCCGGGTTTAACCCCTTTCGATAGGGATCGCTCATCAGGATGATGGGAAAATCGGGCTTGCCGCTCCAGGAACGGATGCGAGCGATCAGTCGTTCCGTATCGGATCGGAAGCTTTCAGCCGTCGAGCCTTCCCCGATATCGTTCGCACCAAAATGGAGGATCGCCGTGTCAAAACCCATTGATCGAAACAGGTCGCCGGCTTCTTCGTAGGTATCGAGAAACTCCTTGGGAGAGAGTCCCCCGGCACTGAGGTCCTGGATGACCAGCCCTTGCGGACATTGCTCACTCTTAAAGCGGGCGCCGATGATATCCGTCAAGGTTGACGTCATATTACCAAGGAGTTCCAACTGCAGATACCGTTTCCCATTGAGGGGCAGGGGGGCTGTCAGGGTCGACTTGACCTTAAATGTTGGTTCGGCCAAGGACACAGTTGCGGTGTCTTGGAGCGATGGCGTGGCAAAGTAATTGGACGGAGTATCCGACGGACGTGCCTTGTACAGAACGCCTCCGGATTGCGGATGGGTCGCAGCAAAGATCTCGGCCCGTACCGAACCCTGGGTGCAGAAGTAGGAGGTGCTAGTGGGGATCTCCCCGCGTGGGTTAAGACTTAGGGCATCCGGCTCAAGGACCATGAGCTGACCATACCATTGTCCATTGACTGACTGAGGTCCTGCCGGTGCGGCATGGGCTGCAGCTGGAATTCCGGGTAAGAGCCGCTCAGCGGCAATGCGGGTAGGAGAGGCTCCGGGACGCGCAGCCGCCCCTCTCAGCAGCCAGTTGCCATAGGGAACATTGCCGTACGCATGGTATCCAGCTACGACGGTTTCTGGAACGTTTTGGTAGCGTTTCCACGCTTCGTATTGGAGGCGCGGCACATACACGTCGCCCCTTCCTTCAGGACTTGTTTCCTGTGAATCACCGACGAGAGCGAGGCGGACGGTCCTTGAGCGCGCTTGTGACCACAGGCCGGCAAAGCGGGCGGGTGATGCAGTATAACTGTATTCGACCTGGTCGAACGGCAGGAGCGGGGATGGAGATCCGGTCGGTTGTCCGTTCTTTATGCCATGGCGGTGAATCAATTCCTCCACCGTCGTCACCTCCACTTTCCCGGCCGCTTGAAGCTGCACGAGATAGTCCGCGACAAAGTCGAAGTCCCGATCGTACCGTTGCCACTCCAGGCCGAGTTGCTCACCGTACTTCACCGCATGGTCGATTGCCGCGATGATCTCGGTTAAGGACCGAGCATCGCCCGACACCGCCCAGAGATTGTAGGGATTGGTCAGGCCTCCGTAGAGCGAGCGGCCGGTATTGTCGGAGAAAATATTGCCGCTAAATGCTGCGACGACATTGCGCTTGGCCAGTTCAGCATCGAGGGCGGCATTATGCTTGGCATCTTCGTAGCACCAGAAGATCGGGCGTCGGTAACCGAGCTGTTGCAAGTCGGCAAGGTGTTTGTCCATGTCCGCAGCAGCCCCTTGAAGCGTATAAAAATCAGTGTAGTTCAGCCCTTCCGTCGATTCTCCCCCGATCGCCCACCCGGCGGCCACCATCTCCTGCAATTGACTATTGGTGAACCCTCCTTCCAGCACTACCCGACCAGGATCCTTGAGCATCTCCGTGACCGGACAGTAGGAGCCGATCAGGTTTCGTGCCCTGGCCTTGGGGAAAAGATGGGTGTATACGCTCGCGAAGTTGTTCTCGCCCCAGATCGTGATATTCGGCTTTGTGTAATAGCCATGGATAAAATCGCTGAAGTAAAACGTTCCCGAGCTGTTCGGGAGCAGATCCAGGCTGATTCGAAATGTCGTGAACCGTTGGCTGATCGAGGCCGAGCCGATAGTGGCGACATGGTCGCCGGCTTGCCAGGTGATGGGATTCCACCCGTCGATCATGCGTCGTCCAATACCACCAGTCGCCCAATTCCACCTCAGGTATTGAGAAAAGCTAGGAGACGTGGCGGTGTCGAGTGTCATGGCGGTGGAGACACGGACGGACGGCTGATACCAGAAGAATCCGAAATTCCCGAGACCGGTCAACGTGCGATCAGCCATGTCAACGATGATCTGGATTCTTCCACCGGTGGAGCCACCGGTACATTTGGCTTGAATGTAATGGAGTGTTGTGCTGCCCCCAAACGGGGCATGGGGAGGGAGAGTACTGTTATCGCCGACTTGGGTTAAGTCACACGCTGCAGTGCCACCCGTGAGTCTCGGCCAGTTGTAAATCGAGGCTTGCCCACGGGTCGGGCTGGATCCATCGGCCTGCCACAGGAATTGATGGGAGGTGACCGGAGTGGTGGCTGAGAGGGAAGGAAGAAGATCACCAATCGACGTGTCCATGTTGTCCTGTGAGCCGCAAGACGTCACGGTGATCGCTGCTATGATACCGAAAGCGAGCCTCAGATTTGTTTCCGCGAGTCCAGGCGTCGTCAATTTGTGAGTATCGAACATGGGATCCCCTCGATCAATATGACTACCACTCTCTCCACCGGGCTAATGAGGGAGCGACTTATAGATGCGTTTCGTGTGTTACCGAGCTTCTCTTCTCGAGTTCCCGGCAGAGAAGGCAATTATGAGCACTATTGTGTTCATCTCGATATGGACGAAGTTGGAGCGCCAAAAGCTACGAACATCGTTGAGCGCACGGTCTATTGCGGCGACGGGCCGAGGAGGGCCTCCATTTCCTTTTCCGCGAGTTCGATCGCCCCGCGAGGCGTATAGTGCACCTCGTCGAGGAGCAGTTCGTTCAACCGGTTGGGTTGATCCGCTTTCCAGCCCCGGTCATGCATCAACCGCCGTGAATTGATCACCAGCACGGCCGGATCCGAGGCGGCGAGGGCGCGCAACGCGCCGGGATAACGGGCATATTCCGCTTCCTGTTCCGGGTTTAACCCCTTTCGATAGGGATCGCTCATCAGGATGATGGGAAAATCGGGTTTGCCGGTCCACGAGCGGATGCGCGCGATCAGTCGTTCCGTATCGGCCCGGAAGCTCTCGGCTGTCGAGCCTTCACCGATATCATTGGCACCGAAGTGAAGAATGGCCGCGTCGAAACCAATGGACCGAAATAGGAGTACGGGGTTTCGGTAGGTGTCCAAGAACTCCTTGGTGGAGAGTCCCCCGGTACTGAGATCCTGGATGACAAGACCCTGTGGACATTCTTCACTCTTAAACCGTGCGCCGATGATATCCGTGAGGGTTGACGTCAGCGTGCCGAGTAGTTCCAGCTGGAGATACCGTTTCCCATTGAGAGGCAGTGGGACCGTCGTAAAAGACTTGACGATAAAGGTCGAATCAACCAGCGAGAGCGGCGCGGTTTCCTCGATCGTCGGTGTTGCGGAATAACTCGGCACCAAGTCGGATGGGCGCGCTTTATAGAGGATTCCTCCTGACTGCGGATGGGTCGCCGCAAACACCTCAGCCCGTACTGGAGCTTGAGTGCAGAAGTATTGATTGATGGTCGGAATCTGTGCTGCCGGGTTGACGCTCAGGGCATCCGGTTCAAGGACCGTGAGCTGACCAAACGATTGCCCGTTCACTGACTGCGCCCCGCCAGGTGCGGCATGAGCCGCTGCTGGGATACCGGGCAAGCGACTCGCCGCCATGATGCGGCTCGGCGAGCCTCCAGGTTTGGCAGCTCCACCTCTCAGCAACCAGTCTCCGAACGGAGCGCCACCGCCGTACGAATGGTAGCCGGCCACGACGGTTTCCGGCACATTCTGGTAGCGCTTCCAGGCTTCGTATTGGAGGCGAGGCACATACACGTCACCTTTCCCTTCCGGTGAGGTTTCCTGTGAGTCGCCGAACAACGCAAGACGGACGGTGCGTGTTTTCGCCTGGGTCCACAAGCCGGAGAATAGAGCGGGCGATTGTGTAAACGACGCTTCGACTTGATCAAAGGGTAGCAGTACAGCCGGCGGCGGTGGTGGCGGCGGCGGATCACTTGGTGGAGGGGTGGCTGACCCCTTCGTGATACCATGACGGGCAATCATCTCCTCTACCGTCACGACATCGATCTTTCCCTCCGTTTGCAGCGTGACCAGATAGTCGGCGACTGCGTCAAAGTCCTGATCAGCCCGTTGCCACTCTAAACCAAGCTGCTCGCCGTACTTCACCGCATGGTCAATCGCCGCGATGATCTCCGTCAACGACCGAGCGTCGCCCGAGACCGACCAGAGATTGTAGGGATTGGTCAAGCCGCCATAGAGCGAGCGACCGGTCTCGTCGGAAAAGGTATTGCCGCTGTAGGCCGCCACCACATTGCGCTTCGCCAGCTCGGCGTCGAGCGCCGCATTGTGCTTCGCATCTTCGTAGCACCAGAAGATCGGGCGTTTATAGCCCAGGTGTTTCAGGTCGACCAGGTGCTTGTCCATATCAGCGGCGGCAGTTTCACGCGTGTGAAAATCGATATAATTGAGTCCTTCCGTCGATTCCCCCCCGATGGTCCAGCCCGCGGCTACCATTTCCCTCAGTTGGTCGTTCGTGAATCCTCCTTCGAGCACCACCCGACCAGGATCCTTCAGCATCTCCGTTACCGGACAGTAGGAGCCGATCAGGTTGCGTGCGTTGGCCTTGGGGAACAGCGTCGTATACACGCTGGCGAAGTTGTTCTCGCCCCAGATATTGATCTGCGGTTTCGCGTAGTAACCGTAGAGAAAATCGCTGAAATAGAACGTACCCGAACGATCGCGTTGCAGGTCGAGGAGAATACGGAAGGTCGTAAATGTCTGGTTCATGTCGGCTCTGCCGACATTCCCGACGTCGTCGCCGGCTTGCCAGGTGATGGGATTCCATCCGTCGATCATCCGTCGTCCGATCGCTCCTGTCGCCCAATTGAATCGAATATATTGAGAAAAGCTCGGGCTTGTCGCGAGTTCGAGGGTCATCGCGCTCGAGACTCCTCCTGAAGGTTGATGCCAAAAAAATCCGAAGTTGCCGAGGTTGTCCATTGTGCGGTCTTCCATGTCGACCGAGATCCGGATCCTTCCGCCATCGGCGCCGCCTGTGCAGACGGCTTTGATGTAGCGGACGCTGGTGTCTCCTGCGAACGGCGCATGGGGAGGTAATGTGCGGTGGTCATCGACTTGGCTGAGCTCACAGTTGGCCGTGCCCCCCGTGAGTGTCGGCCAGTTGTTGACCGATTCGCGTCCTCTGGTTGGGCCGGTTCCGTCGCTCTGCCAGAGGAATCGGTGCGGCGTGACCACCCCGCTTGTCGGAGGTGGCTGGTTGCCGGATGATTCTTGATTGGCTTGACCGCTGCAGGACAGCAGGCCCAGTGCCGAGATTGTAAGGGTCACTATCCAGTGGAACGTATGATGTGGCGACCTGTGTTGTCCCATAGGTAACGTACCAAGAATCCAATCTTGAGGGGTCTGCGTGTGCGGTTTGTCAACAGTTTCGTACCATGGCGTCGAGGAGAAAATCTCGTGCTGCCCCCTGATTTACGATTTGTTAACACAAATTTGAGGCATCCGTGTTCGCTCCTGTGATCTTGGGGAAGTACACTGTGCACCCACCCCCAGGGAGTCATCGTGATGCGATGGGGGCACCGTCTTTTCTGGGCGGCCAGTCTTTGCGGCAGGGTGTGTCGTGAAAGATGTAGGTGAGGAACATGCCGACTCTTGTCCGTATTTAGTGCGTAGCAGCGAGTTCCAGAATGCTGACCGTTTCTGCGTGGATTCCATGGTGGACCAGTCTCAAATCCGGGGCCAAGGACATGGGCTTGCTCGGTCGGATTCCATTGTATTCGCTTGCCTCCGGAGTCGTGATTCTCGCCGGGCTGGCCCGGGAAATCATCGTGGCTTCGACGTTCGGGCTCAGCGGGGATCTGGATGTACTCGTCGCGGTCATGGGATTTCATCTCTTGTTTGGAGTCCAGGTGGGAAATGCGCTTCAGCAGGTGTTCGTGTCCAAGTTGGCGTCGCAGCACCGCCATCACCTCAAACCGCTCATAAAACAGGCTGCTCTCGCTCTTCTCTCGGTCAATGCGGTCGCGCTGACTGCATTGGTCTTCGGGTCGGAGCCTGTGCTCCGATGGATTTTCCCTGAATTCACCGCCGAACAGTACGAGACAGGCGTTCGCGTGATACGCCTCTTGCTGCTCCCCATCGTGTGTGCCGGATTGGCGGGGATTTTGCGAGGCGGTCTCTCTCTCATGAATAGTTTCGCGCCGGTCTTTCTTGGCGGAGCGGTCGTATCGCTCTCCACCATCACTTCGATCCTGGTCTTTGCCGATCGATGGGGAATCGACTCACTGGTGTGGGGATTTGCGGTCGGACATTTCCTCGTCCTTGTCTGGTTTGCTCAGGCGTTGTGGAAGTGCCCTACCTCATCTCCATGTCCGAAGGGAGAGGAGCAGACCCAACGCGTTGAGGTAAACGAATTATGGCGCCCGACGTTGATCGTGTTGTTCGGGGAATTTTTGTTTCAGGCGGTGGTGATGACGGAACGGAGTTTTGCGTCTGGCTTAGGAACCGGGTACATCGCCGCGTTCTTTTATGCCGGCTCGATCATCGCCGTACCGCTGGCCTTGTTCACGACGCCCCTGAATACGACACTCTTTCCAAAATTGGCCCGTGCGTTTCACATCGGCTACCGTGATGGACAGGTATTACTGGTTCGGTATGGATCGATTCTGTTCGGCGGGACGCTGCTGTGTAGCATCGGGTTGGCGATCGGAGCGAAACCACTGGTTGAGATCGCGCTGGTCAGAGGTAAATTCTCATCGACCGATGCCCAGACCACGGCCCATATCTTGGCGCTGCTCGTGTGGGGACTGCCGTTCGCCAGTCTGTATGGGGTCATACGAAATTCGTTCTACTCTCTCGCCGATTATCGCACACCGGTCCTCGGGTATGGGATTAAGTGGATGACATTGTTGTTGTGCGGCAGTTGGCTCGTGCCGTCACTCGGTGCCGATGGGCTGGCGTTCGCATCCATTGCAGCTCAAGCCACCGATACGGGTGTGATGGGCTATCTTCTACAGCGTCGGCTTGCGAGACGGCCGAACTCGCGATGACACCGATGATTGACCATGATGATGAGTCGATGACCGTGGAGGATCGAACCTGGATCGGGCTCGTTCTGGGGCTATGGCTGACGGGCGTGTTTGCCGGATCGCTCTTCGGCAGAATGGAAGGGCGAAAGGGCCACCTCTATGAAATAATCATGTTGGGATCACTCCTGTGGCCGGTCGGATATTTTTTCCTGAGCCGCTGTCGCTTTGTCCCGAGCGGCTTCAGCCCGGGCACCATCGCGGGGTTGGCGGTGTTCGGAATCTTCTGTGGCTTCAGTGCGCTGGTCAGCCGGGCTCCGCTCGAATCAACCCAATACACGGCCTTGACGATTCTGGCGATTCTGATCGCGCTGCAGTTCAATACCAACCTGGATGCAGTACAGTATGAGAGAGGGATGAAGGTGTATGCCGTGCTCATGGCCGTGCTGGTTTCGGGGTTTGCTCTCTACGACTATGTTCCCGGACGCCGGCTCGGCGGTGGAAAGGAGGTCCTGAATCCAGCCAGCTTCGCGTTGGTGACCATGTCCGTGTTCATTACCGCCATGGCCGTCCGACGCTCCCTCATCCGGATTCCCATACTCATCACCATGGGGATTGTGATCTATCTCACGGGGGCCCGTGCTTCGGCCCTTGCCGCGATGTTCGGCCTGGCGATCACCCTATTCCTGCGCCGGCGGTCCGCCGGGACCAGCGGACATCTGTTGCTCGTGGGATGCTTCGTGATCGGAGTGATCCTGGCGGCTTGCTACAGTGAGGCGGTCATGCGTGGGGCCACGGACTTTTTCGCAGTGCAGGATCGTCATCGCGGTCTGGACTCGGGCGGATCGGGGCGATTGGAAACCTGGAAAGCAACGTGGAACCTGTTCCTCGCGCATCCGATCTTCGGGGTCGGGTTTCGGGCGCACGAAGTCGTGTTGAAAGTCGCGAGTTCCGCACACAACGGCTACCTGGCGCTGCTCGCAGAGATCGGGGTGATTGGATTTGGAGCGGTGTTGTTCGTCACCCTTTCCGGTTTGTGGAGAACATGGCGTCGGAATCAGGATCCCTCTCACACATTCAGTTACAGCGTGCTGATCGGACTGGCTTGCGGATATTTCGTCCTTGCGATTTTCGAACGCTACTTTATCAATGCGGGCAATCCGACCTCACTCTTGTTTCTGCTGAGTATTCTTGTCCCGTCCCTTTCTCACGACGAATCGGAGACTGCGGGGCACGCGTATGCCTCTCACGAGAGCGAGACAGAGGAGTTCATTGGGGATTCCGTGGACGACGACCTGCGTGAGGTGCAGCCGGAGATGTGGGGTGTTCGATCATGAAGCCAAGGACCACGAACCCTCCTCTTGTTGTGCTGCAGCAAGTCTGCATCCCTCATTACCGGCAGCGTTTATTGGAAACGCTGGGAATGGATTCACGATTCCGCTTTCTTGTGCTCGCGGATCCGGAGGCTGACGTGCCGTTCCTTCCGTTATCCGGACCTCCCCACCGGTGTGAATTCGAAGCGGCTTCACAACGGGTGATTCGACTGCCTTTTGGATGGGCCTTGTCCTGGCAACCGGCGGCCGCGAAGGCAGTGATCCGATACCGTCCGGATGTTGTGATCGCACAGGGGAGTCCCTATGAGCTGACCGCATGGATGTTGACGATTCTCGGGCGGATTTACGGGATACCGGTTCTGTTGTGGACTCATGGGCTTCAGGGGGAAGAGGCCGGAGTCAAATGGAGGGTTCGCTCGTGGCTCTTTCGACTGTCCAGGGGGTTGTTACTCTACGGGGATCATGCCAAACGCCTGTTGATCGCAAAGGGCTTTGCCGAGGATCGCCTGCATGTCATTTATAACTCGCTCGATGACCGACAGCAGGCTGCCGTGTCCGAACGGATCACGCCCGCTGATTGCGAGACGTTCCGCCGATCGCTCGGCATCATGGAATCGGAGCGGTTGATCTGCTTTACGGGTCGTCTTCAACCGGTGAAACGCTTGCCCTGGCTGTTGCATGCGGTACACCTCGTCGTGCAACAGGGACGGAATGTTCATCTCGCCTTGGTCGGTGACGGCAGTGAACGACCGATGTTGACGTCACTGGCCGTCGAGCTCGGACTCACCAGGTTCGTTCATTTTCTCGGCGCAAGCTATGACGAATCACGCCTTGGCCTTGTTCTTTCTGCCAGTGATCTTGCCGTGGTGCCGTCGGGAGCCGGGCTTTCTGTCATGCATGCGCTCGGGTACGGGACGCCGGTTCTCTTGCACGACAAGGTTGAAGAACACTTTCCAGAGTGGGAAGCCGTGAAGGAAGGGGAGACCGGATGGTTTTATCGATACGATGACTTGTCGGACTGTGCGGAGAAAGTCATCGACGCCCTGTTCCCCATTTCTTGTAAGCCGGCGATGGCGACGGCATGCCGATCGGTGATTAGCAGTCGATACAACACGAGCACTCATGCCGATCTGTTCGTCAAGTCCTTCGCACAACACTGTGTCTTTCCAGCGCGTGGCGTCACAACCCCGCGGCACTCGGATAGTGCCGTGCCTTGTGGACCGCTTGAGGACTCGGTCTCAGTTAAGGAGGGGCGATGAACATCCTCATGAAGCACACGCGTGCGCTGTATAAAAAGGTCCGGCAACGTGTGGCACAGGACAAGCTGAATCAACTTCGGGATCCGTTGTCAGTATTTCACCAAAAGATCGGAACAGGGTATGGAGGATGGTTTGTCCCGACGAGCCTGCTGTCGAGTCGATCGCTCTGTTATGGGGTGGGAGCCGGTGAGGACATCAGTTTTGAGATTGAACTCATCAACCAGTACGGGTGTGAAGTTCATTGCTTCGACCCGACTCCGCGGGCGCAACGGCATGTGGACCAGTTGCACAGAAATGCGAGCAACGGTATCCCGACGTCGATCAATGATGCCGTCGATGTGTGGTACACACTCTCCCCGGGGTGCCTGACCCAGCTTCATTTTCATGCCATTGGCTTGTGGAGCCACGACAGAACCATGCGATTCTATGCGCCGGCCAACCCGGCTCATGTGTCGCACTCGATCGTCAACCTCCAGCAGACCGCTGATTACTTCGAAGCGGACTGTCGGACGCTCGGGACCATAATGGCGACTTTGGGTCACTCAGACGTGTCGTTGCTCAAACTCGATGTGGAGGGGGCCGAGTACGAGATCCTCTCCTCGATCCTGGTCAGCGACATCCGACCGGCTATTCTCTGTGTGGAGTTCGATGAAGGTTATCACCCGTTGGATGACGACTATCTGCCTCGTATTGTGGATATGGTCTCTCGCGTCAAGGCAGGCGGCTATTATTTGACCTCCGTCGATGGGTGGAACGCCACGTTCGTTCACCGGCGTGCGATGGCAGCGTCCAAGAGGGACATATGAAAGTCGGGATGGTCACGGCCTCGGTGTCTCGAAAGGGCGGAGGGATTCACGAGGTTGTGCGAAGGGGCGCGCTCGAGTTGCATCGTCGTGGCTCGAACATCAGCGTGTTCGGGCTCAGTGATGAGCATGCCCGGGAAGATTGTGAGGCGTGGCAGCCCGTTGCGGTCAATATTTTTCAGCAGCGAGGGTATAAACCGTTCGGCTACGCGCCGGATCTCTTGCCGGCACTTCGTTCAGCAGCTCCGGATGTGCTGCACAATCATGGGTTATGGATGTATCCCTCGGTGGCCTCGGTGCAATGGTCAAAACTGATGCGCCGACCGTACATCGTCAGCGTGCATGGCATGTTGGATCCCTGGGCCGTCACCCATTCCTATTGGAAGAAGAAGCTCGCCGGTATGATCTATGAGCACCGCCATCTGACACAGGCGGCGTGTCTTCACGCGTTATGCCCTGCGGAAGTCGACGCGATCCGTCGCTATGGACTTACCAATCCGATCTGCGTCATCCCATTCGGAATCGATCTTCCTCTTCTGCCTCTTGGAGGGTCGACGCGGTATGACAAGACCCTCCTATTTCTTGGCCGTCTCCATCCCAAAAAAGGCCTTCTGAACCTCTTGAAGGCATGGCAACAGCTTCAACAGGAGCGTAGACTTGAAATTGCGGGTTGGCAGCTCATGATTGCGGGATGGGATCAGGGAAACCATGAGCAGACCCTTCGAGCGTATTCCCGTGAGCATGGCCTTCAGTCGACCGTCAAGTTTGTTGGACCGAAGTTCGGAGGCGACAAAGACCTGCTGCTTCGTTCGGCGGGGGCGTTTGTTCTTCCGTCGTTCAGCGAGGGGTTACCGGTGAGCATTTTGGAGGCATGGGCCTATGGGTTGCCGGTGGTCATGACGAACGAATGCAATCTTCCGCAAGGATTTTCATCCGGCTCGGCCATATCTATTGACTCCACGGCCTCAGGGATCGCGCGCGGCCTGGTGGATTTGATGTCCATGCCGCACCACGAACGTGCGGCGATGGGGCTGCGTGGGCGGCATCTGGTGGAAGAGCAATTTTCATGGACGTCCTATGCGGAGCAGATGTCGTCGGTATATGCCTGGATGAGCGGGGCTGGTCCACGGCCTGAATGTGCGAGTAGCCATGAATGACAGAGTATGCTCGGGTGGAAGGTAGTTTGTGAAGACCGGTTTTCAGAGAGACTTCCAAACCACCGAGAATCGAGTCCGTCGGCTCTTGTGGGCTGCGGTCTGGTGGATCGCGTATCGCCCAAGCCCGCGCCGGTTGCACGGCTGGAGAAGGGGCTTGCTCAGGTTGTTTGGAGCCATCATCGAAGAAGGGGCGCATCCCTATCCTTCCGTCAGGATCTGGGCGCCTTGGAATCTGATGATGGGAGAAGGGAGTTGCCTGGGCGACTATGTCCGGTGCTATTCGGTCGACCGAGTCACACTCGAGCCTCATGCGACCGTGAGTCAATACTCGTATCTCTGCACCGCAAGCCATGATTATCGTATTGATGGGATGCCTTTGATCACAGCTCCGATTACGATCGGGCGGCATGCATGGGTCGCAGCGGATGCCTTCATCGGACCCGGGGTAAGGGTTGGAGAGCGAGCTGTCGTTGGCGCACGCGCAAGCGTCTTTCGCAACGTAGATCCTTGGACCGTGGTAGGCGGGAATCCTGCCCGTGTCATCAGAAAGTATCATCCTGAAGGGGAGGAATCATGACGGAGACGGTGGTTGATATCTCGGGGTATGCGTACGGAGACGGGGAACTCAATGACTCGCACAACTATCTCGTCCCGTCCTTGCTGACTATCTTGGCCTCGCTCCCCATTGCACCGGACGATCGACGCGTGTTCGATCTGGGCTGTGGGAACGGAGCCGTTGCTTCGGTACTGGAACAAAAGGGCTATCAGGTAACCGGCGTTGAGGTCTCAACTCAGGCACTGGAACATGCGCGAGGTCGGTATCCACACCTTCGGCTCTCCCATGGGTCAGCATACGAAGCACTTGCCGAGACCTATGGGCGGTTCCCGGTCGTGGTCAGCCTCGAAGTTGTTGAACATTTGTATGCTCCTCGTGTCTTCGCCAAGACACTCTATGATCTGGTCGCGTCGTCCGGTACCGCCGTTGTGTCCACGCCGTATCATGGGTATTGGAAAAACTTGGCGTTGGCGCTCACCGGACGGCTGGATGCTCACTTTACGGCTCTCTGGGATCACGGCCACATCAAGTTTTGGTCCATGCGGACGCTCCGTGCGCTATTGGTCGAGGCTGGGTTTCAGCACGTCACCTTTATGCGGGTTGGGCGGTTCCCGGCATTAGCCAAATCGATGATAGCCATCGCCCAGAAACCATAAACGCCTGTCGGTCACTGCTTCCTGCCCATTGGGGCCTTATCCACATGTTCCACTTCGGGTGACCCTCGATCCCTCCTTTTCGTTTTTAACATTGAGGTAACACAAACTTGACGTAGGTGTGGCTCCCCTGGTCTCGGCACGGCGTACACTTCACGACCATCCGGCAGGCATTCGTAAGTCAGCAATCGGGTGGCGACGGACATGGGCCTATCCATTCTCATCTTGACATTGAATGAAGAAAGCAATCTACCCGACTGCATCAGGTCGGTCGCGTGGTCGGACGATATCGTCGTGCTCGATTCTTTCAGCAGCGACCGGACCGTCAAGATTGCTGAGGAAATGGGGGCCCGTGTGATCCAACGCCGCTTCGATAACTGGTCGGCACACCAGAATTGGGCGCTCGACCAGATTGCATTTAAACATCCCTGGGTGTTCTACCTCGATGCGGATGAGCGCATGACTGAGGAATTGAAAGTGGAACTACTCGGCGTCGTCGGGGACCCACTGCGCGCACCGGTGGCCTACTATTGTGGGCGTCGGAATATGTTCATGGGACGTTGGATCAAGCATGCGATGCCGCCAGGCTTGATCATGCGATTCTTTCGTCCCCAATCCCTTCGGTTTCAACGGCTGGTGAATCCGGTGCCTGTGATCAATGGACCGCACGGGTATTTGACCGGCATGTTGACTCATTACAATTTCAGCAAAGGGATATCGGAGTGGATCGAGAAACATAATCGCTACTCTCAGTTGGAAGCGCAGGAAGGGATGAAGTTGATGCACCAACAGTCGGCTGATGAGCCGGGACTTCTGGCCTCAGACCCTGCGCTCCGGCGTCGAGCACTCAAGAACCTCTCCTTCCGGCTTCCCTGGAGACCCTTGATCAAGTTCCTCTATTTGTATCTGTGGCAGCGGGGCTGGCTCGATGGACGGGCGGGCTTCACCTATTGTGTCCTCCAAGCATTTTACGAGTACATGATCGTCCTCAAAATGCGCGAGCTTGAACGGCACCAGCAGGGGCTTCCGACATGAAAAGGACTGAAGCGGCGATGCCCACCGTCACTCACTCGGGGCCGAAGACGATTTTCGTCAACCGCTATTTCCATCCGGATCATTCGGCAACAAGTCAGCTCCTGAGTGATCTGGCTTTTGACCTGGCATCGCGTGGGCAGGACATTCATGTCATCACCGGCTGTCAGCTCTACGGCGACGCCAAAGCCGCCCTTCCTGCTGATGAGGCGGTTCGCGGTGTGCACGTTCATCGGGTCCAAACGTCGCGCTTCGGACGTGCCAAGTTGTGGGGGCGAACGATCGACTATCTGACTTTTTATATAGGTGCCACGTGGCGTCTGTTGCGGCTGATCAGACCGGGGGATGTCGTGGTTGCGAAAACGGATCCGCCTATGATGTCGGTTCCGGCTGCATGGGCTGTCAGACTCAGGGGCGGTGTGTTGGTCAATTGGGTGCAGGATCTGTTTCCTGAAGTGGCCACATCTCTGGAAGTCTCCGGCGTGCGTTTTGCCGCTCCCATGCTCAAGTGGTTGCGTAATCAGTCGTTGCGCCAGGGCCGTTCCAATGTGGTGCTGGGCGAGATCATGGCCGAGCGCCTTCGTGGCGAAGGAATCCCGTCAGATCAAATCACGATCATTGCAAATTGGGCGGACGGTGAGACGATCACGCCTATGGGGAGAGAGGATAATCCGCTCGTCCGAGAATGGCGACTCGAAGGAAAATTTGTGCTGGGATATTCGGGAAACATGGGACGTGTTCATGAGTTCAAGACCATGCTTGATGCGGCGGAGCAGGTACGGATGATCGATGAGATTGTCTTTGTGTTCATCGGCGATGGGATTGCACGCCCATGGCTGGTGTCCGAAGTGGCTCGGCGAGGCTTGGCGAATGTCCGGTTCCATCCCTATCAGTCTGCCGATCGTTTGCGGTGGAGTTTGAGCGTCCCCGATGTCCACTTCGTATCACTACGACCGACGCTTGAGGGCGTGATTGTGCCGAGTAAGTTCTACGGAATCGCGGCGGCCGGCCGCCCGATCATTCATATCGGCGACCCTGACGGTGAGATCGCCCGTATCCTCCAACGTGATCGATGTGGATGGAGCTTCTGCATCGGCGAAGCGGATGCCTTGGCGACCTGTATTCGGCGGCTCTCTTGCCGAGGACAGGAGGTCGTCGATGCAGGGCTATGCGCACGGCGTGCGTTCGACCGGTACTATTCGCGCAGTCACGCGCTCGACAGCTGGCGCCAGCTGTTGTACCCCACGCCGCAGGGAGCGCCTGCGCCCGACATCCTGGCCCACGAAGCGCAACCGGTGGGGGTTGGAGGAGAATGATGCAACAGTTCAACCAGAGAAGGTTCCCGGCCGTAGTCATGGGATTAGTATTGGTCGGAACGCTCAACGGATCGACTCCAGTCGAGACTCAAGCCGCTGATGCCGCCGAAGGCCAGCGCTCCTTTCTCGTCTTCGATGCGACACTGTACAAGAACAAGCCTGCTTTGAACGGATATTCACTGAAGCCGATCAAGTTGCTCTATGAGTCTCGCCTATTTCCTAAAGGCCATCAACCGCAGGCCCTGCCGCCGGAACAAGCCGTGCGCTCCATTGCGAAGGAATTACGCGGCACAATGGAGCCGGTCATCGTCGACATTGAACGCTGGCCGTTGAAAGGGGATGGAACCGTCGTAAAGGAGAGTGTCGGCAAATTGTCCTCGATCCTGTCGTGGATCAAAGCCGAGGCACCGGACATCCATCTCGGAGCCTATGGAACCGTGCCGGTGCGGGACTACTGGCGTGCGATTCGCGGGCCGGGCAGTAAGGAGTATCAGGCCTGGCAGCGTGATAACGACCGACTGGAAGAGTTAGCCACGTGGCAGGATGCCTTGTATCCGTCCCTCTATACCTTCTATCCGGACCGGCAGGGATGGGTAGCCTACGCGGTTGCGCAACTGGCGGAAGCCAAACGGAAATCGAACGGAAAGCCGGTCTACGCCTTTCTCTGGCCACAGTACCACGAGTCCAACGCCACCCTACGGCTGCAGCCCGTTGAAGCGGACTACTGGGAACTCCAGCTGAATACGGTTCGCCAGCATGCCGACGGCCTCATCATTTGGGGAGGGTGGGGAGATCACGGGCCGGAGCCATGGAGCGAAGAGGCTCCCTGGTGGCAAGTGACGAAACGGTTCATGCAGGGGCTCAGTTCCGTCCAGCTTAAAGGGCCAAGTCAACTCGCGATTCAGTAAGTGCCTCTCGCCGAGCGTGTTCGTTTTTTTAACAATCAGTTAACACAAACTTAAGACTGACGTGGCCACCTGGTCACCGCGCAACGCTACACTGCTCCTCCGATCAATCAGTAGGAGCTGGAATGACGACTCGCCCGACGACTCTCGGTACCTCATCTGCTTCTTCGGAACTCCCGTTGAGATCCTCTGTGTTGAACGGAGGCAATCCGTTCTTCTGGGTGCTTCTGGCGGCTGTGGCCACGATCCTCGGCTATCTCTATGCCGACAGTTTACGGTTCCTGGTCGACGCCTGGCTTGAGGATAATAACAGTCATGGTCCGTTCATCCCGCTGATCTCCCTGTACATGATATGGATGCGGCGGCATGGACTTCAATCGGTCAACATATCCGGAACGTGGTGGGGGGTGCCGATTGTCGGGGTCGGTTTGTTTATGTACGTGGTGGGACAGTTTGCCGCGATGCATGCGATTGTCCATGTCTCGCTCTGGCTGGTCATCGTCGGGCTGCTGACGTGTGCGATCGGGCTCTCCGGGATACGCCAAATCGCCTTTCCGCTTTGCTACTTACTCGCGGCTATTCCACCACCCACCTTTCTCCAGTATGAACTGTCGAGCCGGCTCCAGTTATGGTCCTCGGCCCTTGGAATCGGATTTCTTCAATCGATCGGGATCATGGCGCTTCGGGATGGGAATGTCATTGATCTGGGAAGGATTCAATTACAAGTCGTGGAGGCGTGCAGTGGGCTCCGATATTTATTCCCGCTCACGACGCTGACGATTCTGGGGGCCTATCTCTATCGCGATACGCTCTGGAAGCGGATCCTGCTTGTTCTCTCGAGTATCCCCATCTCGATCTTACTGAATGGCGTTCGAATCGGCGTCATCGGCGTATTGGTCGAACACTACGGCTCAGGTGCAGCTGAGGGATTTACACATTTCTTCGAGGGCTGGGTCATCTTTGTCGCGAGCCTGGGCTTGCTCTGTTTGGAAATGTGGCTGCTCGGAAAGGTCGGGTCCGGTCTCCCATCGCGTCCATTTTGGGAACTCATCGGATTGCCGGAGACAAGGACGGTCTCCGGGCCATCGGTCACGCGTCACACGCCGGTCGCGTCGTTTGCCGTGGGGGTCGCTTTTCTGGTCCTCACGGTCCCTATTGCGCCCTTGCTTGTCCAAGAGGAGTTTCCCCAGCCCGTACGACAATCGCTCCTGGAATTTCCGTTGAGACTCGATGCCTGGGAGGGGGTCTCCTCTCCCATTGAGCGACAATATCTCGACGCGCTGCAATTGGACGACTATCTCTTGGCAGATTACACGGCGACCGGTCAGCCGACCGTCAACGTGTATGTCGCCTACTACCTGTCTCCCAAGAAGGGGCGGTCTTCCCACTCACCGAAACAATGCATTCCGGGAGGGGGATGGGAGATCACATCGTTCGAGCCTGTGGAGATGGATCGCGTAGCCGGCGGCGCACCCGGACGGGAAATCAATCGCGTGGTGATTCAAAAAGGCGGACAGAAGCAGATCGTGTATTACTGGTTCAAGCAGCGTGATCGATGGATCACGAGTGAATATTTGGTGAAGTTTTTCCTGTTTTGGGATTCGCTCACGCGACACCGTGCGGATGGGGCGCTCATTCGTCTGACATCATCCGTCCATGCGGGAGAAAGCGAGGCGGTGGCGGATCAGCGATTGCAGACGCTGGCCGGCCTCGTGACACCGTTATTAGACCGGTATGTTCCGGACTGAGAGGCCGAGCAGTGGGCTCAACCTTGTTTTTTAGCTTCATGGGGTCCTTGATCATCTGTATCGCGTTGATCCCGACCTTGTCGGCATCGGCCTGGCGGCTCCAGTTTATTGATGTGCCGCGTGAGCGACATGCCCACCGTGAGCCCGTCGCGAAGATCGGTGGAATCGCCTTTGCCATCGCCACGTTTGGTGCGGTTCTCATGTGGGCTCCGAAGAATCAACTCATTGTATCCAGCTTGCTCGGCGGAGCCGTGATCTTGGGCTTCGGGATTTGGGATGATCGGGTTGGGCTTAGTTACCAGATGAAGTTTGTGGGACAAATCATGGCCGCGCTGGTGGCCGTTTGGTTCGCCGGCGTGCGTATCAATTCTCTACCGTTCTTGGACGATGTGCTCCTCCCCGGCTGGATCTCCGTGCCCCTCACCTTAATGGTGATCGTCGGGGTTACGAATGCCGTGAATCTCTCCGATGGGCTCGACGGTTTGGCGGGTGGTTTGTCGCTACTCAGTTTTGCGGGGATTGCCTATTTGGCGTTCCAAGCCAACGAATCCTTATTGGCTCTCCTCATGGTATCGATCCTGGGAGGCCTATTGGGGTTTCTTAGGTTCAACACCCATCCGGCCAGAATTTTTATGGGCGACGCCGGCAGTCAATTTCTTGGGCACTACTTGGCCGTGGCTGCCATTCTCTTGACCGACGCCACCCGAACGGCCTATAGCCCGCTGTTGGCCCTCTTTCTTTGGGGCGTCCCGTTATTGGACACGGCCGGTGTCATGATTCATCGGTATCTTCAGGGGCGATCGCCGTTCGTCGGTGATCGAAGTCATGTTCATCACAGATTGCTTGCCTCCGGGCTGTCGCATGGACAGGCTGTCACCCTGATCTATGCCGTTCATGCCCTCATGGTAGGCTGCGCCTATGTGCTGCGCTGGCAGCCGGAATGGCTGTTAGTCGCCGTCTATCTTGTATTCGTCCTGGGACTACTCAGCGTGTTTATGCGAGTCCCGAAGATCCCGTCCGCGCTCCAAACCGAGTTGTCGCCCGTTCCTCGACCGGCAGTTCAAGGAGGAGGCGATCGCTGGATGATCGGCGAGGTCTCACTCACCGTTTTGTACCTTGCCGTTCCCTTGTATCTGGTCGGGGCCATTGCGGCGCCACGTGAGATTCCAGTCGATGCTGGAATGATCGCCGGTGCACTGACGGTGGCGGTGATCGGTTCATTCTTTCTGCCCTCGGCAGCGCCCTGGGCCGTCCGCGCGGCGCTGTATATCGGCAGCACATGCCTGATGTACTACAGCGATGTCTTCCCGCGAGACATGATGATTCGAGATCTGAGTCTCATCAATATCGGCGTCGCGTTGCTCGCATTGCTGGTCATTCTTGCGATTCATGTGGTCGGGGAGGAGCAGTTTCAGACTACCCCGCTTGATTACCTCATCATCTTGGTCGCCGGGGTCATGCCGTTTCTTCCCGGGATGACGGTCGGCGATGTTCCAATGGGCCTGTTGACGGCAAAGTTGATCGTACTGTTTTTTTCGTTTGAATTGCTGCTCAACCTACGGTCGTCGGCCGTCGTGCGACTCGGTGTGGTCTCGCTCGTGATGCTGGCGGGGGTGATGGTCCGGGCGTGGTGGTTGTAGGGGGAAAGAGGAGAACGGAAATGAAGTCATTGAGTGTACTCGGACTGGTCCTTGTTCTAGCGGTCGGGTTGGTCGCTTGTGGTGGTGCGGAAGATCGCAAGGCCAAATATCTGCTGAAGGCGCAGGAGTACTTCCAGGAAGGCAATTTTCCTAAAGCCAGAATTGCACTGAGAAATGTTCTCCAGATCGATCCTAAGGATGCCGATGCCTACTTTCTCTATGCGCAAGTGGAAGAGAAGGAGCAAAACTGGCGCAATGCGTTTGCCGCCTATCAACAGGTCGTTGAGCTCAGCCCTGATCATGATCGGGGCCAGGTGAAGCTGGCGAAGTACTACCTCGAGGTTCGGGAGCTGGACCAAGCCAAGAAGATCACGGATCGATTATTGACACAACATCCGAATCATGTTCCGGCGCAAGCCATCAAGATTGCCACGCTGGCGCTTTCCGACCATGTGAAAGAGGCGATCAACCAGGCGGAGAAGCTGATCGCCGCCGCGCCTACCGAGGTGGATGCGGCACTGCTCATCGCCGGGCTCTATAGCTCGGTCCAAAGGACAGGAGAGGCGACGCCGTTTCTGCGTCGAGCGTTGGAGGTCCATCCGGACAATCTTGAATTGCTGGATGTGTTGGCGACCACGCTGATCAAGCAGGGGCAAAAGGCGGAGGCTGAAACAACGCTCGCAAAAATCGCCGCGCTGGAGCCGACGGTATTCACACACCAGTTGCGGCAAGTCTCGTTCTATGATGGACAACAGCAATATGAAAAAGCGGAATCGATCTTACGGGACGCGATTCGAACCGAACCGGACAATGAGAAGCGCTGGTTGTCACTGGCCGAGTATCTCGGGAAGCGTCGCGGCATCGAGCAGGGTGAAACGGTGCTGCAACAGGCGCGTAAAGAGCTTCCAAACAACGGGAAACTTTGGTTGGCGCTGGGCGGCCTCTATGAATCGACCAAGCGGGTCGAAAGGGCGCGAGAACTGTATCGTGAGATGGAGACGGCCTTCTCCGGAAAACCGGAGGCTTCTGAGGCGCAGGTGAAGCTGGCGGTTCTCGACTGGGCCGAAGGAAAAGTCGAGGAGGCCGAGCAAAAAGTACAAGCCGTGCTTAAGGACAACTCACGGTCGAGCGACGCCCTCATGCTCAGAGGCAAAATCGCACTCCAGCGTGGAAATGGGAAGGATGCGATTCTCGACTTTCGTTCCGTACTCAAAGATCAGCCGGAACTCGTGGAGGGGTATGTCCTCTTGGCCCGCTCGCATCTGCTGGCAGGCGAACCGACGCTGGCTCGTGAAAGTCTGGATAAAGCTCTCGCCTTGAAGCCGACACTGATGGAGGCCCAGATCTTGCTGGCCGGACTCGATGCGACGGCCGGGCAATTTAAGGAAGCGAAGCAACGGCTGGATCCGCTGCTCGCAAAAAATCCTGGTAATGTCGCGCTCCTCGGCATGCTGTTTCAGTTGCAGCTGCAGGAGAAGGATTGGAATAAGAGCCAGGAGACTCTCCAGCAGTTGCGCAAAGCCGGGGCCAACGAGGCTCTCGCAAGTTTGGCGGAAGGTCATGTAGCCCTGGCCCAACAGAAGTGGGATGCAGCCGAGGGCGCTTATAGCAAAGCCGCCCGCCAACGGCCGGAAGCGGCGGAGCCGCTCCTCGCACTCGTGCAATTGGATCTCAGGCGTGGACATATGCCGCAGGCGCAGCAACGTCTGGAAACGTTACTAGCCAAATTCCCAGAGCATCCCTACGCTGCCGGCTTTCTCGGCGAACTCTTGCTGACGAAAGGTGAGCAGACCGCAGCGGTTTCTCATTTGGAAACAGCCGTCCGTGTCAATCCCAAGTGGACGACCCCCTGGATCCATCTCGCCCGACTTCACCAGACGCAACAGCGGACGGCGGAAGGTGATGCAGTGCTGCGGAAGGGACTGGAGCGGAATCCCGAGAATGAACAATTGCGTCTCCTACTGGCGATGAGTCTCTCGTCGCAAAAGCAGCATGATGAGGCGATTGATCATTATGAGATGGTCTTGAAGCGTGCTCCCACGTCGCTTGTTGCAGCCAACAATCTAGCGGCGGCCTTGGTCGACCATAAAGGTGATCCACGGAGCCTTCAGCGGGCGTTGGAGCTGAGTCGTCGATTCGAAGCCGAAAAAGCGAATCCCTATTTGCTCGACACACTGGGATGGGCGCACCATAAGCTCGGTCATGAAGTCGATGCGGTGAGGGTGTTGCAGCAAGCAACGGCGATGGCGCCGGACCACCCAATTTTGAATTATCACCTCGGAGCCGCCTATGTAAAAGCCGGGCGGCGGCCGGACGCCATCACCCATCTGAAGAAAGCGGTAGCTGCCGGTACCCCGTTCGAGGGGTTGGACGAGGCGAAGACACTGCTTGGACAAGTGACGGGATGAGCATGATCGTACCAAGCTGGAGCAGATGTCGAGCGAGTCGAGCGATTGTCGTGCTTGCGTGCATCGGTCTTTTTGGGGTCAGCCATGCGCGTGACCTCTGGGCCGAGCCTGTGAATGCCGAACCAACGTACCTGCTCGGACCCGAAGATGTGATTAAGGTCGCGGTGTGGAAAGATGAACAGCTCACACAGGAAATGGTCGTTCGACCTGACGGGATGATCTCTTTTCCCTTGATCGGCGAGGTGGCGGCGTCAGGACGGACGGTTGAAGATATCCGGATCGAGATCACCTCGCGGCTTACGAAGTACTTGCCGACTCCACATGTCACGGTGACCGTCTTGAAGGTGCAGAGCTACCGCATCTATGTGCTGGGCCGAGTGAATAAACCGGGGGAGTACCAGGCAGGCCACCATACGGATGTGCTGCAGGCTCTGAGTATGGCCGGTGGACTCACGCCCTATGCGGCGGAGAATGACATCAAGATCATTCGTCGACGAGGAGGGATGGAAGAAATCGTATTTCCGTTCCGTTATGGTGACGCACGAAAAGGGAAAGACCTTGAGCAGAACATCGTGCTTCAGCGTGGCGACGTGGTGATGGTGCCTTGACAGGATGGGAGAGTCGCAGGCCGATTGTGATCCCGCGCCACGGTGGAAGCTACACGTCTTGGGTTCTACGGTCGGCTCTCTGCGGGGTACTAATGGTTTCGATGTTCGACGGGATAGGAGACACCCTGGCAGCGGAATGGTCGGCGGTCCCATCCTTGAGTGTCAAGGGGATCTACAACAGCAATTTGCTCCTGCGTGATGGAAACAATGAAGTATGGGGGAATTGGGTGACACCGGCCCTTCGATTCAAAGGTGCGACGGAGTCACTGTCCGTCGAAAGTGAGGGGCGGGCGGATTTCGTCCATTATTTTGGCGATCAAGATCGATCCTTTACCAATTACTACTTTCCCCTGAGGACGTCATATCGAACAGATCGGCACATCTTGGGGTTTGAGGGTGGGTTTGCCAACGATAACACCCTGCGAGGAGAGTTGGAGACAACGGGACTTGTGTTGTCTTTCACACAACGGAACATGTGGACCGCCAACCCGAGCTGGAAAGTCGGCCTTACCGAGAGGCTGTCGTGGCAAAGCGGGTACAATTTCGCGGATGCCAGTTATCAGGACGGTCAGCGTCTGGGACTCTTCGACTACCAGGTCCATGGCGGGTCAAGCGGGCCGACGTATCACCTGAGCGAGTTGGACCAGGTGCAGCTGACCGGTGACTACACGATGGTGCGCATTCCAGCCGTTGGGCTGGAGACGACCTATTATGGTGCGCAGGCGACTTGGACCCATGACTTCGGGGATCAGTGGATCGGCTCGGTGGGAGGTGGGGGACGACTGGTCAACTCGGAATTGGAGCTTTCGGGGGTCGGGGCTATGAGCAGCCAGGACGTGGTGTGGATCTACAACGCGTCGTTGAGTAAGCAATTGGAGCAGACCACGATTCGGGTCGACGGCAGTCGACGGATCAACCCGAGCGGCTTCGGGCGACTACTCAAGACCGACCGCGTCGGGGGATCCGTCCATCACCGCCTGAGCGAGACCCTTTCGGCCTCACTGACGGGAGGCCTCTATTTTGTGTCGGCCATCGCCACGGATTCAGCCAATCGTTCCTTTCCGAGCACGCGGTTCCTTTCCGTCAGTCCGAGCGTCTCGTGGAATGTTGCCGAATCCTGGACCGTGGAGGCCACGTATACGTTTGCGGAACGAACTGTTGATGAACTTAACCAGCACAATGGGGCGCATTCGATGTTTCTCGTGCTCCGCTATGAAGGACTCAAATGGGCAGTGTCACGGTAACGAGTGATCAGCGGCCATCCGGCCGATTGACGACGAGCGTTCAGGTACGGACCGTCACGGAGTATGTGGCGTTGCTGCGCCGTCGCCGCCGGTTGATTGTGGCTACAGGGGCACTGTTGCTGGTCGTGAGTGCCGCTCTGGCTTTTCTCTGGCCGGCCGTGTATCGATCTACCGCCACGATCCTGATCGAAGAGCAAGAAATTCCCCCAGATCTTGTGCGATCGGCCATCGCGACCTATGTCGATCAACGTATCGAGACGATCAAACAACAAGTACTCAGCCGATCGACGCTCTGGCGTATGGTGGATCAATACGACCTCTACAAGAGCCTTCGGCGACGAAGCTCCACCGAGGAAGTGCTGGAGCGGTTTACGAAAGATATTCAGATCGAGGTCATGAACGTCAAGGTCATCGATAAGCGGTCTCAGAACCCGACACAAGCCACCATTGCCTTCACTCTGGCTTACGACGGAGAGGCTCCGGATGTGGCTCAAAAGGTCGCCAATGAGCTGACGAGTCTCTTCCTGAACGAAAATTTGAAAACGCGTGAGCGACATGCCCACGAAACCACGTCGTTCCTGAAGCAGGAATCAGAAAACTTGGTGCGCCACATTCAGGAAGTGGAAGGGAGGATCGCTAAGGTCAAGCAGCGGGCTGACGGGGCGTTGCCGGAACTGATGCAGCTGAATATGGCCTTGATGAATCAGGCTCAGCGGGAATTGATCGATGCCGACCGCGACATCCGAAGCTTGCGTGAACGCAAGACGTACCTCGAGGGCGAACTCGCGACGTTGAAGCCTCACACCCCGATTATCAGCGCGAGCGGCGAGCGTTTGTTGGATGTCGACGAACGGCTGAAAGCGCTACGCGCGCAGTACGCCAGTCTGGCGGCCTACGTGAAGCCTGATCATCCTGACATGATTAAAATGACACAGGAACTGTCCTCGCTCGAAAAGGAAACCGGCGCCTCGGATGGCCGCGATGAGTTGTCGAAACGGCTCATGGCGGAACGAGCCCTGTTGGATGACCTTCGCGGGCGTATGCATGCGGCCCATCCCGACGTGATCCGTGCCCAAGAAGTCGTAGCGTCGCTTGAGCGGGAATTGCAGACCGCGACCGATCGCGCGGCGGTGCCGGTGAACATCAAGCCGGAGAATCCCGCGTACATCAATATTGACTCGCAACTGGCTTCGACTACGGCGTCGCTGCAGGCGCTCGAAGCGGCGCGTGTCGAGTTGAAACGCCGAATGGCCGACTATGCCAAACGGCTGGAATCGACGCCGACGGTAGAGCCCGAGTATCTCGACTTGATCCGGGATCGGGAAAACTCCGTGCGCAAGCATCAAGAGATCGCTTCTCGGATGATGGAAGCACAGGTGTCCGCCGAGCTCGAAGTTCAACGGAAGGGCGAACGCTTCTCGTTGATCAATCCACCGGAGCTGCCTGAGAAGCCCAGTCAGCCCAACCGCCCGGCGATTCTGCTGCTTGGTGCCATGTTTGCGATCTTCGGGGGAGTGGGGCTCGGTGTCGTGGCCGACAATGTCGACGGCAAAATCTATACGCGGGACCAGCTGTCCCACGCCATGCGCAATGTTCCTATTGTGGCGGTTCCCTACCTGCCGTCGGATCGTGAGATGGCCGCCCTTTCTCGTCGTCGCGTGGCAGTCAGCCTCTCCGCGCTTGGGGCGATGGTCGTCGTGGCACTCATTCTCCATCTCGCATGGAGGCCACTGGATGTGGTGTGGTATACGATCCTCAGAAAAATCGGCTGACCGGAATATAACGAAACGGCAAACCTCCAATGGAATATCTTCAGCAGGCCCAAGAACGGTTGAGACAGCAACTCGGTCCTTCCGGTGCCGATCCGCGTCGATTGGTGGGAGACTCACGACGACCAAGTCTTCCGATCGTGTATACCGCCACGAGGACGATCGCGCTTCCCCCTGATCTGATGCGGGAACAACGCTTGATCGCCGGCTTTGATCAAGGCCCGTTTGTCGATGCCTATCGCATGGTCCGGGCGCAGGTGTTGCAGCAGTACCGTCAGAAAGGGTGGAATGTCATCGGAGTCTCCAGTGCATCAGATGAAGAAGGAAAAACATTGACGGCGGTTAATCTGTCGCTCTCACTCGCCATGGATCTGGCTCATACCGTGCTCTTGGTCGATGCCGACTTACTACGACCATCGGTCCACCGCGTCTTCGGGATGGACGCCGTCTCGGGATTGTCCGAGCACCTTCTTGATGAGGCGCCGCTCGCGCCACTGCTGATTCATCCCGGTATCGGTCGGTTCGTCTTCCTTCCTGGAGGACGGGCAATCAAGAATTCAGCGGAGGCGCTCGTGTCGCCGAGAATGACGGGCTTAGTCCAGGAATTGAAGCATCGCTATCCCGCCCGTCTTGTGGTCTTCGATCTTCCCCCAATTCTGTCACGCGCCGACATGCTCGGATTTGCGCCACACCTGGATGCCTTGCTGCTCGTGGTGGAGGAAGGTCGCACCGCTGTGGCTGAGGTTACACGGGCCATGGACGTTCTGAAGGGCAGCGTCCCCATCCTCGGCGGCGTGTTGAATAAGTCCGGACGCGCCATGTTGACCCTGCGACAAGGGCGAACACTGGTCAACTCAGATCGCTAGGTGGAGACTGATGTACGAAACCCATTATCAATTGAAAGCCCAGCCGTTCACGCTGCTGCCCGACCCGGGATTTCTCTATTTGGGGGCGAAGCACAAAATGGCGCTGAGCCTCTTGGAATACGGCTTGGCCAACGGGTCCGCATTCATCATCATCACGGGCGAACCAGGGACGGGGAAGACCACGCTGCTCAATCAGCTGCTGGATGAAACCCGTCATCCATGGACGATCGGGGTTCTGTCGAATACGCATGCTGGATTCGGTGGACTATTGCCGTGGATTGCGACCGCCTTCGACATGCCGACGGCCGGCAAGAGCGAGACGGAGATGTTTCAGGACTTTTCACGATTCTTGGAACGGGAACGGAGCGCCGGGCGGCGTGTGCTCTTGATCGTCGATGAAGCGCAGAACATCGGGACGACGATGTTGGAGGAACTTCGGTTGCTCTCGAATTTGAACGACGGGCGCCGTCGGTCGCTGCAAATTGTACTATCGGGGCAACTGGGGTTACGAGATTTTCTGAAGGGGCCCGGAATGGTGCAGCTCGCACAGCGCATCGGCGTCGAGTATGTCTTGGATGCGCTGTCCGAAGATGAAACGATCGCGTACATCATGCATCGGCTCCAGGTGTCAGGGAGAACGACGCCGCTGTTTACAACGTCTGCCTGTCGGTCCGTGTTCCGTCTCAGCGGGGGAATCCCACGTCTGATCAATCAGCTGTGCGACCATGCGCTGGTGTATGGCGTTGCCAAGCAATCGGTGTACATCACGGCTCGCGTTGTGCTCGATGCCGCGGCCGCGAGGGATCGCCATGCGATGTTTCCCTTCAAGGTCTCCCCTGAATCGCTTAAAGTCTCGCCGACGGAGGCGGAAGAAGAAGATGGAGAAGTTCGATCCTTTCACGCTCGGGACGAGCAACTCAGCGACGTTGTTCAGACGACAGACGACGGAAAGGAGCTCGCGTGCGCCGTGGCACAGGATTCCGCGGCCCTCTACGAGGAAGCCATCGCGCTGAAGGAGGTAGGGCAGTTTGAGCAGGCGATCATCCTGTTCGACCGCTTAGCGGAACAAGAGTTCTGGCACGTGAAGGCGCTGGCTAAAAAAGGGGTATGTCTGAAAGCCATGGGGCGATTTGATGAAGCCATCACCGCACTGCAACTGGCGCTGAGCCGTGGTTCCGCCTCAGTGGACGATCGAACCGCCCTGGAGTATTTGCTGGGGCGCATCTTCGAAGATGCAGGAAGGCCGGCTGAGGCTGTCGATCTGTACCAGCAGTTGCAGCAGGACGGCTTGCCGTATCGTGATGTGGCGGTGCGATTGGACCGACTCGGTCACGCTCGGGGAAATGGCCGGGCGACCGGTTCAACCACGACTTCTTGGTTAGGCTCGCTCTTCAAAAAGTACGGACAGGCGTCCCGTCGCGAGCGACCCCAGCGATTCCCGACTTTTAAATAGACTGCTGCGTGACGCCCTCCTCCGTTACGAGGGCGACTCGGTTCATGGCCGGTCGTTTCACGCTGGCTCGATACGTGAGTATCCACACTTCTTAATAGCTTCGACCGATCCCCCCCCCATTTCTTGTCACATTTGTAGCATCCGTTGTATCTGTTGGTAGTGGGCACTTGACCGCTCTTGCTACCATTACCGCGTGGTCGGAAGTGGAGGATTCTGTGCGGAGTGTTGATTCATTCTACAGACAGCGTTTTCTTGTCACATGTGGTAGCAGGCGGTGCTCCGGTCGGTAGATCTCCATCGGCGTACGAACTATAAGCGTAGGTGTGACCGATATCGGGCTCTATCTCATACGGTCAGATGACGTTCCGTTCAGTCCTTATAACCCTAACAAAGGAGTTCAGTATGACATGCACACATAAGCTGAAGACGGCGGTGGCCGGATTGGTCGCTGCTGGAGCGTTGGCTTTCGGCGCAACCGCTCAGGCGGTCACGCTGGATGCAGGGGTCTTTAACAATACCCTCGGAAGCCAGGCGAACCCGGTCGTGATCAATGTTCCGGATCCCGGCAATCCTGGGGGAAGCGGAATTTTCTTGGACACGATCAATTTTGATCTGGGGTCGTTCACGCACTTCAACATGACCTCGACGGCTCCCGGCATCGCGTCCTTCGGAGTTCCGATTTTTGAAAATAACGGTGATACGGAGGTCGTAGCGGCCCAAGCCAGCTTCTCAAACCAGCCGTTGGCTGATTTAGGATTGACCCGCGACTATCACCTTCATCCGCAGGGACTCGCTGGCGTAGGCGCGGGGTATACATTGACCCTCTGGGGTTCAAATGGTGTTCCGAATGTACCGCTTCCGGCCGCCGCGTGGCTCTTTGGCACCGGTGTGATCGGTCTGGCAGGCTTGGCCCGTCGGAAAATGGCGGCACTAGCGTAACAGAGCGTCTGATCCTCAATTGGGATCAGACTGAGGCACAGCGGTCGCTCTCGGGTGCCGCTGTGCCTATTAATGGGTATGAGAAGCAACTACGATGAATCAGCAGGGAAAACAGCCTAAAACAACCAACTGGTGGTGCAGCCAGCTCGTTCTGGGTCTGGTCGTCGCCCTTTTGTTTGTAATGGACGGCGAGGTGAGGGGTGCCCTGTTGATGCCGGCGGGAGATGAAGCCAGCTTCGCCCTTGGTGCAACGCGACAGGCCACTGGGCAGGGAACTGCCCAGCAGCTCCTTGGCGTAGTCTCTCAACAGCAGGATGACCTGTCGCTTTCTGCGGCATCGAGGAATCTCCTGCACGATCTCATGGTGTTGTGCCGTGAAATGGCGGCTGACGTGTGGAGTGTGCCTCCGCAAGGGACAGAGCAGGATGTCATTGGATTCAACCGGTTACCGTTTTTAGCCCAAAGGAACCTGAGCGGAGATGTGGCGCCGCCGGATATCGGATCGCTCACATTAGAGAATCAGTCGCCGCTGCAACCGATTTCTTCCCCTCCATCTTCGGCGGTCTTCTTTGTGCCGGCCGTCATCGGCTTACTCGGCGTAGTGTTACGGGCACGACCAATCGGTACAGTACCGGTAGGCGAGGGTGACGCTCAATCGATGGAACCGTCGTCGACAGTTTCTCCGTCTATCATGGTCCTGTCTGCGGATCCGGACTTCGCGGGTGCCGTTCGAGCCTCATTGAACCGAGCCGGTCACGCGACGCAACTGGCCGCGACGCTCGACGAGGCCTTGTCATGGGCCGAGCGTAGTGTGCCGTCACTGCTTTTATTGGATCACCGCATCGACAATTGGGAGATGCTCCGTACGAGCCCCGTGCTGAAGTCTACGCCGATCATGATGATGATGCCCTGCGATAGTTCGTCTGGTGAGGAGCAATGGGCGTCGGAGTTGGAGCGAGGCATAGACGGCGTGCACGACTTTCGGGACGGACATCGCCTCTTTGTCGCTAAAGTGGGGGCGTATCTTCGTCGAACCGGATGTGCCGCAACGACACGTGGTGTCTATCAGGTCGGCGCGGTAGAATTGGATGCCGATGTTCACACGGTCACACTTGCCGGGCGCCCTCTGCAACTCTCCACCAAGCCGTTTTCAATTCTTCGGACACTCATGCAAGAGCCATCACGGGTATTCAGCCGAAATGAACTCGTGCACTCGGTGTGGGGGCCGAACTTTGCCATCGGAGAACATACGTTGGACGTGCATGTCCATGCGCTTCGACAACAGCTGGATCGTGACCCAACCAGGAGTTGCCAGCTCGTCACCATCAAGGGTGTTGGGTTCAAGCTCAAGGCCGAAACGGCAGTGGCATCCTCATTCGAGGTTTCGGCACACCAACCAGCATGCCGCGTGGCCGCCAGCGGAAGTGATGAGCGGCGGCCAAGTACCCTGTCGCGACCACGCCATGACACGGTGAGTCAACGATGTCCTTCGCCTCCGACTCAAGCTCCCGTCCTGAAGCGAGCCACACGGCGGCGTTCCGTCGGTATGTCCCGAAGAGCTTCTATCGTACCGGGTATTGGGACTGCCGCGCTGGCCGGATAGACGGTTCACCGTTGTGCGCGTTCGAGGGCCAGAATCCATCGTTTCAGAATTGGCGGACACTACCTGTAACGGTGAAGATTGGAAACGGAAACCCATGAATTGGATACGAATCAGTCTTATAGGCGTGGTGGCACTGTCCGTATGTTTTCATGTCGCGCAAGGCGCGACGGAGCAGAAGGTGATGCTGATGCTTGGCGGCCAGTATTGCGATCTCTACCTTGGTGATGTCGAATCCAGGCTGAAAAAGATTGCCGGTGTCAAAGCAGTGGATCTCAAGAGCATGAAAGGGCACGTCATTGTGAGCCTGGAAAGCGATAAGTCGACGCCGAAGCAGCTCGCCGAAGCCGTCAATGGAGTGAAGGGAGAGGGCTGGCATTGCAGTGCGCAAGTCATGAAGTAAGCGAGGATTCTGAATTTGAATCATCTCCCCCGTGAACGCTGTGCCCGACTGAGATGTAGACGATGGAACCGTTGTTGCTGCGTATACAGGAAGCCGCCAAGGTGCTTCAGGTCAGCAAGTGGACGATTTATCGATGGATCGATGAAGGGCGTTTGCGCGGCACCAAAATCGGACAAGGAAGCCTGCGAGTGTTTCGTGCTTCAGTTACAGAACTGATCGAGAAGGAAAAGGTGGATGGGGAAAAGACTCAGGGCAATGGTCGGAACAAATCCGCTGAGGCCCGTCTAACGAAAAGGAAAGCTTGATGACTTCTCGTGCACGACCAGTCGGGCTAAGGCCGAATGTAGAATGATACTGTGACTGATGGTGGACAGAGAGAGTGGACCGGTATAGATAAGACCCCAGCATGGCTACTCGTCGATCATCCTGGTTCCCTTCCGCTGTCTCGTGCCTGATGCTTCTTGTGTATCTAGGGTTGGTTGTGCTCGCCACCGGTTGTGTCTCGATGTCGATCGTGCCGTCGGACTCCCATCACCATTCTCACGATGCGACGTATTCTGCTCTCTGTGCCTGGTCTTGCCAGATCATGTCACAAGACGGTTTAGTGGCATCGGTTCCCACGGCGGGCGTCAGTCTCGTGGTGATTCCTCTTGCATCCTCTCTCACCTACTCACAGGCCGCGTCTCCTTTTGCTTCACGGCTTTCCCGTGCTCCGCCGGTTTTTGCCCTCGGATAATTCAGGCAGAACGCGCGCCTTGATTCGAGTCCTTGAGGACGATCACTCCTGATACGGGTCGTCTCGTTGTTGGAACGCATTCTGCCTGAGTCATCCGGATCGGTCCGTCTGCGCATTGGAACAACGGTTGAGGTTCTGAGCGGTGGGGACCAGCCACTCTTGGACTGATCGGAGCGAGGCTGGAGGTTCAGACTGAATTGATCATGTGCTGTGGAGCCATCAATTACGCTTGAGTGTTTGTTGTCCGGGTCGAGCTGCCCCTCACTCGGACCGACCCGGGGCGCAGTGTCACCTCCGTCGACCTCCGTCCCGGCTCCTTTTACCGCGAACATGGCAGAAGGAAAGATGGGAAGGCTGGAATCGCGAGAGAGACGGTACGAATTGTCTCGGACAAGATGGGATAAAAGAGCAGGTAGATAACAGGGGGCGATGACAAAAACAGGCCTGGGAGTTGCGCACTCTTCTTCCAGACCTGCCTGGGGAGTCGGAGGTGGCCTCCTGCCGACTCCCTGGCCCTTCGGGGTCAGTAGAGGATTTGCGCGGCGAGTTGTCTGTCCTCTGCCTGCTTTACTCTGACATTCCCATTGCCGAACCTTGCTCGTAGAGGATGGGCTCAGAGAACGTTCCCAATACAACTGACTGGGTTGGAGGTGTATACTGAACTTTAGTGAGACGAACGGATCTCAATCAACTAGCCTTAGGAGGAGGTCGTATGAACAGAGTGAAAGTTGCTGTTGTCGCAGTGTCAGTATGGGGATTGCTTGCTGGTGGACTCGCAAGTTCGGCGTTGGCGGGCGAAGGCGGGCATGTGAAGGAAGTGATCAAGCACGCCAAGGAGGGAATTGCGCACGAAAAGGAAGCGATCAAGCATTTAGAAGAAGCCATTCAGGGCAGTGACAATGCCCACGCCAAGGAAGCCCTTGAGCATGCGAAGGAATCGATGAAGCATGCTGAGGAAGCGTTGTCACATGCGGAGGAAGCCCATCACCATCCGGCAAAGAAGAAATAAGCGACCGACCGTGTCGACTCACGGAGCGTGGGGCCGTGCCGAAGAGCGGCTTCATGCTCCGTGCTCACATCCAATCCGTCCCTTGTCCCCTGAGCAGCTGCGTCTGTTACCTCTTCTTGAGATACGATCGAGCCAGCGCATCCTTGATCGTGCTTCTGATGTGATTCCGCCCCGCTTCGATGTTCTCCCACATGGCCTCGCGTGCACCTACCGCATCCTTCGCCATGATCCGATTCAGAATCTCCAGGTGTTGGCGGCAGGTTCGCTCGGCGCGCTCCGGGCTTTCAAAATCCAGCATTCGAAAGAGCGTCAAGCGCTCATTGATGGTGCGAAGGTTTCGGAGCAGGAAGGTGTTCCCCAAGGCGCGGGCGAGTGTGTCGTGGAAGAGGGTGTCGAGGATCGCGAATTCTTCTGATTGCTTGGACGTTTCATTCAGGAGTTCCGTCCAGGTGTGGTGAAGGTCATCAAGATCAGCCTGGTGCTGTGTGAGGGTATCAGGACTGGCTAGGCGTTCGACGGTATAGAGTTCCAGCGCCTGGCGTACTTCGTAGAGCTCCTCAATTTCCTCGGTCGTGTACTGCTTGACCACATAGCTTCGATTGGGCAGTTTTCTGATGAAGCCATAGGAGGTCAAGACGCGCAGTGCCTCTCGAATCGGACTGCGGCTCATCCCAAACCGTTGGCACAATCCATCTTCAGTCAACCGATGTTCCGGCGGGTAGTGCCAATGGACGATCTCTTCTTTCAGTGTCGCCACGACCGACGAGCTGAGGTTTGAAGAGGCAGGTTTTTCCTGTATATCTTTCCGGCGGCTCATCTTCTTCATCGGTATATCTCCATGGGATTGACTTCGTATACATTCATGTTCGGCACGCTGAGTAGACGGCGTAGGATGACTCCATCACCGCAGTCTGATTTGCGCTTTTGGGTTTACCAATAATACGGCCAGGGGTGCCAATAGGGAGACCAGTAGGGCCCCCAATAGGGGCCAGGGCCGAGAGGTCGGCGAATGCGTGGAGCTTCCTGATCCTGCTCGCTCCACACACGAAAACTGGTTGCAGTCACAAGAGGATAACTGTACTCCGTTTCATCGAGCGGCAAGGTTATAGAACCTGCCATCTCACCCGTCACGGTGATGAATGTGCCTGCGGGGATGGTTGCGGGGTCAAGAAACTCCTTCCGCAGTGCGACGAACCGACCTTGAGAGGTGCTGAGATCCGTGGTCGGTTGAAGTGAGTCGGCCAATGGCAACTGGAGGATTTCGATTCTAGTCCCTTCTTTGAGCCGGCGCGCTCCCAGCACCTTGCCTCCGAATGTGACGGGTTGTCCGTTGTAGGACTCAGGGCCGGCTTTCACTTGCACAAAGGTCAACGGAGGTGCGCCGGACGAGAGCGTCTCGGTTTGATCGCTGGTGAAGGCACAGCCGGAGATGATGATTGCGGCGCAGAGGCTTACAGCAAGGAGTCGGTACATGGAAGCAATTATAACAAAGCGCACATGGGCTCTCCATCCGTTATAATAGTCCTCGCCCACTTAATCTGAGAAAGGAGTCGGACATGAAGAATCGGACGAGGTCGAGGTGGACAACGGTGGTCTGGGCGATGGGAGTGGCGGGATTGTTGCTTGCTCCCGTCGTGGCACAGGCAACCAACCCTGAGCTGAAGGGGAAATTCGAGATTCTCAAGGATGAGACGTCCACCCATCAACCGGGGAAAGTCAAAGTCATCGAGTTTGCGGATTTCTACTGTCCGCATTGTCATCACTTCGAAGAGACGGGGGTTCCTCTCCTCCTGAAAGAGTTCGGGAATCGGGTTGAGGTGACAATGGTCGGTTTTCCCGTCATCCCGGGGAAGCTGCCGACCCCTTTTGACATGTACGAGCAGGCCAAGATCATGGGGAAAGGCGATCAGATGAAGGCCCTCCTGTTTCGTACCATTCACAAAGACAAACTCGATGGGGTGCTGGATCGTTCGATTCGCTCCTTGCTGATCAAGGAGGTCGGTTTGGATGTGGCGGCCTTTGAGGCTGGGATGGAAAGCGGAAAACCGGCCAGGCTGTTCGAAGAGGGGCGGAAGTGGGGTGAACGGGTCAAGGTGTCGTCGACGCCTTCAATCCTCTTGGACGGAAACATTAAGGTCGATGGGGTGAACATGACGCCGGAGAACGTCATCACCATCATCCGAAGTATTTTGGAAGCGGATGCGAAGCGCTGAACGGTGAGGTGTAAGGGGTGAAGGGTACGGTGAGTGACGGAAAGTAGAAACGAGAGCTGTGGGTGGTAGCGCAGGACCATATTTGTCCCCTCACGCCTAACCCCTCACCCCCCCCACGGAATGAATATGGCTATCGATCCTATCTGTGGCATGACCGTCGAGCCCGAGAAGGCAGCCGGCCGTTACGACTACAACGGCACGACGTACTATTTCTGTGCGGTTTCTTGTCTGGAGCGATTTCGAGAGGACCCAGCGCGCGCGTTGAGCAAGAAGCCGCTCAATGTGATCACGATGCCCGCCTCAAGGAAGCCGCTTCCCATGATGCAGCCGGTCCGGCAAGGCAAGATTGATCCGGTCTGCGGGATGACGGTGCACCCTGCCACGGCTGCCGGTTCCTACGAATACCGAGGGGAACGTTATTACTTCTGTGCCACGCGGTGCCTTGAAAAATTTCGTGATGATCCTGAGTATTACCTGCTTCCACCTGCCCAGCGAGTCCCCAAACCCGTTGCGATTCCTGCTGGTGGCGTCGTCGAGTATGTCTGTCCAATGGATCCGGAGGTACTGGAGACTCAACCGGGAGCCTGCCGGATTTGTGGAATGGCGCTTGAGCCCAAAGTGGTCTCAGCCGAAGACGTCGGCAACCCTGAATTGGAGGACATGAGTCGCCGATTTTGGATCTGCTTGGGACCGGCGGTGTTGGTGATGCTGATTGCGATGTCCGACATGATTCCCGGCATGCCGCTCCACCATCGGTTTGGAGGGGCGGTGCTGAACTGGGTGCAGCTGCTGCTGGCCACGCCGGTGGTGCTTTGGGGTGGCGCGCCGTTCTTTCAACGAGGGTGGGTCTCCATCGTGAACAGTGCGCCGAACATGTTCACACTGATCGCCATTGGGACCGGGGCCGCCTTTGGATACAGTGTGCTGGCGACGCTGCTCCCAACGCTCCTGCCCGCATCCTTTCATCGACCCGACGGAACTGTTGCTGTCTATTTCGAAGCAGCCGCCATGATTACGGTGCTGGTGTTGCTTGGACAGGTGTTGGAACTGCGGGCGAGGAGTCAGACGAGTTCCGCGATCAAAAGTCTCTTGCGATTGGCTCCGGCGACCGCTCGATTGGTCCGTCCGGATGGGAGCGAGGAAGATGTTCCACTGGATCGGGTGCATGTAGGGGACCGGTTGCGCGTGCGGCCGGGTGAACGGGTGCCGGTCGATGGGGTGGTGGTGGAAGGGAGTACGTCGGTTGATGAGTCGATGATCACGGGGGAATCGATTCCCATCGCGAAAGAGATTGGAGTGCCCGTGACCGGCGGGACGATGAACGGCACCGGGAGCATACTCATGCAGGCACAGCGGGTCGGTCGCGAGACGTTGCTTGCAAGGATTGTCCAGATGGTCAGTGATGCGCAGCGGAGCCGTGCCCCGATTCAACGGGTGGCAGACGTTGCAGCGGGGTACTTTGTACCGCTTGTCGTGTCGGTGGCGGTTCTGACAGCAATTGCCTGGGCTCTCTGGGGGCCTGAGCCCAAGCTGGCCTACGCGCTTGTGAATGCCGTGGCGGTACTGATCATTGCGTGCCCGTGCGCCTTGGGGTTGGCGACACCCATGTCGATCATGGTTGGGACAGGACGGGGGGCGACAGCAGGTGTGCTCGTGAAGAAGGCAGAAGCGCTTGAGGTCTTGGGCAAGGTGGATACGATCGTGTTTGACAAGACCGGAACATTAACCGAGGGGAAGCCGGTCTTGATGACCGTCCATACGACTCCTGCCTGGAGCCAACAAGAAGTGCTCCGTTTGGCTGCGAGTCTTGAACAGGGAAGTGAGCATCCGCTGGCAGGGGCTATCGTGGCTGGCGCACGGAGCCGCAAGATTCCCACGGTTACGTCGAGACAGTTTCAATCCACCACAGGCAAAGGAGTCTCCGGTCTTGTTGAGAATCATTCTGTGGCCATCGGGACGGCGTCATTTTTGAGGGAGACGATCGGAGTGACGGGCGGTGAGATGGCCACGCTTGAAGCAGAGGCAGATCGACTCAGGCAAGAGGGACAGACGGTCGTCTTTGTCGGGATCGACAGAAAAGCAGGAGGTTTGCTTGGCGTGGCCGATCCGATTAAGGCCTCGACAGGAGATGCTGTCCGCATGCTGAAGGATGACGGGATTCGGCTGGTCATGTTGACCGGGGACCATCAGCAGACAGCCAATGCCGTGGGCAGACAACTGGGGCTTGACGATGTGAGAGCTGGAGTGTTGCCTCACCAGAAAGGCGAGGTTATTGCCCAACTGAAAGCTGAAGGTCGCGTCGTGGCGATGGCGGGCGACGGGGTCAATGATGCGCCGGCTCTGGCGCTCGCGGATGTCGGCATCGCGATGGGAACCGGTGCCGACGTCGCGATTGAAAGTGCAGGGATGACGCTGGTCAAGGGTGATCTTCGTGCGTTGGTTCGGGCCAGACGGTTGAGCAAAGCGACGATGCGGAATATCCGGCAGAATCTCTTCTTTGCCTTCGTCTATAACCTCGTGGGTGTGCCGGTGGCGGCGGGAGTGTTGTATCCGCTTTTTGGCGTGCTTCTTAGCCCCATGATAGCCAGTGCTGCGATGACGTTTAGTTCCGTCTCCGTGATCTCCAATGCGCTTCGATTGCGTAAACTGGCGCTCTAGTCACCTTAGGCGTACCGCTCAACGATGAGGAATGATCAGGTAATATCCAGACGTCTTTTGCTCAAGCGGGCAGGAGCGTTGGGGTTGCTCGCCGCAGTGCAATCGATTCTTTCGTCCTGCACGAGTCGTCGAGATCAGCATGGCGCATCATGTTTGATGCATTTGAATAACTGTGCTAGCCTCATAGTGTGAAGCGATCAGGCCGTAACATACGTTTCTGGTCTCGCCTGATGGTCTTGGCCTGGACATCCTTGTGGATGGTGGCGGCTCCTCTATTCCATGTGCATCCCGAGGCCGATCATCGTCATGGAGAAGTTGGGCATGTTCATGGTGGGACGGCTCACACTGTATGGTCTCCTGACCTCGACTGTGAGTTCGACAAACCAGCGCAGGGAGCTCGCGGTCACGCACAATTCGCACATTCGGGTGACAGCCATACAGAGTTCGGTTTGTCGCTCCTGACCGATTCGACCGATCGTAAATCCCTCAAGCCGCTGCTCATTCAAGTGCTCGGGCTTTCGCCGAATGCTGATATCGGCGTGGAGCGGAATGCCTGGATACGGTGGAGCGTCGCCACTCTTCCATCTTCCTTCCTAATTATTCATACCATCACATCGCGCGGTCCCCCGAATCTCCTCGCATAAACGTCCTGCAGTTTACTCTATCTAGCTTGGTTAGAGACACGCCTTGGACGAAGAGCCACGGTGGGAGGAGAGGTGCCAAGATGGCTTCTAGGAAGGCTATCTCGCTGGAATCTATTGTATGGCTTACCGTAGCCGTAGCGATTGCTGCAGTATCCGCATCGTGCCGGCCAGCACAAGACGAGACGCAGAAGGGGCTTCCGCAAGCGATACCGCCCGCAACTCAAGCCGGTGTGATTGAGCTGCCGGAGGGGAGTTCACTACTCTCACAGATTCGTACTGAGCAAGTGGGCCACCGCGCCATGCGAATGTCGCTGAAGGCGCAGGGAGGAAAGATTTTACCCAATGAGAACCGGTTGGCCCATCTCGGTCCACGAGTGCCGGGACGCATTGTGGCCGTCTATGCCAATCTTGGCGATCGCGTGCAATCCGGAGAACGACTTCTGTTGCTCGATAGTCCGGCGTTTGGTGAGGCGCAGCTGGAATATCGCAAGCGGCGGACGGCAATGAGGGTCGTAGAAAAAGCCTTTGAGCGGGCCAAAGCGCTCTCGGCTGAGGGTGCGATCGGGATCAGCGAATATCAGCGACGTGAGGCCGAGCATGAAAATGCGAAAGCTGAGCTCTACGCAGCAGAAGAGAAGCTTCACTTGTTAGGGATGGCGGAGCGAGAAATTGAGCGGTTGTCCGCCGAACAATTGCCCCATGCCGAAGTGGCTCAGGTGTTTCTGCGGGCCCCCTTCTCCGGTGAAATCATCGAGCGGAATGCAACGGTCGGTGAAGTGGTCGATTCGAGCAAGACGCTCTTCACCGTGGCGGATCTCTCCACCGTATGGGTCAGGGCTGACTTTCCTGAGCAGCAGATCGGGATGCTGAAAGCCGGTCTTGCGGTGGAGGTTCGAGTTGCGGCCTATCCGGAGACGGTATTTCAGGGCGCCATTACCTATATCGGCGCCATGATCGACCCGGCTACGAGGACGGTGACGGCGCGATTGCAGATTCCCAACGCAGACCGGCGGTTACGTCCGGAAATGTTCGCCGAGGTGACGGTACGGACGCAGGAACAATCGGTCTTGGCCGTACCGAGCGCTGCATTGCAACAGGTCGGCAACCGCACCATGGTCTTCGTCACACGAGGCTCACGACAGTTTGAATGGCTCGAAGTACGAATCGGGGAGTCGTCGACCGAGTATGTCGAGATCAAGGCCGGACTGAAGGAAGGTGATGAGGTCGTGACGGAAGGCAGCTACGCGCTCAAGTCCGAAGCGCTTCGCGGGCAGATGTCCATGGGAGGCCCGCTGTGATCGAACGGCTGATCCGCACATCGCTTGAGCAGCGGGTCATCGTGCTGCTGGCGGCGTTCGGCGTGAGTATCGGTGGAGCGGTCGCATTCCGCTCTGTGCCGATCGATGCCTTTCCTGATGTGACGCCGGTTCAAGTCCAAGTCATTACCCGTGCTCCGTCTTTAGCGCCTCCGGAAATCGAGCGCCTTGTCACGTTTCCCCTTGAAATTGAGTTGATCAACTTGCCTGGGAAAACGGAACTCCGATCGGTTTCGCGGTTCGGGATCTCAGTCATTACAGTGGTGTTTGAGGATGCAGTCGATAACTATTTCGCCCGGCAGTTGGTTTTGGAACGGCTGGTTCAGGTTCGTGCACAGTTGCCGCCGGGAGCCGAGCCCGTCCTCGGGCCTGCGAGTACGGGGCTCAGTGAAGTCTTCATGTACCTCGTGGAAGGGCCAGCACAGAACCTTCAGGAATTACGGACGCTCCATGATTGGATGATTCGTCCGATGTTGCGGGCTGTCCCAGGGCTGGCGGATGTCGATACCCTGGGTGGATTGTCGAAGCAGTACCATGTGCTCGTGGACCTCAATCGCTTGACCAGCCTGGGCCTCACCCTGCGGCAGGTTCAGGCAGCGGTGACCGAGAACAACCAAAATGCCGGCGGCAGTTACATCGAGCGAGGCGGCGATAAGTTGGTGATCTATGGCCAGGGTCTGGCTCGTTCGACTGAAGATTTGGAACGCATTGTCGTAACGGCCCGTCAGGGGACGCCGATCTACCTGCGGGACGTTGCGGAGGTTCGCTTGGGACATGCTGTTCGCTTAGGCGGTGTCACACGGGACGGAATCGGCGAAGTGATGCAAGGCATCGCCGTCATGCTGCGCGGGGGAAACAGCCGACAAGTTGTTTCAGCGGTGAAGGAGAAGGTGGGACTGATCAACCGGCTGTTGCCGGATGGTGTCACGATCACGTCGTTCTATGACCGGATCGAACTGGTGACCCGGGCGCTCGACACGGTCGAGCGAGCCTTGTTGGAAGGGGCTGTTGTTGTTGTCCTTGTCCTCTATCTGCTCCTGAGAAATCTGCGCGGTGCGCTGGTCGTCGCTCTGACCTTACCGCTTGCCACGCTGACCACGTTTTTGATCATGCAACGGGTCGGCCTTTCGGCCAATCTGATGTCGTTGGGCGGCTTAGCCATTTCCCTGGGGATGATCGTCGATGCTGCGATCGTGCAAGTGGAAAATATCGAGCGGCATTTGAGCGAACGCTCCAGAGAGCACACCTCCTTCGCGACCGTCTCGGACCGGCTTCCTCTGGTCCTTCATGCAGTGCTGGAGGTTCGACGGCCGAGCCTGTTCGGGGAATTGATTATCGCGTTGACCTTCGTTCCCTTGCTCGCGCTTCAAGGGATCGAAGGCAAGATGTTTATCCCGTTGGCCCTGACGGTGGTGATCGTTCTCCTGAGTTCGTTGGCGCTCTCAATGACGGTCATACCGGTGCTGGCGGTCCTTCTCATGCGGCCTCGATCCGTGGGAGAGGAAAGCCAGGCCTTGGCCACAGGGCGGAAGCTGTATCGCTTGCTCTTAGAGGGTGCCATTCGTCGGACCCCCGTGGTTGTGACGGCAGCAGCAATGGTATTGGTCGGAGGCCTCGCACTCATTCCTTTGATTGGACGGGAGTTCGTACCGATCATGGACGAAGGGTCGATCGTGGTGAATTTGGTGCGGCTACCGAGCATCGGTCTCACTGAATCACTCAACATATCGGGACAGGTCGAGCGGCTGTTGTTGGAGCTTCCTGATGTACGTTCGGTGGTGACTCGCACCGGTGCCAATGAGTTAGGGACGGATCCGATGGGAATGGAGCTGAGCGACATGTACGTCTTGCTCAAGCCTGAATCGGACTGGAAGGCACGCAGCAAACGTGAGATTGAACAACTGATACGTCAGCGACTGGGGCAGGTCCCTGGCATTATGTTTGGGCTATCTCAGCCGATCGCGATGCGTGTGGATGAGCTGGTATCTGGTGTTCGCTCTCAAGTCGCGGTCAAGCTTTTCGGAGACGACCTCGATGTCTTACGGGTGAAGGCTGAAGAGATCATTCGTGTGCTGCGGCAAGTGAAGGGTCTCTCCGATCTCCGTGTCGAGCAGGTTTCGGGACTGTATTACTTGAAGCTCGACGTCGATCGCTCCAAGGTGGCGCGTCATGGCATCAATGTGGCCAATATCACGGAAGTGATTGAAGCCGTCGGTGCCGGGATTCGTGCCGGAGATGTCTTTGAAGGGCAACGGCGATTTCCGATCGTGGTGCGGTTTCCCGATGACAGACGGAACGATGTCGAGTCGATCAAGGCGCTTTGGGTGACGGCACAGGACGGTGCTCGGATCCCTCTGCGGGAGCTGGCCGACATCCAAATCGTGGAAGGTCCGGCTCAGATCAGCCGTGAACAGGCCAGCCGCAGAGTGGTCATCGAGGCGAACGTTGTTGGGAGAGATCTGGTCGGGGCCGTGGAGGAGGCTCAGGGGGCCGTGGCCGGTCTAGTGCAATTGCCGCCAGGCTATTATGTCACTTGGGGAGGACAATTCGAAAATCAGCAGCGGGCGATGGCTCGTCTGGCAATCGTAGTTCCGGTGGTCATTGGCCTGATTTTTCTGCTGTTGTACCTGACATTCAGGAATGTCAGGCAGGCGGTGCTGATCCTTCTCGCGATCCCCTTTGCGATGGTCGGTGGTTTTGTCGCGCTGTTGATCGGGGGACTCTATCTATCGGTTCCAGCATCTGTTGGGTTCATTGCACTGTTTGGTGTAGCGGTCCTCAACGGAGTGGTAAAGATCGCCTATATCAACCAGTTGCGACAACAGGGGCTGCCCTTGGATGAGGCGGTGCTGACCGGCATGGTCCGTCGGCTTCGTCCGATCTTGATGACGGCAATGGTGGCCGCGCTGGGACTGATGCCGCTGTTGTTGGCAAGCGGGCCTGGCTCAGAAATTCAACGGCCACTGGCAACCGTGGTGATCGGTGGATTGATTTCATCAACTCTGTTGACGTTGATCGTCCTGCCGGTGTTGTATCGGTGGATCGAAGACCGTGTTGAGAAGAAGGCTCAGAGGGCGATGGCTCTCGTGTAGATGTGGCAAGATTCAATAGGCGTGAAGTCTCCAGGGGATGGTAGCCGTCATATCGAATTGTGCATGCTTGTGCTTATTCTGCGTGATAAGCTGGCGCTCACTATTGAGGCAGGAGAGAAGGCGTATCGGTGAAAAGCAACCCACGAAGTAGGATGCAACGTTTTGCATGCGCGATCCTTGTCGGCCTGGCGGTTCCGGGGTTCGGACTGGCTGGAACGCAACAGACTCCTCTCGCCACCAGCCACGATCTTCAGGGCCAAGTCAAGGCGACCGCCAATAAAGTGATTCCCGCGGTGGTCAGTATTGCCTCCACCGTCATGGTGCGTGATCAGTCGTTCAGCGACGAGGCCTTGCCGTTCGGTCTGTTCAAAGAGCCACCGGCACGCCGGCAGTACGGGCAAGGGTCTGGCGTGATTGTGACGCCGGACGGCTACATCGTGACGAACAACCATGTGGTGGCTGATGCCGTCGATGTCGAAGTGATTTTAGCCGATCGTCGCCAATACAAGGGGAAGGTGGTCGCGACGGATCCAAAGACCGATGTGGCGGTGGTGAAGATTCATGCGTTGAATCTCCCGACCGCGGCCTGGGGGGATTCGAGCCAACTAGCTGTCGGCGACTTCGTGCTCGCGATCGGCAACCCTCTGGGATTGAGCCGGACCGTCACGTTCGGCATTGTGAGTGCGGTGGGGCGGGCCGACGTCGGTGTGGCGGATTTCGAAGACTTCATTCAGACGGACGCGCCGATCAACCCAGGCAATTCCGGAGGAGCCCTGGTGAATACCAATGGTGAGCTGGTCGGCATCAACACAGCGATTGCAAGTCCCACCGGGGGCAGTGTGGGGGTCGGGTTTGCGATTCCGAGCAACATGGCCCGTGCCGCCATGCAGAGCCTCATCAAGACGGGTCGCGTGGTACGAGGATTTTTGGGTGCCTCGACACAGGATGTCAGCCCTTCATTGGGAAAGATCTTTCGCCTCCCGGACGTCAAAGGCGCGATCGTGACGGATGTGCATGCCAAGGGATCTGCCGAACGAGCCGGCTTAAAACGCGGCGATGTCGTGGTCCGCTTTGATGGGCGGGAGATTATGGATAGCGGACAGTTGCGGAACCTGGTGGCGCAGACGCCGATCGGGAGCAAACATCGTGTAGATCTCATTCGGGAGGGCAAACAGTATCAGGCCGATTTGGTCATTCAGGAAGCGCCGCGCGAACGGCCAAAGAAAAGTCAGACGGCATCCTCAAGCGCTTCAACCGTACACCCGCTTGCGGGGGTGGTCTTCGATGACGTGACGCCTCCCTTGGCACGCCAGATGGATTTACCGGTGAACAACGGTGTTGTCGTGACGGATATCGAAGAAGGCAGCTTGGCCGAAGCCTCCGGCCTTCAACCGGGCGATGTGGTCTTAGAACTCAACCGACAACATGTGGCTACGTTTTCCGCGCTCCAACGCTTCGCTGAGCCGTTGAAACCCACCGATCTGGCCCTCCTGCTCGTCAACCGCCAGGGCAACGTGATGTATGTTCCGATTCAGGGGGAGTAGGGAACGAGACGGCTTCTGCCTGGAAGACGGAGGCTGCGAGATTTGAATCCTCTACAGACCCAGAGACTATAGACCTCAATCTCCTGCTATCGTTTCGTTTTCCATCACTTACAGAGGATCATCAGGCAGGTGAAGAACCGATGAAACCATATCGGACACGATAGTTCTGCCACAGTTTAGCCACAGGATAATGGCAAATTGGCAGTGATCCATGGAATGGCACCGCCGAAGTAGAAGTTGTCTTTCGTAATGTCAGGGATGACAGACTGATAAGCAGAAATTAGTGCATGTGACTCATGAGAAGAAGGGTCAACCTTATTGACTATTGTAATGTCTTTCTTGTCACGAAGTGCTTCCCTGAGTAGGAACCCAGTAGCTATATCGGTCCGTGGCATGGAATATCCGATAAAAATAATCCGCTCCGCTTTCCCTAACCGCTCAAAAGCTTCTGCCCAAATGCGTCGAAAAATGGGTTGTTGGACGATATCTGTCTTTTGAAGTACAGGCAGCACGAGGAGGCGCTCAGGTTTTATGTGTTTTTCAATCTCAGCGGGATCGTCATACATGATAGGAGCAACATCCTTACTTACCGGCTGCTGACTCCACGTTTCATGATGCAGAATGGAGTCAAGCTGATAGGGGTCCGATGCCCCAAGTTTAATGCGCCAGTTTATTGAACCATGCAGTTTGAGCAAGAGCATGGCACTTGATCCCATTATCAGATTCTCATCCCTGATACAGGAACTTGCAGGACGGCAGAAGAAACCATATCCACTATTGGGATGCCAATACTTATTAGGGCACCATGGCGCATAGTTACCCAGTTTCTGGTGCATCCAAAGTGCATGATCTAGAAAATCGTCATAATTAAAGGAAATGCAATCAGCCTCGTTATTAATACACCACCGAGCAAAATCTATAAGGTCGTTGGGCAATGTTGTCCTATCGTCTTTTAGCTTTTGTAATCGGTTAACAAAGTGGTCCTTGATGTCGTGAAAGAGGTATTCCAGCTCTTGAGTGCATTTCCTTTCAAAATCATGGGGCATATAGGTGTGGAGTCGGGTCATAAGTCGCTCGATATCAACTCCTTGAGCGATCTCATAATCCAAGATGGTACGAGCATAACGATGAGTTTCCGAGGAATACTTAACCCTCATTGAGGCAGTGATGTGCCCTCCATCAACGGACAAGAAAGCCTCATCGACGAAGGCTTTTGTAAATCCGGCTCCTAGTATGAACAAAGTCTTTGCCATCGGACGCGGTTCCTTTCTGGCGAGAGGGGGCTACAGTGTCAAGCAGGCGAGTTCACCGGAAATGACTTGCATATTCGCAGCCTCTGCCATTCTGATGATGACATCTATCCTTCTGTTTTGTACGATGACCTCTAGGCTTCTTCCAGATGAATCTGCTGCAATGGTCGAAGATCAACGGTCTCCTTGCTGAGCCAGAGGAAGGTGATGACGACTATCATCAGAGCCGAGAGTCACGATCGTGTGTTTTGGGACACGACAGCAGGGATCGCACGGAGAAAGCACGTCTGACGTTGCCAGATCGAAAGGTTGAGTCGCATGAGTAAATCGACACAAGAGATCGTCGTCATTGCTGGAGTGGGACCAGGATTGGGTGCGGCTCTGGCTCGCAAGTTTGCCCGTGAAGGTTGTGCCGTCGCTTTACTTGCTCGTTCGGCGGACTTCTTGAACGATCTGGCCAACGAACTGCGCCAGTCGGGAGCACGCGCGCTGGCGGTACCGACAGATCTAACGGATGCTGAAGCCGTGGCCAAGGCGTTTGCCTTGGTGCGTCGCGAGCTTGGGCCTGTCTCCATCTTGATCAATCATGTAGGCAGCGGAGTGTGGGGTGGGTTCAATGAGTTGACGGCGGAGGGGTTCAGATCGACATGGGAACGATGCGCTCTGGCAGCCTTTCTCTGTTGTAAACAGGTCGTGCCCGATATGCTCGCCCATGGCAGGGGAAGCATCCTCTTTACGGGGGCCACGTCGTCCATCCGGGGGCGGAACGGGGCGCCTGCTTTTAGTAGTGCCAAGTTCGCTGTCCGCGGGTTGGCCGATTCTCTCGCACGGGAGTTATGGCCACAGGGCATCCATGTCGCACACATTCTTGTGGACGGGGTGATCGATACGGCTGCCGTGAGAGCCGAGCTGACTGATGGCCCTAATGAACCGTTGCTCGATCCAGAGGACATGGCTGAGACCTATTGGGCGTTGACCAGGCAGAAGCCCGGGGCCTGGACCTTCGAGTTGGAATTGAGACCTCCTGGAGAGAAGTTCTTTGATTAGCAGAATGCTGAAAAAGTCCCCCAGCGGCGTTCTCGCATCACTCAGAAGCTCAACGTACCGAAGCGTACGCCTCGCCTCTTCGCTCGCTGCGGCCTTGCTGGACGGCCTTTTTGAGCATTCTGAGGCGTAGAGTGCCACAGTTCTTTCTATCGTTCTGCAACGGCGCGCGAAGCAGAAACCAAGTTTTTCAGGAGACTGTTAGACTGTTCTGACGGTCACCGAGTTCCCAGTGGTTGGTCAAGTAGAGTGCGTGTCATATTAGCTTGTCTCTCCTAAAATCCTGTGTCGTCAGGCGTCCGTTATACGGAAAACAACTGAATATCGAAGGCCCGTTCGGCGAACCAGACGAGCGCGATGGCAATCACGGCTAGTGATCCGCCGGTGAGGACGAGCCTCGGGTAGGACCAGGAACGGCGGATGAGATAGGCCAAAGGCAAGAATGCGGCGACGATGGCGAGTTGGCCGATTTCCACACCAACGTTGAAACTGACTAGACTCACTAGCAGTGAGTCTTGCGGCAATCCTAGATCGGTGAGGACCGCGGCGAATCCAAATCCATGGATCAAGCCGAAGCCGAAGGCAATCATCCAGCGGCGCGTCATCATCGCGGGATAGAGGTTCCCAAGACCCGCGAGCACGACTGACGCGGCGATGGTTGATTCCACTAACCGGGAGGGTAACCGGACGACGTCAAGAGCGGCTAGGCTCAACGTCAGCGAATGGGCCACCGTAAAGGCTGTGACGATACTCAACACGTTCCAGCACACCGCTGAAAACTCGCCACCCGCCTGCCACTGACCATTCCTTCGGACCATGACTGCCGGGAGCAAGAGAGCAAGCAGGAACAGGACATGGTCAAACCCGAGCCAGATGTGCCAGGTACCTTCATGAACAAACTGAATAATATCGTTCCAGTATGAGCGTCCGGCCACAGAGAATTCCCGGAAAGGAGATTCCTGGCTAAAGATTGCGGTGTTGGACTGGCCGCCTTGTGTCAGGTGCAAGAGCCCTTTGTGTTGGGCGTCGATGTCGAACAAGAGACGGTACTCCACCCCGAGTTGTTCGACAGCCTTGCTGCAATCAGCCCGGAAGCGGAGGACTGCGTAGGCTCCGTCCGTATGGCGATCGATCAAGTGTTCCACGATCTGAGCCGGACAGGCTTGCTGATCCGCTGTGAGTGTCAGGCGAGACAATGCATAGGCGGAGATCTTACTGTGCTTCCCTCGAACCTCTCCCCAGGTAAGTTCACCGTTTCCGTCACTATCTAAACCGATTGCATCATTGAGGTCGCGGAGGGCGATATCCCACTGGCCCTCAACGTGATTGTTCTGGACAGTCAATGAAAGATAGCTGTCGCTGGGCTTGTGTGCCCAAGCAGGAAGACTCAGCAGCAGTGTAGCAATGAGGACCATGAGACGCTTCACCCTGTGGCCTCCTGAATCTGTTTCGAAAGTTGCTGTAACTGAATATCTTCGACATGGTTGGTGTTCAGCCACTCAATGACTGGTTGAGCTGCCGTGGAGTTCTTTGCCTCAAGGGCACTTTGAAGAAGAATCCTGGCATCCGCCGGTTCTCGCTGCACGTTCCAATTGGCCTGGGCTAAGGGCAACGCTTGTTGAGCATCGTGCAGTATGGTGAGCGTGAACCGCGCTTCCTCTCTGACATGCGTGGCGGTTCCTCGTTCGCGGCTCGCGGTAAATCGGGATGCGAGTTCGGCCTTATGGTTCTGGAACCAGGGTAGGTTCAAGGCCTGTTCCGCAAGCGCGAGACGCAAGAGTAATCCATCGGATTTGGTTTCATGTTGGAGCATAGCGAGCACATCGCGATAGCGACCCTGATCAAGGAGGAAATCCGCGTAGGCTCCGAGCAGGTATTGATCCTTGATACCGACCTTGAAGGCTTCTGCAAAGGCTTGCTCAGCCTCTTCTATTGCACCGGTGCGGGTCGCTGTTTCTGCCAAGATGGTTACAATCCAAATCCGTTCGTGGCCTGAGAGAGCGGAATCCGACAGGGTTTGTCGCAGCAGATCTTTGCTCTTGGCCGCTTGCCCGGTCATCCCGCCGATATCGCTCAAACATCCAACGAGCACGTGGCGGGCCGCCAATCTGGCAAGGCGCTGACAGGCTCGGCGTGCTTCGTCGTAACGCGCTTGTACCTGGAGGATCGAGGCCTTGGTCAGCCAAGCCTGGGCGTTGGTAGGTTGTACGGTCAGCAGCTGGTCCAGATCAGCTAAGGCCTGGTCAAAGTTATGGACGTTTTGCCTGATCGTTGCGCGTAGCAGCAGGGCCGCCGGTGGAGGGGTTGGTTCGTTCCACCAGGGGTTCAGCGTGGCCTGGGCTTGCCCAAGGAAACGGGGATCACCTTCTGATCGGCCTTGTTCAATGTAGCGGGCGGCCAATTTTACGGCAGAGTCCAGGTTGCGAGGATTGCGTCTGAGGTCTGTACGCAAGCCGTCTAGTTCGCGCGCGACGGGATCTGATGATTTGAAACTGAGCCGCTCGATCACCTGCCGGTCATCTGTTGGGCGGTAGGGTTCAGAATAGGCCGGATCGATATGGTTCATCGTCGACCACCCGAGTACAAGGAGCACTAGCAACATCCGAGATCGAATCATGGAGTTACTCTCGCGAATAGGTGATGGGAATCCGCATGACGATCTGCTGCCGGTCCAATGTCCGGTCGAACTGCATCGGGAAAGCTCGTTGCACAAGGGCCATCGCTTCTTGATCGATACGTTCCAGACCGGAGCTTTTGACAATGATGGAGTCCAACAAGTTCCCCTCTCTCGACACGACGGCTTTGATCATAATCTTGAACGGCTGTGAGTGATCGAGGAATGGATTGGAGGATCGCTTGAGCTCCTCCAATCGCCTGAAGATTGCCTGTTGAAGCCAGCCGTAGTCAGGCCGTGGAGATGAAACAGTCTCGACCTGTGTTGCCGCTGCACCTTGCGATGGAGATGGCTCGACAGAAGACGGAGTAGGATCAGGTATCATACTAGAGCTCGTGCTGGGTGATTCAGTCTTCGGTAAATCTTCAGGCTGAGGGGCAATCTGCGCGGCCATAGGTTGTGATGGCTTATCAGTCGTTGGCGGCACCAGGGGAGCCGGATCTGCGTGAGTCGATTCCAATTGAGGCGAGACCTGGTGCATTGACAGACTGGGTTCCGGTTGATTGATGCTCTTGGGATCAACCATGGGCTGAACGGTTTCCACTGCCTTGGGGTAAGGAGTGGCCGCTCGAGGGGATCGATGTATTGCCGTGGAGCGCGGAGCCAGCATTTGTCCGTTGGGCTGCATCGCAACGTTTGGGGTTGGAGTCGACGCCTCAGGTATGTGTGTGGATTGGACGAGTGTGACATCCCATTGAAACCGTTCTGTCGAAAGGGTGATCGGAGATTGACGTGTGAACACAATGACCGCACACAGCAAGAATCCGTGAAGGGCAAGCGAGGAGAGCCATGCCTGCGCAAGTTGGGATGGTGCCGCTACCGTGGTCCGTCCTGATTTCATGGGCTGAATCATCCGTCTGCGATGCGGGGTGCCGCGAATCAGCGCGGCACCCCTCGGTCATGGCTAGAAGGCTTCTTGGGGATCGATATGCCGACGATCCCGTCCGTCGAATGGGGTTGGAAGGAAAGGAAATTCCATCGCAATCCCATTCGCTGTTTTGTTGCTACCGACTGCTCCGACGTTGAAATTCACGCCGTCTCCCAGGTTCGGGACGGCTGGGTTTGTCAGGATGCCGGCCACGACGCGAAGCGCTACATCGGTGACATCGTCATTCGGCCTCCGCCCGTTCGGCCAGCCTGCTCGATCGGGTGTTGCATTGCCGCTGGCGTCATGCGCGAGTGGGCCCAATCGTCGCTGCCCACCTGCTGGGGTCGGTCGCACATCCAAATCGACTCGCAGGAGGTCGGCCAATGCCTCGTTGGTCTTGCCCGATCCGCAGACCGCCGGTCCCGGTGCGTAACGAAGCAGGGCGTTCACTAGATCTTCACGATTGCTTGTGGGGAACCCCGTACTGACTACGACATTGAGTGCCGTGGCCAGTGCCGAGTTACAGTAGAACGGAACAAATTCGTTCTCGTCTTCCGCATCCGTGGCGTTCCACTTGTCCTTCATGTTCGTCGCGATGATCAACTCATTCACGAGGGGATTACCCATGCGTGCCACTTGAACAAACCGGGAACTGTTGTCGCGATCTCCATTCTTCTTGATGACCGTGACCTTTGGCCGGCTTGTACTGGCATAGGCGCCAAGCACCTTGTTGCCGTTCGACCCGATCAGCTCGCTGATGGGAATCTCCAACGCGATGGTATTGACGTTGAAACCACTGAATGTATCAGCAGTGCCGGAACTCGGCGCTCCGACGATGATGGCGTCATTGGCATCATCAGCCGGTGACAGGATGGGCGAGATATGGAGATTGAGCGTATCGAACGTTCCTCCCAAATCGATGTAGAACGTTTCGTCACGCTGCCCGGCGAAGATCCTACCCCCGTTTTTCAGAGAATAGATGCCCTTCTCGGCGAGGTTTTCATAGTTAGGCATCGTGCGGGGCCCGACATTTGACGGGACGGCATACATGACACCGTTTCCAAGGTCTCTCGGTCGTTGACCGTAACGAACCTCTGTGACGGTATAGCTCTGGCGTAACAGAAGTCCTTCCGACCCGTTCCCAGCCAGGGCGGTAATCGGCGGTAATGCCACATATGACAAGGGAAAGACGTTGCCTGGTTGGCGGATTTCGGTCTTAAATCTGATCTGGTAGACGATGTTTGCAGCGATGTTGTTTTTGTTGTTGTCGATGTGGATTTCATACAGCACATCATCGGCGAAGTTGAAGTAATTGGGGCCGGACCCCGGCTCCTGGCTTGGAATGACATTCATGACGAGCACAGCGTTGTCAGGGTTCTGCCAGCTCCGGAAGAAATAAAAATCCGTGATATCGGCGGCCGGATCGTTTGAGATCAACGGAGCTTCACGATGGCTGGCCGCTAGGACAGGCGAGGCCATGAGTACTGTGAGTACAAGTGCAACGAATGGTTGAAGTCGAACAAACATGGGATCCTCCTTTTGGAAAGGCATCTGCTTCTTGATGGTGTATTACAGGTCCGGCAATGAAGCCGGAACCGGGTCAGAGTCGGCTTGGCTGATCAGCGATGCTTCTTCAGCGGTCAAGGCGTCTGATTGAACCATACGCTGCTCTTCTACGGCGGCAGTAGGTCCGCTGGGGGTGATGATCGGCACGTTGTCGTTCCCACTGCAGCCGGACAACAGTCCGACGGCACAGGCGACTCCTAGCGGCCACAGCATGGGTCGTGTCATGTCTCTGCTCCCTCGCTACATGGTGAACTGCGACTATCATCTATGTTTGTCTTCAGCACCTGCCGGCGGTCTGTTCACCATTACGAGAGGATTTCGAGATTGGATGTATGCCTCCGAGCCGGTCGGCTTGTCGGGGTATGGGGGCGGTGCTATAGTCCGCCTATCAGCGCACCATCGATCCAATGGGCAATCCAATCTTCCCTGTCGACTCGTATAGCTTCATGGGGAAGACGGTATGTCGACCATGACCATAGAACCGACCAAGCTGGATCAAGACCACGAGTGGGCCCAACTTATTGCGCTCACCGCCCAAGGTGATCAGGCTGCGCTCGCCACCTTTTATGATCGTACAAGTCCACAGGTATTTGGCTTTATCTCAAGAATCCTCAACAACCGAGAGGCTGCGGAGGAAGTCACCTTGGATGTCTACACACAGGTGTGGCGACAGGCTCATACGTATGATCAGCGGAGAGGTGCTCCCGGTGCGTGGCTGATGACGGTGGCCCGAACCAGAGCAATCGATCGGTTGCGTGCCAGGGCTACCGAATCTGGGCGACTCGAATCGTTGGAGGCCGTTGAGTTGTTCGCCAGTGATGACGAGACGCCGGAACAGAACGTGGAGGGCCAGGAACGCCGCCGATATGTCCAGGAGGCTCTGGCTGGGTTGACCGCTGAGCAGCGGCAAGCTATTGCCCTGGCTTATTTTTATGGGCTGAGCCAGAGCGAGATCGCCGAGAAGTTACAGGTGCCTCTCGGTACCGTGAAAACACGGATGAGATTGGGCCTCATCAAACTGAGGGAGGCTTTGGCACCGTATGAAGCGGGTTTACAGCCATGACGGAGACGACGTTGCCGGAAGATCTGGAAGAACAGGCCATGCTGTATGCCCTTGGAGTCCTAGATCCAGAGGAGCGTCGGGTGTTTGAGGTGAGGCTCCAAGAAGGGTCGGATCTCCTGCGGCAGACGGCAGCAGCCTATGAAGCAACCGTTTATGTTCTTGGTACGGTTGTGGCTCCTGTCACACCTCCATCTTCCCTTCGCGAGCGACTGGTTCAGCAGGTTGCGAATGAAGTCGACCGAGAAGTCGAACTATTCGAGCTGGCTGCCAACACCGTGGCGTTAGGGTCAATTCCGGTCAGGCCTCGGGATGCTGTTCGAGAACGACTCCTTTCTCGAATCCAAGCCCATTGGGCTGTCCGGCTTGCGGTCAAAGACTCGTTACCGGCTTTGGGCGATATCGCAGACCGGAAGGGCGACGAACGGGTCAGTGAAGAGCGGATTGGTGTTCCACAAGATGCGGCCCCCTTGCCCACTTGGTGGTCTTCTGGCTGGACCGCTGTTTCAAACTTTCTGCGGACGCTCGTGATTCGTTCCATGATTCCTCGCCCGTCTTCAGATGGGCTCACGTTCGTGAAGGCATCGGAGGGAACTTGGCGAGAAATTGCCCACGGAGTGACGGCCAAATTACTCGCGTTCGACCCGGTTTCCCGCAGGACCACGACACTCCTTCGTTTTCTTCCTGGCACCAGCTATGCCCCGCATCGTCATGCTGCAGTGGAAGAGCTCTATGTTCTTGAAGGCGGGTGCTCCATCGCCGGTCGTGAGATGGCGGTCGGTGATTATCACCGAGCCGAAGCCGGGACGGTCCACCATGATACCTCGACCGACGACGGGTGCCTGTTGCTCGTCATTTCCTCTCCTCAGAACGAGCTGTTGAAATAGTTCGTGGCCAGGGGGAGGGTCCTCGCTGAGTCAGAAATCCAATCACAACAAGTTTACGTACTGTATTCAGTAGTGAGACACGCAGGTTGATTCTGCGTTACGTCAGTGCTATGAAATGGAAAATCGTGCTACTAATATGAAGGAGGCAGGCCGTGAGGAACTTGGTACGGTTCGGTGTCTCACTGGATCATGATCTGTTAAATGCATTCGATCGGCATATCGAACGACGTAAATACACTAATCGTTCCGAAGCCTTGCGCGATCTGATTCGAAACAACCTCGTGGGCCAGGAGTGGGATGAGAACAAGGAAACCGTGGGGACGATTACGTTTGTGTATGACCACCACGTACGCGATCTGACGAATAAGTTGACGGACATTCAGCACGACTACCATGGGCACATCCTCTCAGGGATGCATGTGCATCTTGATCATGACCATTGCCTTGAGGTCTTGGTCGTCAAAGGCAAAGGGTCGGAGATTCGAAAAGTGGCCGACGCGCTCGTGAGCGTGAAGGGTGTCAAGCACGGGAAGTTGACCATGACGACCACGGGGAAAGCCCTTCGTTAGAAGCTCGTCTCATGAGATGGCGTACAGATAAACGATCAGGGATTGTGACCTGTTGGGTCTGGCTTGTCGTGGCGCTCTGTTGGAGCAGCGTGGTCTTGGCTCATGATCCGGATGAACCGGAATTGGAAGTCCCTGAAATCGCCGTCGTTGGTGAACGGCCTGTGGCAGCCTCTTCCCAGCAGTTCATTCCAGACAAAGAAATCGTGCTCCAACCTCAGGGTCGACCGGCACAAGTCCTGCGCCTGATTCCAGGCTTCGTGGCCGTGGAACACTCAGGTGGAGGGGGAAAGGCCGATCAGTACTTCCTGCGAGGTTTCGACGCGGATCACGGGACAGACGTCGGCTTCTTCCTTGATGGCATGCCGATTAATCTGCGCACGCATGCACATGGGCAAGGCTATACGGATCTGAACTTCATCATCCCGGAAACCATCGAGGGGGTTGATGTTCATAAAGGGTCGTATCTTCCGGAATATGGAGATTTCGTGACGGCGGGATCGGTCAATTTTCGGACGCGCGATATGGTCAAGGAAGGACTCGTTCAGGGAGCGGGTGGGGAATACAGTACGCAGCGGTACCTCCTGATGCTCTCGCCTACAAAAGACCGTGTGCGTACGTTATTCGCGGCAGAGGGATTCTATACGAACGGTCCGTACATCAATGACAATCAATACACTCGGACCAATCTGTTGGGGAAGGTCACGACAAATCTGACCGCGAGAGATGAGCTGAGTGTGAAGGCCACCTTCCTTCACTCTAAATGGGATGGTTCCGGTGAAATTCCCTTCCGTGCGCTGAGTACGGGGATTCTGGATCGGTTCGGTTCCATCAATCCATATGAAGGAGGCAATACACTCCGTACGACAGGGAACGTGAACTATCACTATGATACCACCACCGGCGGGCAGTTTTTTGCCAATGCCTATGGTCAATACTATCGGCTGGATCTGTTCACGGATTTCACGTTTTTTCTGAATGATCCCGTGAAGGGAGATGGCTTTGCGCAATTCGATCGTCGGGCTATCTATGGCGGCGACATCGGATTTAAACAGCGAATCGAATTGCTGGGCATACCGACTGTTGGCACTGTGGGGTTTCAAACGCGAGTCGACGATGCGCATGTGAAGTTGGGAACCCAGACCCTGCGGAGTCCGACCGGTACGACAATCGACAGTGATGCCCGCACGGTATCCTATTCGCCTTTCGTCAAGGCAGAAGTACAGCCGCTCTCGTGGCTGAGATTGTCCGGAGGGGTACGCGGGGAGTTTTTTACATTTGATGTGAGTAACCGATGCGCGACTTGTGCCGACCAGCCAGACGGGCGAAAGGGTTCCGGGATTATTCTTCCCAAAATGAGCATGATTCTTGGTCCCTGGGCCGGGACGGAGTTCTTCCTCAACTACGGCGAGGGGTTTCACAGCAATGATGCTCGATCAGCTGTGTCGTTGGGAGCTGCCCCGCTTGCCCGATCCCAAAACTATGAGGTGGGGATCCGCTCGAGGCCATGGGGGCCGGAAGGGCTCGAGCTGATCGCCACAGCATGGAGACTGGATCTCAAGTCAGAACTCGTCCTAGTCGGTGATGAAGGGACAACAGAGATTCGCGGGGCAACCAGGCGTCAGGGAGTCGAAGTCGCTGCTAGGGGTAAGGTGTGGGGGCCGCTCTACGTCAACGGGAGCTTTACCTGGACGCATGCGGAGTTTCGTAATGGAGATGCGATTCCGTTGGCGCCGGAATACACCGCGTATGGAGCCGCGATCCTCCAATGGCCGGAAGGGCTCACTTCGCAACTGCAAGCCACCTATCTCGGAGTTCGGCCGCTGGTTGAAGATCGGAGCATCAGGTCGCCTTCATGGATTACCTTTGACCTTTCCGAACGCTATCGGATCCCCGTCAAATTACCGCATGGGCGGCTCGAGGCGTTTCTCTTCGTGCAAAACCTCTTCAATACGCAATGGGAACAGGCCATTTTCTCGTTTGAGTCGCGCCTCAGGACTGAGCCGACTGGGGTGACGGACATTCACTTTGTACCGGGCACTCCGCGGACGGTGATGGGGGGGATGGCGTGGTACTTCTGAACGGCGAATGGGCGATGAGGAATTGAAAGTTTTGGCTCGCCCATTTACCATCAACCATTGGTATTCGTCCTTTACCATCCACCAGTATTGCTATGCCAAAGATCCTTGCTCGATCCTTTTTCAATCGCCCCACGTTGACCGTCGCCCATTCACTGGTCGGCAAGTACCTGGTCTGTGAGAATGGGGGGAGAGCTATTGCTGGAAGAATCATTGAAGTCGAGGCTTACGTCGGGATGGAAGATAAGGCTTGTCATGCTTCTAAGGGGCGGACAGCAAGGACGGAGGTTTTGTTTGGTCCACCAGGGATCTCGTATGTCTATCTGATTTACGGCATGTACCACATGCTGAATGTTGTGACGGAACGGGTAGACTTTCCTGCCGCCGTGTTGATCCGAGCCATTGACGTGGATGGCGAATTGATCGACGGCCCCGGAAAGCTCTGCCGCGAGCTGGGCATCGATCGGTCATTGCATCAGGTTGATCTGACAGATGGACGATCCATCTGGTTTCAAGATCGAGGTCAGAGAGTCTCTGAAAACCAGATCGGTACCTTCCCGCGCATTGGGGTGGAGTACGCGGGACAGTGGGCGAGGAAGCCGTGGCGGTTTCGATTAATCGAGGGAAATGGTCCTAGGAGCAGTTCCCCTAGGAAACACAAAGCCAAGGGGAAGTCCCTCTAAAGGACTTCCCCTTGGCTATTGTTTCACAATACAAGAAACTGGTTAGTCGATTTTGCGATCGCTGGTGATCTTGGTCGCAGAGGTCACCGGTGGCGCAATTGTAATCTGCGGTCCCTCTACATGTGGAAGTCTGCCGGCGCCCTGCCCCTCGGTGATCCGCGCATTGTCGGTTTTGGTCAGCTTCTGCTCTGCGTTCTTCACTGAGTCCACGGATTTCAACAATGAAGAGGTCCCATGCGCATCCGATTGCCCGGGATCGTTCGCAGTCGGTTGGCCCGTGACAGGGCTACCAGAGTTTTTCATCGGATAGCCTTCATGTTTGGGAAGCAGTGCTGGGTTGGCTGAGGCCATGGAAAGACCAAACAGGACTGCGGAGGCTGTGGCGACTACAGCAGTGACAAGTTTCATACCCGTTCTCCCTTTGAGAATAGAAGAGTGAATGAGGATCACAACACGATGGAGCATCTTCGTTACACAAAGGCACCGATCGAATCATAGCGATCGGTAGCCGTTTCTGTCAAACACGGACAGTCTCCCGGAGCCCTCCGAAGGTGAGTCGAGATGAATAGACTCGGGTCAACCTGGACGGCGTGGAGGTCGCCGACCTCGTCCACGGTGACGGAATGTTGGTCCACGACTCACACCAGGGAGGCGGATGGTCACGGTGGTGCCTTCACCGGCCGCACTTCCGATCGCGATCGTCCCGTGGTGTTCTTCGATGATTTTCTTGACGCTGGGCAGGCCTAACCCAATGCCCGACCGCTTCGTCGTGAAAAACGGCTCAAACACTTTATCCACAATGTCAGCCGGGATCGGTACCCCGTTGTTCTTGATCAGAATCTGCACCTCGAACCCGCGACCGGCTCGATGTTGTGTGACGGCGATGGTGAGCTGTCCGCCGGGAGACATAGCCTCACAGGCGTTCCGGAAAATGCTCAAGAAAGCCTGCTGGAGCTTCGCTTCATCACCACGCACAGGAGCGATGACGGTGGCATAGTCTTTTGCGACTTGAATGCGGGTCGCTTCAAGATCGGTTCCAACCACCACCAACGCGCTCTCAAGCACTTCTGGAATTCGGCAGAGATGCCGATTTAGCTCAAGCGGCTTAGCGAAATCGAGGATTTCGTTAAGGATCGCCTCGATCCGGATCAAGTCGCGCATGGCGTTTTCCACCCGTGTCTGAGGATCGAAATCAAGAATCCCCTCACCGGTCACTTCTTCCAACTGCGATCGAATGGAGGCCAAGGGTTCACGGATCTCCGTCGCCAAGAATGCGCTGAACTCCCCGATTGCCGATTGGCGTTCTTGCTTTCTGATGATCGGCTCAGACGGTATCGACGAAACCGGTTGAGGACTTGGCGATCCGAACTCAGCGGGTGGCGTCGGGGCAGGCGCTTGAGGCGCCGGTGTCTGAAAAAGATCGGCAAGTTTAACAATAGTAGGTTCCAGCGTTCGGGCATCAGTCGTTTGATACCGCTCCGGATCCTTTGCTCCCAGCGTCAGTGTGCCTCCGACTTGCCCCTTCACGAAAAATGGGATGACGAGGGATGACTGAAATCGGTCCTTAAAGAGTTGTTTGTGATCAAGAAAGCGGCCCTGAGTGGAGGCTAGGTCATGGTCCACGCGCGGTTTGCGGTGCCGTACTGCCCATCCGGCTGCAGAGCTGTCCAGCGTGAGACGTTGGCCGGGTTTCAGGTCTTTCTTCGTGTCCCGTTGATCAGCCTTGATATCACCAGCGACCCCTAATACCTCTACATTTCCCGCCAGCGGATCATAGTAACAGGCCCAAGCCCGGTCGTAGGCCACAGACTGGTTGGCTTCCGTCAGGACTGCCTCAACCTTCGCCTGCAGCTCCGGCGAGAAGTGCTTGATCATGGGTGGAAATAATTCGCCCCCAGCCGGCTGGGGAGGCGCTGCTTCCTGTGTCACGTAAGGACGGCTGAGTACCGCAGCGGTGTTGAACAAGCCTTCGCGATCCAAGGCCTTGGTCATTCCCTCGCACATCTGGTCCAGTTGCAATCGGTCTTTTTTGGAAAAGGCAGCGCCTTCTTTCCTGCCGATCACCAGACATCCGTAGACACGATTGAGATGGCGCAGTGGAACGACGAGCAAAGCCTTGGCGCCGGGAGTAATCAACCGCAACCGAACGGTACGTCCACTGTCGGGATCGGCTGTGTTCGGGGTCAGGGCTGCGGCACTTTGTGTCGAAAGGGTACGGAGAATCGCTTGAACATCTCGAGGTGTAAACCCACGTGAGGCATGCTCGACGAGAGGCCCGTTTTCTTGGTGGAAGATTGCCGCCAGCACGGAATCCGTGCCGATCTCATTCAGCGCGGCATTCAACGTCCGTTGAAGAAGTGTTTCCGGAGCCGGTTTCGTTTGAGGAGTCGCCGTGGTCATACGTTCCAGTGCAAGAGAGCGCATTGTAGCCGGATCGGTGGCGAATAGCTACCCTCTCAGGGAAAGAAGAATAGTTGTAGCTTTAGACTCGGCGAACGTCGCACACAGGAGAATAGTTCTGACAAGCCGCCGAGCCATTCAGTCCCCCTAATTGTACCTATGTCATAGAGCCATCTTTGAGTCTAGGAGGACTGAAGCAATCAGTGTAGAGTCCGCACACTCAATAGGTGAACGTAAGGATCTTTTATCGTGCTGATCGAGAGGCAATATGAGGGAAGATATGAATTAAGGCCGGGATCTAGGAGGAATCATGAGTACAAGAAATAGACGAGCTTCGAGCAGACTAACAGTTGGTGTGATGTGCCTAACGCTGTGCTTGTCGACCGTTGGTATGATAGGAACCGCAGCCGCTGTTCCAATTGTGCAAACAAATTCAAGTTGGAAAATTACCCCCGATAGTCCGAGTGGAACCAGTTGGTATAGTAATGCGGCTTTCGACGACTCTGGGTGGCAGGATGCCACCGTCTTGTATGATTACGGCGCTGTGGTTGGAGATCCTGCTTTTAATGGTACGAAAATAATCTGGAGTTCAGAAGGGCAGTTCTCGAATACTGAGACGCAAGTATGGATTCGCTATCCGTTTTCTCTCGGTATGCTTCCTTCGTCGGCATCTCTATTCGTCGGTTGCGATGATGACTGTGCGGTATGGGTAAATGGCAATCAGGTAATCAACGATGCCAATGGATTTGCGAACAACACTGTAATTGAAAATTCGAGCCTGTTACCTTTCTTGAACGTGGGCCAAAATCTGATCGCATACACAGCGCTCGACAATTTTCCTGTTTTTGGCTTCAATCACTCCACGGCACTTCAGCTTGATGGTACGTTTGCCTCAACAGCTGTGCCGGAGCCCAGCGCACTTGTGTTGACTGCAACGGGTCTGCTCGGTTTGATTGGCATGGAGATGAGGCGTCGATGGACAGTCCAAACTTCTTAAGGTAATAGATATTCCGAAGACAACCTATCCAGTCCAAGTCATCCTTTGCGGCACCCCGGTGGTTCTTATCGGTGTGCCGGGGTTGCTCACCGATGAAAAGCTAACGGCGATCGGGTCTAGTCGCCCTTCCATTCAATCGAACATCTCTCATCATCTCAATCCGGCAGGAATAGAGAGGAAGGGCGAGGTCTATCAGTCCCGCGGCATTTTATCGGGGTCGAGCTCAACCAACCGCAGGCGACCATTACCGATATGGTCGGTCTTATAAATGCGAGGGCCGATCTGGATAGTTCCGATCAAGAGATTTCCGGTGATCACAAAGGTGAAGTCGCCTTGTACGGGCGGCTTGAACGTTCCACGGATGACCGCGGTGTCGTTGATTCGAGAGACCGTGGATGAGACGTCAAGTTCAGGGGTGATATTGTCGAAGAGGTCAATGGTCATTCGGGGTAGGGGTCTGGCTCCTGCATCTTTTAAAATGTGTAGGAGTGGAAGGTCGAGTTCGATTTCTCGATCGCGAAGCATCCAGGGTTTTCGCGGAGTCGGATGCTGGGCGACGGGGGGAGGATTCGGAGCAGTACGCCACAAGCTTTTTGGCCCAGATGCCTCGTCGGCCCACGCCATGTGGCCTGGCACGCTGATGAGTAGCGCAAAGAAAAGAGGGGTGAATCGTTGAACTGCGGATTGCTCAAACATGGTGTTTCCTCTCCTCCGAGTCATCCTGCGATCTCATTCGTATCCACAAAAGGGAGGACCGAAATTCGGTCCTCCCTTTATCCTACCAGTTAAGGAGTCGGTGCAGGCGACTTTCCACGTGATTTCCCTGGAGCATCCTTTCGGGGTTTGTTCGAGGAGTTTTCATCTGCGTCGTCATCCGAGTCGTCGTCTGCATCGTCATCGAGGTCATCTCGAGCATCAAGACGAGCGTCCCTCGATCCGCTCGGCGCGGGGGCGGCAGAAGTCGTGGTGCCTGTGCGCCAGGCGGCGATGACGTTTCGTACTTCGTTCATCGACCGGGCATTGTCCGCGGAGTTCGAGGGGTTGACTCTGTGATCGATTCCGGCCGGTCGGCCGTTGATCACGATCTTCGGATTTGAAAAATACTTCACCCGCGGGCAGGACACCGTCGGGCAAGGATAGGCCATGATCGTCCGAAATTTTCCGATCGAGTCCCGATAGCCATACGAGTAGGGATAGACCCCGGTGCCGCCGCTCGCACGATCGTGGGCATCGCCCATATTATGTCCCAGCTCATGGGTCAGGGTATTGTTCGACACGCAGTCGCGATCGGTTACGCTGAATGCCCAATCTGCAAAACTGGCCCTCGGGCCGTTTGCCATCACATAGGCAATGCCGCAGTAGCTACCCCCGTTGTCAACGATGAGCGCCACCATATCGGCCTTGTATTGGTTCCGCAATGTGTGGACTTGATCCATGAAGCCATCGCTTTTGCTGCGGAGGCGGACCAGATCGGTATTGATGTTGCCCGTTTCCGTATAGGCGACTTCGGCAGCACGAACCAGCCGGAGTTGCATGGCGATTTGGCTGTTTCGGTAGGCCTGATTCGCCAAATCGACGCCCAGGGCGATCAAGGCATTCATGGCAGCGAGACCACCCTGCTTTGCGCGGGCCGTCGAAGTGTAGACCACCAATAGATCAACAGTTGTGTTCGTCGTTGCAGCTGCGGTGGTCACGGAGTTGGGTGCGGCTGCTGTACTGGGTTGCTGGAGCTCAGGCTCTGGAGCAGGAGGGTCCGCAGGGGTTCCGTCATCCGGTACGATGAGTGGATGGTGGTCCGGGCGCATGGCGTCATCGTCAATTTCGACGAGACGATGACGGTTATCCTCGGTCGGTTCAATTTTGTAGAGTCGTTGGCCCATCACAATCGTCCCAGCCATCTTCTTGCCGCGTACGGCCAAGGTGACATCGCTGTCCTGGTCACCTCGCACCCGTCCTCGCCAGACCTTCGCCTTATTACCATGGACTTCCGGTTCGTCGAGTTCGAGTGTACGTGTGCCGGCATCGAAGAGGTCCAGTGCGACATCCTGTTTCGACTCCTTGCGGGCGAGTTTCATGGCTTCCAACGCCACGGGGTTGAGCCCCATCGTACGGTGTCGACGCACCCATCGCTTCGAGATCTGAGGCGACGGAAATGCTTGGTCGATTGCAGCAGGGATATCGCTTGGAGTCTCAACAAAGAGTGGGACCGGTGACCCTGTCGACGCGCAGAGTCCAGCCGTGGGGATGCTGAGGGCTGCGGCGGAGAGACAGAGGACCATTGTGCGTGATGACCAAAACGTGCTGCGATGCGGTCGATGACCTCTCGATGATTGTCGCATTGGCGGAGTCTGCTTCATGTAACCTCCCATGTATGTAAGTGAGCCAATGAGAGATGACAGAGCAAGGCGCATGCCGATTCAAGAGATGACATGTCAGGAATACGCACGAGTGCGAAACTCCTTCAATGGTAGGCGTGTTTGACGTCGATACGGGAAGAATTCGCTCCGAGGCAGCAGTGGAAAACACAGCACAGACTGTAAGAAGCGCAGGTCGTGTCCTACACGATGATCTGCCCCTCAGGGGAGAACTGTTTTATTTTGAGACAGGAGTTTGCGATGGTGCTGATGACGAATGAGTCAAGAATTGAGCGAGGAGGAGCTCACCCAAACTTGTGCAGGGACGGCATGAATCAACCAAGTCAGTACCGTGCCTAGATTGATCTATCCACTCAAACACATGGCGGAGCTCGTTTCAACATTCGGCCGTTTCACGGCTCACCCACGACGACTCACAAGCGTGATGCTGTGGGAGTGGGAAGAACAAGACACTCTGGTTGGGTAAAACAAATAGCTGTACAGGAGCAGAGAGGTGATCCTGTATGGCTCGTCGTGGAGACCGACCATGTGCTGTCCCACATTCTTGACCCTGCTATTCATTCCAATGGGCACGGCTAGGTGTGTGTCGAGTTGTGTCTAGCATGCTGACCGAAGGATTGCCGTCGATCGCGTTCCAGGCACCAGGGTGACCTCCTCCATGTCTATTCGTATCAAATCCGATACGGCCCGCTGTCTCGATCAGATCCACCTCGTGTCACCCGACTCTTGGTAGCGAAGACCCTTCGTACGTGTCAGATCGCTGGCATTCATGATTTTTCATCACTTATGAGTGAATACGCCATGCGAGCCGGAGAGGGAGTCGCTGGCATGCATGTTGCTGTACATGAAGAAGTAAGAGGCATGAGATCCAAGGCGCCTTCGACTCTAGGCAGACAAACAATTCACATAACAAAACAGAAAGGAAAGGGGCATTATGTTCGGGGATGTTGCGATGATCACGATTTTTGTTTCAATCAATATGGCAATCATGATGCTGGCGCTGTTCATGTATTACATCGGTCGATCAGAGCAGCAGGTGGGAGACTACCGAAAGCATGTCGCGTATGAGCATCGAGACGAATAGGGTACGAATCGTTACGAGTGTGGATGCGAAATGCTCGCTGGTTCGTTTTCAAGGGCATGGCACGCCGATGACATATCTCGGCGTGCCATCAAGATGTTTTCTCGACTGCCGGCATCTTTCCTCTGTCAGTGCACGAGTTTGAGCAGGGCGACTCGTGTTGAAGAGAGGAGGGTTCCCCGTGTGTTCTACCGCTTGCTGCCTATCAGGCGAGTTGTTGCCTCATCCGATTGAGACATTGCTCTCCGCACTCCTTCGGCTGTTCGGTTGTTCTGATCAGAAGTTGTGATGGCTTACTCTGGATTGATGATCTTGGGTGGCCGACGTGGCTCCTCCTGAAGGTCAGGAGGAAGGCGGCGATCAACGGTCCAGCTGTTGAGGATGGTTGTGATCAGGCTGATGACTAGCGCACCACCGACGGAAGCCCAGAAACCTGAGACCGTAAACCCCTTCACGAAAAACGCGGTCAGTTCAAGCAGCAGCGCGTTCAACACCACCAGAAAAAGTCCGAGCGTAAAGACGATCAACGGCAACGTGAGCAGAAACAGGATGGGGCGAAGGATAAGGTTCAAGAAGGTCAGGACCAGTACGGCGGCCATACCGGCCCCGAAACTGTCGGCCTCCAACCCAGGAACAATGGCGATGGCCAGAAAGACGGCGATGCCGGTGATGAACACCCGCAAAAATGCCTGGCGTATGCCTCCGTGAAAAGGCGATTCATGGACGGCTCGTGCAAAGCGGATGGTCGGCATGGTTTATCGTGGAGACGGAGGACTGTTGCCCGGTGAATAATGTACGATCGTTGCCGTGACCTTCTTGTTCTTCTCATCCCTTGACGCTTCGATAATGACACGGTCGCCGACGGCGGGCGGGTCGAGCGATTTTGGGTTGTTTTTGTTCTTATACTTCACTTGCTTGGTCAGCAGGACCGACACCACCTGCCCTTTCGCTGTTTTTACGTCAATGTGCTTCTCATCGATGGATGTCACGATGCCCAGGACGTGCAGGAGTTCAGGCACGGGGGCCAACGCCATCAGGCAGAACGACAAGACTGTGAGTAGCAGGATATTGCTTGTGGTAGATCGATCGGAGCTTGATCCCATAGCAAGATGGAACATCGTAGAACAGAGTCGTGGTTGTTCTGGGTCAGTCGGCTGTGAGTCCGTGGGACTATTCATGTGACTGGTTCTCTGTTGGCGCAAAGCTCATCCGACTATACAAAGTCTTCGGGCTGAATGTCACCCCACTATTCGGAGAGGGAGATCGATCGGAGGGTAGAAAGGCGAGTGGTCAAGATGATGAGGACCGGGAGATGCATCAGCAGGCCGCTGATGCCCATAAACGTTTCACCGATCCAAAATGTCATGCCGAGATTGAACGCTAAGACGCCGTAATATAAACCGATCCCGAGTAGGAGTCGCTGAGTGATTACTGGGGAGGTCGCGATTGGACCGAGACGTCGGTCCAACGGAACATACAGCGCCAGTGAAATCAGCCCAACGACGGCCCAGCCCACATAGTTAGCGAAGGGGACACCGAAGTGCCACCCTGGATCAGGGTAGTAATAGATTTTCCCCAAGAACCAGCGGTCACCACGCAGGGCCACCGGATCGATCACCATATCAAGGAAGGCGAACAGCAAGGCAGTCAGACCATAGACGGGCCAACTTGTGCGAGCAGCCACCTCAAAGCGTAACGGCTTGATAGAAGATCGGTCGTTTCTCGACATGACATCAAAGGGGAGTAGCAGCCCAAGTGCCACGCAGTAGGCGGCAAAGAGGAGAAAGCTGAATGAGATGGAGTCCATGAACGGCACGTCGAAAAAGTAGAGTTCCTGACCGATCGTCGAACCATTATAGAAGTACCAGCCGAAGGGAATGCCGGTTCTGGTCGACGAGAATTCACAGATGAACGCGGTGGTCCAGCTGATCAGCCAGAATCGCCAGGTTCGTGGCCAGCCGATCAGCTTGATGGCGGAAAAGAGAAAGGCAGCAAGAAAAATAAAGACGTAAGGCCGGAGGACAATGGTCTTGAAAAAGAGGACGACGTGTTCCATTCAATGGGAGTTCGAGGCGGCCGTCATGCGTACCCGTGGGATTTGAACCATCGGACGGCCTTGCCCAGCGCAATTTCTGGAGGATGCTGCGGCAGCCCAAGTTCTCGGATTGCCTTGCTGCAATCATAGTGCATCTTATATTTGGCCATCTTCACGCCTTCCAGTGGAATACGTGGAGGGAGCCCCGTCACATTGGCAAACCAATGATTGAGGTAGGCGAGCGGAAGCACCGCACCTCGTGGGAGTTTCACGGCCGGAGCTTTGAGCCCCGTCAATCGGCTGAGGATCTCAAACACTTCACGCAGTAACAGATTGGTAGAGCCGAGAATATACCGTTCGCCCTGGCGGCCTTTCTCCATCGCGAGCAGATGGCCGGTCGCGACGTCATCCACATCGATGATGTTCATCCCGGTTTCGATGTAGGCCGGCATTCGCCCCTTCATGAAATCGACGATCACTTGGCCGGTCGGTGTTGGTTTCACATCGCCCTCCCCGACCGGGGCGCTGGGATTGACGATGACGACCGGCAATCCTTCCTTGGCCAGTTTGTGCACTTCTTGTTCAGCCAGATATTTCGAGCGCTTATAGTGGCCGGCCATTTGTTCGAGCGAGACCGGGGTTTCTTCCGTTCCAAGCCCGCCACCAGGCGGCAAGCCGATGGCCCCGATTGTGCTGCAATAGACCGTCCGTTCCACGCCGACTTCGCGCGCGGCTTCCAGAAGATTTCTGGTGCCGGTCACGTTGACGTCATAAAAGATGGAAGGGTTCTTGGCCCAGAGGGCGTAGTGTGCCGCGACATGATAGAGCTGGCGGCAGTCTTGGAGCGCGACACGAAGTGACGCAGGGTCGCGCAAATCCCCTGCGACTCGTTCAACCGGAAGGCCGGTTAGGTTTGTGAGGTCGGCTTCAGGTCGCGCCAAAACACGGACCTCGACACCGGCTCGTATCAGGGCTCGCGCAACCGCTGCTCCGACAAATCCGGTTGCCCCTGTGACGAGAGCTTTCATGAGGAAGACGTGAAATGTGAAACGTGAAGCGTGAAGCGCGTGAAATGAGGAGGCCGGCTCGTCTGTGCGTTTGTGGATTTCACGAGATACGCTTCACGAACGACGTCAATTCTTACGGTTTGTGATGTATCGCGCAATCTCGCGCAGGGGGTCGGCGGAGGGGCCGAATGACGAGAGGCGGTTGATGGCGCGGGTGACACAGCCGTCGGCCAGCTTCTTGGCTCCCTCGACGCCGTAGAATGTGGGATAGGTTTTCTTTCCACGTTCCGCATCGGTATTGGGATTCTTCCCAAGTTCCTCACGTGTGCCGGTGACATTCAGCACGTCATCGGCGATTTGAAACGCCAGGCCGATGTCTTCGGCATAGCCGGTCATGTCGTCGAGTTGGCGGTCGTTGGCTCCGGCGGCAATGGCGCCCATGCGGACTGCGGCACGAATCAGCATGCCGGTCTTATGCTTGTGAATATTCTGAAGCGTGGGGAGGTCGATGTCCTTATTCTCAGCCTGGATGTCGAACACTTGGCCGCCTACCATGCCCATATTACCGGACCCAAAGGCCAATTCTTGCATGATGCGGACTTGCCGTACCGGATCGCATCCCTTCATGAGATCAGGACGGCTGACGATATCGAATGCCATGGTGAGTAAGGCATCGCCGGACAAAATCGCCATCGCTTCGCCGTAGACTTTATGATTCGTCGGTTTCCCGCGTCGAAAGTCGTCGTTGTCCATGGCGGGCAGATCGTCGTGGATTAACGAGTAGGTATGGATCAGCTCCAGTGAGCAGGCGACTGCCATGAGGCCCGGAGGCGTCTGGTCCAGCGCCTCCGCTGCCGCGATTGTCAAAATCGGACGGACCCGTTTCCCGCCCGCCATCAGGCTGTAGCGCAGACTTTCATGCAGTGTCGTCGGCGGGGTGATGGACGGAGGCGCAACCAGATCGAGAAATTGGTCGACGTCAATCCGTTTCCGTTCGAGATAGTCGGCGATGTTCATACGATCGACTTTCCTGATGATCCGTTTAGTTGCGCGGAGAGTAACAAACGATGGGGGACGAGTCAAACAGGAGCAATGTGCAAGCGTCCATTGGGGCGAATGAGTCTTGACGGAGACGCTGAATCGTTGGAAGATGAAGGAATCCGGATCAATATGTTTGGCCACCTACATACATAAGCGACGGAAAGGAAATGATGAATCTTCGAATCCGTCCGAAAGTCCTTGGCCTGGTGGAGAAAGTGGTGGGGCGCATGCAAAGAGGTGACTCATTCTAAGCTGCCCTACGTTTGTTGATGCGTCTGCATTGTGCTAGTCCCTCTCAGGGATTCAGAGAGTGGGTAGAACACGACGACTAATCTCTAGGGCGAACAAACGGGAGGAAACCATGATGCTAAAAAATCCTGTAGGCCTGTTTGGAGGAATAGCCGCGGCGGGCTTGTTAGGCTGGGTTCTCTTCGTCTCTCCTCAGGCAGAGGCGGGTAAAGGTGGACGCGGTGGCTCTCATGGTGACATCAGGTATGAATTGTGGGCCAGTGACCAGTCCAATACCGTGGCAGGTAAAGCTGCGCTCGGCATTGACGGCAGTCTCCTGTGGATCTGGGACAATAAGGCAATTGAGAAACAGGTAGATCGTGGCCGCTCCGCTGCACCGATGCCTTGCGCCGGCACTGCGGCACCTTGCGACACCAACGTGGTGTTTCCTGCCGGGCTTTCCGAATACAACGAATTCAACACTGCCACCGGAAACGCACGCCCGTTGGCGGGTCGGCTCCATTCCGCCTTCATTGATCCGCAACAGAAGTATGCCCTCTTGAGTTTCTTTGCACCAGGCGGTGGGATGATCGGCGTGATGGATGCTGAGACGAAAGAAGCCGTCGCGTTGTTTCGCGCGACTCAGACCGGCACCGGGCGGACGAATCACATGAGCTTTTGGCGGTACGATGGATTAGCAATTCTTGTGTGTAACCTTGATGGACGGATCGTCGAACGAATCGATGTCACACGGGATGCCACTGGCCGTATTATCGCTCTGACCTACAACATGAAGGCCGGTTTGGGAGTCGGAAAAGGCCAGACCGTTGTGGAGCCACCACGAGTCTATCTTGGCAGCAATGCGGTGGGGCATCCCCTGATCGGCAGCATTGAAGCTGGGAACTCCGATTTCAGTGATCTGACGCCGAACGGATTCTGTAAAGAGAACGGATGCACAACTGGTCCCAATGGATCCTCCGGAGGGCGTCCCAATAATGCCATTCTCTGCCCCATTCCAGCCAATAACAATGCCTTGGTGTATGTGACATTGGCCGGTGGGGGCTTGCTCGTGATCGATTCTAGTACAACACCAATGGCGATCGTTGCTGAATATGGCAACGAAGTGATCAATGGTGCCGGGTGTGCCGGCACCCAGGCCAACGGGCTCATTCATCTGGACGGAGGTGTTTCGGCTGGTGCGGCAGGACTGTCTCAGTCCACGTATGCCGTATACGCACTTTCTCATGCGGCCTTTCCCTTTGCGCCTGGACATAATTCCGAGAACCAGCCGCCCCCCGTCGTTGTGATCAAGGATCCAACAAACACGCTGACAAATGGGAATCATGATCATAGCGGCGTGTCCTCTAACGATACAGGACAGATCCCCGGCACTACCACGCGCCGTGATGCCCACGGCGTGGTTGCCACAGTGGATGAAAAGTACGTGCATACGGGAGATCGGATTCAGAATAAAGTCGAGGTGGTCAAAACGAGGGGACAGTCAAAACCGGTGGCGATCTACGACCTCACGTCTGAAAACGGTGAAGGGCGAGGTATTGGCCCCTGCTTGGCGGCTAGCGTGACAGATGATCCCTCGATGCCGTTGAACGATCCGGCTCCCGATCTGATTTCGCGAAGCCCGAATGGGGACTATTTGTTTGTTGCCTTGCGTGGACCTGCACCTGTGACAGCCAACCATGCTGCGCAAGGTAGTTGCCCCGGTGTTGGCGTCATCAAGCTTGAAAAGGGAGGTAAGTCCGGCAGATTGTACGGTGTGATCCGCACGACCAACACGGTCGACACAGCCCCCAGCTCACCTCCGGGCGGATATGCCTATACCGGCAGAGAGCGGTCGGATGTACATTTCGTCGATATCCGGATCGTTGGCGAGTCGACAGACTGAAGCTCACATCCAGTCCGGACATTACCGGACTGTTGGATAACAACCACTGATGGAGGTGGTTTGATTCGGTGAATGATCGAGGCGGAGACTTGCTTGTTTTTCCGCTGATCGCCTCGTTATACTTCGGTCTTATGAGTATTCGAAAAGCTGGTGGTGAGTGGGAGCCGATGACGCTCCCAGTTCAAGCGCGCCTATGCCGAGTGTGCCGAGAAGATCTCTATCGAGACAAAACCATGCTTCGCGGAGGCTGGTCTCGCTGCACGGTCTGTGACGAATTTGTCCATTACAGTTGTCTTGCCAGTGGGAAGGTCTCCTTTCTGAAAGCCAGACCGCGGGTATGCAAGGCTTGTCGTGCGGTCCAGGAGGGGAGTCTCGTTCCTTCTCCGAACAACGATGGATCGCCTGCGGCAGCCATGCCCTGAATTCTGGTTCTCTTCTGTTCCTGTTCGATGTCCACCAGCGGTCAACTGAACAATTGGTGAGGACGCCTGCGGTTACCTCACCGTTTCACGAGAAGAATCATGACACAGGTCATCCGGAGTGGGGCCTTTCTGCAGCAGTGCTGGTCGGTTCATCCCCTCTGCGTGACGGTGAAGAGAATGACTGAGGAGAACGCGGTGGTTCTCCTCTGCAGTTCTTGCAAGTCGGCCCACCATCTGAGCATTGCGACCGTCACCGCAATTGCTTCGTCGGCACAGCAGGCGGCTGTAGAAGGGGCTCTCCGAGTCGAACCGCCAGGGGAAGACTACCTCAAGGCCTGCGTCGCCTCCCATGCCGCGTCGCTCACCCTTCGGGAGATGGATGTGTTTCAGGATCGGGTGCGGCTTCGTTGTGCCGACTGTCGTCGTCTGTACGACGTCACGGTCTTGGCCTTTGAAACGCGCCAAAAATAGCTGACCGTTATCAGTTGATAGCCAGTATAGACTCGCGCGTTCCTCTGTGATGCGATGCCTCAGTCACTTGCATTCACCAATGACGAAACGGTGTTACTGTCCGATGCGCAGTTTTTTCGGAGAAAAGCGGCCATATCGGCGAAGATCAGACGTATGCTCGAAGAGACGCACCGGGCGCTGCAAGCGGACCTTCCCGCTGTCACGCTCATGACCCCTCCCGGTTTTGACTCGAAGATCCATCAACTCGTGAAGGGCGAACATCTGGAGGATTTTCCCTATCAGTATCTCGACTATCCCAAACACTTTCAGGGCGGGCATACGTTCACGTTCCGTACGTTGGTCTGGTGGGGGCATTACGTGGTATGCGCCCTGCTGTTGGAAGGTGGAGGACTTCGGCACTATAAACAACAACTTCTTGGACGATTTCACCAAATAGCAGGAAGAGGGTTGGAATTGTCGCTGGCCCCGTCGCTCTGGGAGTGGAAACGGGGAGAAGGCTATACCTTTCCGATTATGCATGACCGAAAGGCCCAGATTGCCGCCATCGTGGCTGAGCGACCACTGATGAAGGTGGTGCGGTGTTTTTCTTTTGAGGACGTGAACGTTCAGACCGGGAACCTGCCTCAGGTGGCTTGCGAGACCTTTGAGTCGATGCTTCCTATCATCACTCAGTAACCATGTAATCCTAATTGTCTCCGAGGCTCAACTTGGGTAGACTGTGCCCACTACTATAGTCCCAACTTTGACAGGGAGGCGCCTGTGAAGCCATCGTTGTTGCGAGTGCTGGGCTGTGCCGTCATGGTGGCGGCGATGTTGGCTGGTTGTCGGGGAACGGGAGAGGTGCGGACTCTCGACTTGCGTGAAAAGCTGCCGATGGTGCAGGTGACCGACATCGAGCCAGTCAAGATCGTCATTGAACCCTTTGAGGATCGACGGACGGATAAAAGCCGTGTCGGGACACGCACACATCTGTGGGGAGGCACGACGTATTTCAATGTGCCGGGCGATCGACTCGCGGACATGCTGACGCAGCGGCTTGCGGACCGATTGAAAACCAGAGGGTGGAACGATCGTGTCTGGAACGTGCGCGTCGCGCCGGCCGGGGCGGTACCTGATGCGGACATCGTCATCACCGGCCAGGTGCAAGATTTTTCAGCGAGCGCCAAGAGTCGGGTCTTTTCGACGGTGATTGAAACCAGCAGCCGCTTTCATGTGCAGGCACAAAATCAGTCTGATCACAGCACCACTATTCGCAGGGTAGAAGGGGCTCGTTCACGAACCGTCTTTTGGTTCAACAATGACGATGTGCAGGAGCAACTCTCCGCCACCTTGCGGGATGGAATCGAGCGACTGCTGGGCGACACAATGATCGAGCGTAAGGCGTTGAGGTCGGTCCGGCAGAAATGAGCGGGTGGAACTTCCATCGAATCCGGTGGAGGAGATGCGGGCGTCGGTGTGCGTACCGTGCTGCCTCTGATCTCGGGGCGCGCTAAAGGAAATGATTCGTGCGAGAGCGGCGGTGGGAAACGACGACGCCATTGAGTTTTCAGCATGCGCTCGCAGTCGGGGAACGGCTGGCGGCTCTGGGGTTGAAACCAGTCTCGCCGGCTCAGGATGTCATCTGTTACGTTGAGGAATGGACGGTCCCGTCTCTTGATGCCATCGATCAGCTTGATCCGTGGGCGACGGAAGATGTCACCCTGATCCATGTGCGGGAAGGGTGGCGCGGGGATTTCTTTCTCCTGTCCGGTGCCTATCATACGGTTTACCAGCGGCATCAGGACATCGGAACCTATTGCTCCATCAGTCATCCTTGGCGCATTCGAGAACGCCTAAGATTTCACGAGTCGCGTGCGATGTGCTGGATCGGATTTCGCCATGCCCATTCGTTCATTCGAATCCGGCTTCAAACGAGCCACGTCATCACCCCAGGGGAAACGCGGGGTGATACGGACCGGATGCGATGGCTGGACGAGCGGCGAGCGGCATTTCTGGAAGCGATCACCCTCCTGGATCTCCCGATCGAAACCTACGTAGAGAAGGAGGGGGTCGTCCTGCGGCCTGCTGACACATCTTTCCCGTTCTTCTGCTCATGGCCCGATGCTTTTGGCCCCTGCCAATTTGAGTATAATACGTCCGATGCGTTTGAATTTCTCGTTCCGTCCAGTAAGCTCGCAGAGACATTCCATCCTGAACCGGCCGGGGTTCGAGCCTATCTGACGGGGTTTTCCGAAGCGGCGTTGGCTGAGTTCCAAGCCATTGAGCCAAGCGCGCGGCTGATGTATCGATGTTCGGTCCACTGCCCGCTGGATGAACTTCCTGAGATATTAACTGCCATCAAGCCTGATGGGGTTCTCTACGCCACGCTCTGTGAGTTTCAGACACAGACGCTCTTACCTGACCGTGGCGATGCCTCCGCGATCATCGGTATTGTTGGGGGGCATGAACAGTTCAAGGTTGAAGTGCGTCTCAACCAAGCACCGCTCCCAGAGGACGACATGGCACCCTGGTTGGAACGAGTGATCGGGCATCCTGTCGTGTATGCGCCGCTGCCTGCCTTTGTATGACGGAATACTCAAAAAAGCCTTCAATTGTGTGCTCGCATCGATTCACGCGCGTGAAACATATCTCGCCCTTCCATAGAACTCAGAGCCGTGGGTATGTCGAACGGTGAAGCGTCGTTCGCTTGCGAAATACGAGATACGACCAACAAGGCACGAGAGTGCGGCCTTGGTCGGTGAAAGTCACGTCTCGGACTTCGGCGAGCTCAGTCGAGCCGCGCGCTGGAGTTGGGCGGATGAGATGGTGACCGTGTTGAGCATCCGCGCATCCGTCTCTGGCATGGTGTAGGCTCCCGTACGATTCAGTAGTATCGAACAATCGAACGAGATTTCGCGCAGTAAAGGCATGAGTCCTCTGACCAAAGTTCAGTCTCTTCTTACAAAACCGTTTATGCCAGCTGTGTTCTTCCTCTCCGGCGTGACGTACGATACGCTGACGCTCACGCGGATAGACCGGCTTCAAGATAATTTAATCCTCCTGCTGTATCTTGCCATGCTTGGAGCCTTGATTGTGTTGACAGGCCGGGTCGGAATGGAGTCTCCGCCGGATCCTGAACAGCGTACGGCATCCTCTCCCTTCATGCGCTGGGTGTTAGAGAGCCGTCCATATTATCCCATGGCCAGCCAGTTTCTGTTAGGCAGCCTCTTCAGTGCCTACACGATTTTCTATTCGCGCAGCGCCACCTTCTCCGGCACCGCAGTGTTCTTTACCTTGCTGATCATGCTCTTAGTGGCCAATGAGTTCTTGCGTGACCGGCTTTCGAATCTTCGATTGCTTGTCAGTCTCTACGCGGTGGTCTGCTTTGCGTTCTTCACGTTTTTCTTGCCCGTGATCACCGGCTACATGAATGTGGCAATTTTTGTGGTCGGGGCGATGCTGAGCGTCGCGGTCATTTTACGCGTGGCCCAGTTGATCTATCGAAACAATCCAGACCGATCGCGGGAGGAAGGCATCGGCGTGACCGTTCCTGCTGCGGCGCTGATCGGGGTGCTTGTCGGGTTTTATTTTTTGAATTGGATTCCCCCCGTGCCGCTCTCGCTGAAGTTCGGTGGGATCTATCACGATGTCAAGCGACCCGGAGACCAATTCGAATTAGCCTTTGAACGACAGTGGTATGAGTTCTGGAAACGATCGGATACCACGTTCCCTTCGAACACGCCGATCTATTGCTTCACCGCCGTGTTTGCCCCGGTCGACCTCAATACCACGATCTATCATCACTGGTACTATCGCGCTCATAGCAGCCGGCCTTTTGTCCATGCAGATAAGATTCCACTCAGGATATCGGGGGGGCGCGAGGGAGGTTATCGAGCCTATAGCTTCAAGCAACGTCTCGATCCAGGCGATTGGCGGGTGGATGTCGAAGCGGCAGACGGTCGCATCCTTGGACGGGTGTCGGTCACGGTCGTGGACCAAGGTGAGACACAGCCGACGCTGGCGACCATTTCCTACTGAGGCTCTGTGATGAAACGACTCAGCGGCCTGAGGTTGCTCGAAGAGCAAGAGGGGGAGGGGCGTGAGGCCCAACAAGGCGATCACGTCATCTATAACTCTCGAATGTTTCTGAATAACGGCGAGGAGGTGAGAATTCAGGAAGCGCAGATCAGGTCTCTGCCGAAGGACGTGATTCGGGTTGTGGATGGTACCACCTTGATCGACCACAAAACCCGGCTAGGTAGCCGTCAGATGATTGCCGGCGTGGAACACGCGCTGCTAGGCATGAAAGTCGGCGGCTATCGGCGGGTTCGCATCAGCCCACATCTGGCTTATCGCGACAAGGGCGTCCCGGGGTTTATTCCGGCTGATGCGGTACTGGAGGTCGAAGTCTGGTTGCGCACCATAGTGGGAGAGGGTAAAGTGACACTTCCATGAGCGAACGAACCTTGTCAGCATGTCCCTCAAGCCCCAATTGTGTCTCGACTCAGGCGACTGATGAGACGCATGCCATTGCGCCGTTTCGGTACAAGAAATCTCGGGCCGAAGCAACGGAGGCCTTGAAGGCGGTCATAGCGAGTTTGCCTCGTGCCACACTCATCGAAGAAGATGGGGCCTACCTCCGCTATGAGTTCACCAGTCTCCTGCTTCGGTTTGTCGACGATATCGAGTTTGTTCTCGACGAGACGACTAAGACCATTCAGTTTCGTTCAGCCTCCAGGACGGGGTATAGCGATCTTGGAGTCAATCGTCGGCGTATGGAGCAAGTGCGGACATTGGTATCGGGAAAACTTTAACCGGCATTGTTTCCGAACGCGTCAGCTGCCCTGGCCGACTCGTCTTTCGTATCCTCGACATACTCCTTCAAGTATGCCCCGGTTTTCCGTGTCGCCATAAGCCCACCCTTCGACTCTGCTCGAGGCCCGAGCCAGTTGAAGGACCACGAACTGGTATGAGTAACTCTGATTAGAGTTTCAGGAACGTCTTGGACTGCTGTTACCCTCTTGCTCTGGTGATGGAAACAGGAGACATGGCGATGGGATTTAAGTGCAAGTCTTCACATGTCGAGGTTGGTCGGAAGGGGCGATTGCAACGCGGGGGGCTATGGAATCGTGTCTGGCTTGTTGAACGGTCGCATAATCGTCTCCGTGCCGACCTGGGCAGGAGAGGTCTTCCGATAGCCCCGTCCATTTGGATTGCGCTGAATAGCTCTCCGTTCGTTCAGTAAGGGGGCCGTCTGGTTCTAATTGGAGTTAGACAGGAATCAACTTTCGAGCGGTTCCGGACTGCCGGGACTGGGTACGCGTGAGATATTGTCACCAGGGAGGCGATGCATGCTGGGGGTTCACGGGTGTATGGAGGTGACGATTCCGTCTAGACAGAGCCTGTGAACTTCAGTGCCTTGAAATGAAAATAGAAAATAAAGTCATATGGTTATGATTTTGATGTCAGGCGGCGAGTGTGCTGAAAAATGCACTTTGGGCAGGTGTAATGAATAAACTGTTTTCCCCCGACCAGCCGTTTGGTCATGATCACTTTGCACCAGGTGCAGAGACGATCCGGCAACTCAATTCGAGGTGCGTCTGAAGTAGAGACCATAGTGCCTATTCTTCCTGAGGGTCGAGACCTTGTCAACTAATCGATGACGGTCTTCCTGCCGGAGCCAAAATATTCTTTATCATCTCATACGATCGGAAAAAAAACATGGTATAGTTCACGCATGACAGCTCCTGTCTCTTCAACCTTCTTACAGAAAGGGAACCCCCCTCTATGAGTACCTCGGCTAGTTCCGAGTCCACGATCTTACCATCCACTGCCCCTGAGGCTCCTGCCCGCCCTATCCAAGATATGGTGGGAAGCGGCAAGGCCTGGGGACTCTGCACCGCAGTTGACCTCCACGATTGCAATCCTGAACTTATCCGAGATGCCGAATATATCAAGCGCTATGTGATCGAGCTCTGCGAGCTCATCGGAATGAAACGCTTCGGCGAATGTCAGGTCGTCGATTTTGGCGATGGACCTGTGGCAGGATATTCGATGGTGCAGCTGATTTCCACGTCCTTGATCAGCGGCCATTTTGCCAACGCCACCAACCATGCCTACCTCGACATTTTCAGTTGCAAAGGGTATGATCCGGCGATTGTCGAATCGTTTTCAAAAGAGTTTTTCGGCGCCCGTCGTAGTGTTGCGACGGCCACGCTTCGCTATTAGATTCTCATCCGCGTTGGGATCTCGTCGGGGGCGCACAGTTGGCGCCCCCGACGTGTTTTATACACTCTCTCATCCTGAGTCTGATATCCAACTATGAAAGTGACGACCATCAACGACGTGCTCCACGCCCTACCCGACAAGCTCGATAAGCAGGCAGCGGAAGATCTTGACGCGGTGTATCAGTTTGATCTCCAGGGGCATCAAGGCGGACAGTATCACCTCCTGGTGCAGAATGGGACTTGTGTTGTGAAAGACGGAGTCCATACGGATCCTCACGTCACATTGTCCATGACCGGGGAAGATTGCATCAAGGTCTTGAATGGGCAATTGAGTGGGATGGCGATGGCCATGTCAGGACGGTTACAAGTCACCGGGGATATTGGACTGGCCATGCAGCTGAAGTCTTTGTTCCCCAACATCACCGAGAGTTAAGACCGCTCTTCTTCCAGGTCTCTCGGTACCCATTCTTCTAAAATCATATACAGCGTCGGGATGAGAAACACGGTGAGTAGGGTGGAGACACTCAGGCCTCCAACCACGGCTCGTGCAAGAGGTGCGTTCGTTTCCCCGCCGGTGCCCAGCCCGATCGCCATGGGCAGGAGTCCAAAGATCGTTGCCAGTGAGGTCATGAGAATCGGCCGCAACCTCGTGCGCGCGGCGGTCACCACGGCGTTCTGAAGAAGAGCGCCTCGGCGCCGCAAGACGTTGGTGTAATCCACCAGTAACACCCCGTTCGAGACAACAATCCCAAACATCATGATGATGCCCATCAGCGATGCGGTCGAAAGCGTCGTGTCGGTGAGGAACAAGATCAAGATGACACCAGGGAGACCCATCGGCACTGCAAACATGATGATGAATGGATCGATGAGCGATTTAAACTGGGCGGCCATTACCATATAGACCAGCAGGAGTGACAGTATGATGGCGAACTGCATCCCCTGAAAGGTTTCACGTTGTTGTTGAATTTGTCCGGCCAGTTTGATGCTGAATCCTGCCGGCAGCTGAAGCTCGGAAAAGGCGGACTCCAGATCGGTCGCAATCTCGCCGAGTGTGCGAGTGGTGGGATTGGCCGTGAGGTGAATCACACGCTGGAAGTATTTACGATCGATCTTGACCGGGCCTGCGTTCAGTTTGAGCGACGCCACATTTTTCAGCAACACAGGCTCACCGGTCTTGGTCGTGAGGAGGATGTGTTCCAGATCGGTGAGAGAGGATCGATGCTCCTCGGCTAACCAAGCATTGATGAAGTACTCGTTACCGTTGTGCGGGTCTGTGTAAATGATGGGGTCGGTTTGGCCATTCCCATTCAAGGAAAAGAGGACGGTACTGGCGACATCCGCTTCACTGATACCGAGCAGTGCGGCTTTCTCTCGATCGACCGTGACGTTGATTTCCGGGTAGTTTTCTTCCCGACTTGGTTCGATGTCGGCCAGGCCGGGAGTCTGCTCCATGATCTCCTTCACTTGCGCGATAACCTCTCTGGCTTTGTCAAAGTCATACCCATAGATTTCCACATCGACGGCCTTTTGAGATCCGAAGCTGGTGACACGTTTGACGATCCCCCCAGGGTCAAAATACATCGAGACACCGGGAAACAGCTTCACGATCTTCGGACGGACATCGTTCATGATATCGACTTGGCTCCTGGTCCGCTTTTCTGGTGAAACCAAATACACTTGAATCGATGAGGTATGAGGTCCGGTATTGGGATTAAACAGAGACGCACGGCCTTGGGACAAGATGCCGGTACTGGAGACGATAGTTTCCAGTTCATTCGAAGGGATGACTGCACGAAGGACACGCTCTACTTCAGTGACTTGTTGTTCGGTCCTTTCGACTCGTTGGCCGACAGGGGCCCGCAGGACGAGGCGAAACTGACTCTCATCGGACACAGGCAGGAATTCGGTTCCAATCCGGGGGATCAACGTGAGTGATCCGACAAAGATGAGCAGAACCGTCAAGATAAAGAGGCGGCGATGTCCAAGTACCCACCGCAAGGAGTCTTCGTAACCTCTATCGAGCAAGTCATAGCGGTGACGGCTCCATTCCATGAGGGTGGCCAGCCAGTGTGGCATTGCCCGATGGGCTTCTTGTTCTGGTCGGAGGAATTTGTAGCAGAGAGCAGGGGTGACGGTCCGAGAGACCAAGAAGGATGTAAAGAGCGCGATCGCGATGGTGACTGTCAAGGGAATCAACAACAGCCGCGCGATGCCAACGACGAAAAACATGGGCAGAAAGACCACCACCGTCGTTACCGTCGATGCCAAAATCGGCATGGCCACTTCTCGGGCGGCAGTGAGAATACTGTCCCAACGGCTGGGGTTGGTATTGAGGTGCCGTTGGATGTTTTCCAGTTCCACGATGGAGTCATCAACGAGTCGACCAATGCCGAGAGCAAGTCCTCCGAGCGTGAAGACGTTCAACGTTTGTCCTGTGAAATAGAGCACGATAAAGGTGACGAGCATGGAGAGTGGAATGGCGACGGAGACGATCAAGGTGCTCGTCAGGTTGCGCAGAAAGATGAAAATCACTGCTGCGGCCAGTAACGAGCCGTGAAGGGCCTGTTCGACGAGATTGCGGATGGACTGGCGTATATAGAGAGACTGGTCAAACGAAATGCTGAGGTTCACCCCCTCGGGAACTCCAAGTATTTTGGGTATGGCTGCACGGAGGGCATCCACAACTTCGACCGTATTGGCGATCGGTTGTTTGTTCACACGAAGGAATACGGATCTAGCTCCGTCTGCATGCACGATATTGGTTTGAATGTCAGACGAATCGGTCACGGTTCCCACATCGTGCACCCGGACTGGGTTACCTTGCGGATTCACCTTGATGATGACGTCCTGGATCGGCTCCACTGTGCGAAATTGATTATTGGTGAAGACGTTGTAGTCGAGATTGCCGGATTTGACATCGCCGGAAGGGAGAATGACGTTTGAGGCTTTGACGGATTTCACGACATCGAGAATCGAGAGCCCGCGAGCACTGAGTAACGCAGGGTCGAGATTGATATTGATTTGGCGGATTCTTCCGCCTTCGACCGTGGCTGCCGCGACGTTCGCGATTTGTTCGATTTGGGGGGCGATGGTGTTGTACGCCAGATCGTAGAGGGCTCGTTCGTCCAGTTCGTCACTCGCGACCGACACGATGGAGACGGGGATGTTGGATACATCAAATTTGACGATGAAGGGTTGCAGAATGCCTGGTGGGAGGCTGTTCAAGATCTGAGTAATGCGCTGCATCACCTCCATCTGTCCCACGTTGATATCGGCTCCCCAGTTGAACCAGATTTGCACAGCTCCGAGGCCCTGCTTGCTGAATGATTCGACATGTTCAACATTGGACGCAGAGCTCACCGCTTTCTCGATCGGGTACACGACGCTTTGTTCAATATCGAGCGGCGGTGCTCCTTTATAGATGACGCCGACAAAAGCAACAGGGACCTGGATTTGAGGGAAGAGATCCACCGGCAAGCGTTGGAGAGCCGTGAGCCCCAGCACGACCATCGCGAGCGAGAGCATGAGGATCCCAATGCGATTGCGCAACGCGAGAAGGGTCAGCCACATATAGGTCGGTGAAAGGTGAGAGGTGAAACGTGAAAGGGGAAACCATTCGTGAGAGAGTCGTCAAGGGGCCGACGAAATCCTGTTATTCCTTTGCCGCTCATGTCTTACGTCTCACGTTTCCCAGCATTGAGGGGTTGGGTTTGCACCGCTCTTCCATCGTGGACTAAGTCTTTACCGGATACGATCACCGCTTCATCCCCTGTTAATCCTTTAAGAATTTCAATGCGGTTGCCGCTGCGAGGTCCGACCTCAACTTCGATACGTCGGGCTCTGCCGTCTCGAACGACATAGACGTACTGGGTGCCTTCCAGTCGGCTGACAGCATCGATCGGGATCTGTAAAGCCTGGCGGTGGGTTCCAACCAGAACCTCAACTCGAGCAAACATGCCTCCTTTGAGTCGTTGGTTGCCGTTTGGTAAGTCGATCTCTACGGTCATGGTACGGGTTGCGCGATTCAAGGCTTGGACGATGCGTGTCACAGTTCCTTTGAATACATGGTTGGGGTAAGCCTCCGCGCGAAGCTCAGCTGGTTGTCCCACCTGTACGAGAGGGATATCCCGTTCAACGACCTCAATCAATACGCGGACAGTATCGATGTCATGTAGGCTCATGATACCCCGCGACATCGTGGACGTGCTCGCGGTTGCGCTGCTCACATACGCACCGGTATCAAGGTTCCGTTCCGCAACATAGCCCGCAAACGGTGCTCGGATATACGAGTAGGTTAAGTTCCTCTCCGACTGAGCCAGCGCCACTTCCATTTGATTGACTTGGGCTTGGAACGAATTCTGTGCGGCGGTGGCGGCATCGAGGTTGACCTGAGCATTATCCAAATCCTGCTGAGACACGAATTGGTCTTTGATGAGCGCCTGCATACGATCAAATGTCAGTTTAGCGTTACGAAGGACGGCATCCTGTTGTGCGACTTTTGCCTGAGCGGCCGAAAGATTGGCTTTGGCTTGATTCACAGCATGGTGATAGTCCGTATGGTCGATTTCAACCAGTAACTGGTTGAACTTCACGAAATCACCTTTATCGACATGGAGCTTGGCGATATACCCGTCAACTCGGGAGAAAATATTGACGACCTGATAGGGTGAGATATCAGCCGTATAGGCCAAGCGAATGTCGAGGTCTGCTCGAATCGGTGGTGCAATCCCGACCGTGACCACACGCGTTCGTATTGTGTCAGTTTTGGCACCAGTTGTGAGGCGTAAGACCACCAGACCAATGACCGCCAAAACAACGATCAAGCCTAGAGCGATCAACGGATGGCGGGAGAGTTGGCGCATATCAGGATGGAACCACGACGGATTGAGTCATTGCCGAAAGAGCCCGTTGAGGAACAGGGAGACATACTCCTCTACGGTCGCCTCATGAGTCAGATGCATGGGTACACCCAGAATGTCATGGAGCAATCGATGATGAACAATGATGCCGAAAAAAGCTCTCGCCGCCAGTACCGGATCTACTGGGCGGTAGGCACCCTCATCAATGCGTTGTCGGATATAGCCCGCAAGGAGATCATGAAACACTCGATACTGTTGCTGAAAAAACATATCCGACATCGCATGGCCTTCTAATGCACTGAACAGGAGTAAACGAAACAATATCGGATCTGCTCCCTTTCTGATTCGATAGCTGGCAAGCAACATGAGGAGGCGCTTATCTTCTCGTTTGGCTGCGGCCTCTTCCAGCGATTCCTGTAGTCCGGAGTAATGAGTCTTCTCAGATAGAATGGCCGAGTACAGAGCGTGCTTGGTCGGGAAGTGCTTGAAAAGCAGTGCCTCGCTGACACCTGCTGCCAGCGCGATTTGTTTTGTTGTGGTCCCTCTAAAACCTTTTGTCGCAAAGAGCGATGCGGCTGTGCTGATCAGGCTCGCCTGCCGTTGATGACTCGAGGTTCTGACTAGCTGCTGCCGAGCCGGTCTGACAATGTTGTTCATGGTAGGTGAGTAAGCACTCACCACGGTAGCACGTCGTTCGATTGAAAGACAAGATTGCATCAGGGCTTGGCCTTGCTGGTATGTGATGAGCAATGATGTCGATGAGATCGAATACCTCGTAACATTAAGTCAGCCCTAGTTTGTGAGAGACCTGAAACGATAACACCGCATTGGCAATTTTTGGAATATACCAAACCATGGATATGAGTCGTTCATGGCGGGTTGTGATGAAGTTCCCAGGTGCAATGCGAAGGCGAGAGGATGAGCCCCTTCGGACGCGGGAGGACAACCGGCGCCGATATGTTGAAGAAAAAGGTTTTGATCGAGGGTGCTCTTCGTCGAGGCTATTGTTACCTGTACGCTCCTACGATGAATGGGAATTTAGCAACCGGATCTTCCTGTGGACTACGAAGACTCTATGAAATTGGTAGAGAGGGGATCGACCTGTGATAACCATCCCGTTCCCGGGATGGTTATCACGAAGGGGCTGCAGGCCATTTAAAGGTAAGAGATCAACTACGCCTGGCCGACTGCCTGAGAGTGAAGAAATGACCGCAGTCTCTCTCCATCAGAGAGGCTGAGGTCATTGAATACGACACCAAATAGTGAACCGACACTCCAGACGACCGTCGACTCTAGGATGGATAAGGGCTCATCCCCATCTGAAAGATATAAGAACAATGTCAGCTCCATACCTACCGGGACAGGAATATCGCCACGAAGACCTAATCCACTTTCGGAGAGATTCACAATGGTCCCATCCCCGATCAGAACATCCTCACCAGATACTCCCGAGTACATGAGCTCCATGGAGGCATTCTTTCTTAATAGTCTACGACGTTCAATTGAGCGATAGGATTGATGCGGTGCACTTTTGGCTGTTCCCCGTGCCTGTCTCATGGATGTCCCTCCCGATTGTTGTAGTAACCTGAGTACACAAAGTGCGATGTTCCATGCGAAGCTTCTCCTTGATCCTCGCCCTCCTAATCTCCTGAATCTGCGATCCAAGTTTCCTCCAAATCAACCTCCTGGCGCTCCGCTGAAGTTTGTTGCTAAGCACCTTGTCCTCTGGATGTCGCCTGTGTGAAGGCTAGCGCGCCATGACGCTTTTGCCCTCCCTCTTATGCGGGAGGAATGCCCCATCCAGAGGATGGGGCATCAGAGAGATGAGAAGTCGCGAGGTGCTGGCTACAGGATTAGATGAGGTTGAAACAACCTTGCTGAGCTGGGGACTGGTTGAAAAAACGGTCAGAGTGCAAGATAGAAGAAATACGATACAAGGGGAATAGCTGATTGCAGCAATTGAGAGAGGCTAGACCAGCCGGAATCGCGTCCGTTGGTCGCTCACAGTATGGTGGGAAATACTTTTCCAAATAAAGTTTTGAATCCGTTTTCGATGGTCACGGCTCAGGTCCAGAAATCTAACTGAAAACTGACTTCCAGATACCCAGACGACCAGCGCCGATTCTAAAGATAACTGAGGCAATCCGTCTGGAAGAGCGATGATAAGCGTCAGGAGTGTTCCTCGAGTGACATGCTGGTCACTGATGACGTGGCATCCGGAAACCGAGATGTTTTTTGTGAGCCCCTCTCCTTGGTGAGGCTGAGTCGAGACTTCACCTGTATAGCGTACGCGACAGGTAATGGCGACACGTTCGGCACATCGCTTATCGAGAGGACTGTACTGCTTTCGGCCATTCATGATTGACTCGATGATCATAACGTCAGTGGGAGGGTTTGCAAAATGAATTCAAGAAATAGTGGGGCTTCTCGATGAGCAACTTCCCGGGAATGTGGGTAAGAATGGTTCGGAGGAGGGAGAGCTGGTAAATGGGTATCAAGTAGTGAGTGGGGAAGCTTGAGTCAATTGGGGAGGAAAGGCTTTGATTGAGGCGCGAATTGCTACGACGAGAACATAACTCAGGCCTTCCGATTATTCTCCATGGCTAAAAATGATCAAAAAGCTGTGGCCGAGGTCTCATCGGTTAACTTTTCAGGCAGGGTTCGACTTTCAAAAAATACAATACCGCGTTCAAGCCCGCTTTCAAAGCGCAATGTAACCTCTGTGTACATTCCGTGCCAGGCGTAGACCTTGGTCGAACCAGCAGCAATTTGACCTGGCGTACGATCAAGGGGACCATATTTCGATTCCAAATAGCTCAGGATCTTGGCGTGGCTCGCTTGACTTGTATACCGTGCAGTCACGCGACCTAATTTTTTCTCAAACGTGGTAAACCGAAGGGAGTCCACAGGGGCTCCTCCGAGCATGGGAGTTTGTCCGCTCAACTCGTAGGTTTGCACGCGACCTGCCTCGTCGATTTTTGTGAACGCCTTCATTTCTTCAAGAATCGATCCCCACGGGATAGTCTCAAAACCATTAGGATCATTTGCAATGGACACCGCAGATGAGAAAGGGGTCGGCTCTAGCAAGGCCAGAAGTGCCAATACTGATACGAGGAAGGCCAATCGTCCTAAAGAGCGCCTCGTCATCCTCTACTCTGCAGAGTCGGTGATGTAGTCGTTGAACCGCGGGGCAAGGGTTCGACTATCAAAGAAAATATAACCTCGCTCTGTTCCGGCTTGATAGGTCAGGTTGATCTCCGTATCGGATCCACGCCAGTTATATTGCTGCGTGAGGCCTCGTGTCATTTGCCCTGGTACGCGATCCAATCGACCGAAACGAGTTTCTAGGTAAGTGAGCACTTCTTTATGGACGGTACTGCCCTGGTAACGGATCGTCACTCGTGCGAACTGATTATCGACTGAGAGGTAGAGAATGCTGGTCATCTGAGTGTCGGCAAACGAGAGCGAATCTGTCTTGGGCAAATATTCAACGACGTGGGTGCTGGAGCGAAACGGCTCCACATCTTGGCGGGAGGACAAGATTGCCCCCCAGAGAATATCTCGAAAACCCTTCGGATCGTCCGTCATGGATACCGCCCATGCCGAGTCCATGCCAAGTATCAAGACGAGTAGCAGCGCAGCAATCCGAGGATGATGTGTCGGATAGGGGATGCGAGTCATTGCTCGTGGTTGAGTCGGGTCCATAGCGAATTTTCTCACGCTACCATGTGCCTTGCATGAACACAACCACGCAATCTTTCTTGAGAATCCGACGGGGGCTATCTTATAATGCGCCGGCTTCAACGTGTATCTCGTGTATCTATTGGGTAGGCATGCAGGACACCTCTTGTGATTGACAGCGATGTATTTGTGCAGAGCATGCAGGGTCTGGGGGTGAATTTTTTCACCGGGGTTCCAGATTCCATCCTTGGTGGGATTATTGCGGAACTCATGATTCGAGGGGTCTATGTCCCGGCTGTCCGGGAGGATGAAGCGATCGGCATAGCGGCAGGCGCATACATGGCAGGGAGAGTCCCAGCTGTTTTGATGCAGAATTCTGGACTCGGGACTTGTTTGAATACCCTCACCTCACTCAATCTAATCTATCGTCAACCCTGCCTGTTGATGGTGTCATGGCGGGGCCAAGATAGAAGCGATGCGCCCGAACATCGTGTGATGGGCGAAGCCATGCTGCAACTGCTCGACACGGTGAGGATCCCCCATCGGATATTGACCGAAAAAACGGCCATCGAAGATGTGCGATGGGTTATGGATACCTCGACAAAGATGCAGATTCCCGTCGTGCTTATCCTCGCGAAGGGTGTAGTGAGAGGACTGCATCCATGAGACCGGAAGAAGGCACGCTCATCAGCCGGGCCCAGGCGATTGCGACGTTGTTGGAGTTATTGACTGATCAACCCGTCGTGATCTGTAATGGGTTTCCTTCTCGAGAGGTACACAAGATTGCCGATCGCCCCACGCACTTCTATATGGTCGGATCTATGGGGAATGCTGCTGCGATTGCACTCGGCGTCGCATTGGTAAAGCCGAACAAGCAGGTGGTGACGTTCGATGGGGATGGGAATGTGCTCATGGGAATGGGCACGCTTGCGACGGTCGGTGCGTTACGACCAAAGAATTTTATCCACGTCGTGTTCGATAACGAGGTGTATGGGACGACGGGGAATCAGCCTACGATTTCCAATGTGGTGCCTTTGGACAAGGTGGCCAAATCAGCTGGCTACCTCAATGTGGAACGGGTGCTCGATCGTGACGATCTGGTCTACGAGTTCAAGGACATGCTGAAGAAAGATGGTCCGAGTTTCTTGCTCATCAAGGTGAATGAGTTTGTAGAAGATGCGGGGCGTGTGGTGCACGAGCCTCCCGTCATTACCCGACGGTTCATGAAAGCGATTGAGGGATAGCTGAGAGGAACTCCACCGACGTGTGGGATTGTCTGTTCGTAGCCCGAAGGAGAAAAAGATGGTTCTCCTGAATCCAGGTCCGGTCAATGTTTCAGAGCGTGTTCGTCAATCGCTCGTGAAACCCGACATCTGTCACCGGGAAGAAGAGTTCTCCGAACTGCTTCATCGTATTCAAACCAAACTGCTCTCGGCCTTTGTCCCAGGAGCTGAATCGGAATACGTTGCCGTCCTTATGACGGGGTCAGGGACTGCCGCTGTCGAGGCCGCGTTGATGTCGTCGCTTCCTCATGGCAAACGCATGCTCATCCTCAACAACGGGGTCTATGGTGAGCGGATGTCCCAGATCATCGGGCTCCATCGCTTAGGAGTCAGTGAGTTGAAGTATGAGTGGACGGTTCGCCCCGATCCCGAACGGCTGCTGCTTGCTCTCCGTCAGCATCCAGAAGTGCATGTCGTCGGAATGGTGCACCATGAGACGACGACCGGACTCCTGAACCCCGTCCACGAGGTCGCCGAAATTGTCGACAATCAGAATCGCGTGTTTGTACTTGATGCCGTCAGCGCATTGGCTGGAGAGACGCTCGATATTGCTAAGTCGCATATTTACATGGTGGTAGGCACGGCGGGAAAGTGCATCCAAGGATTCCCGGGTGTGTCCTTCGTGCTTGTCCGGAAGGGGTTCGTCGAAAAAATGCGCGCGTACCCAAAACGCTCGTGGTATCTTCATCTAACCCATTACATCGACAACGAAGGGCGGGGGATGATTCCGTTCACACCGGCTGTGCAAGTCTACTACGCATTCGACGAGGCGTTGAATGAGCTGCTCGAAGAAGGCGTATCGAATCGTATCCAACGCTACAAGAAAATGGCAACGGTGATCCGTGAGGGAATGGCTAAGCTCGGGGTGAAAGCTCTTCTCCCGGTTGAGCGACAATCGAATACCATTACAGCGTATCACCTGCCTGAAGGCCTATCATACCAGGTCTTGCATGATCGTCTAAAACAGCAGGGGTACGTCATTTATGCCGGGCAAGGCAACTTGGAGAACAAGATTTTCCGTGTTGCCAACATGGGAGCGCTGACGGAAGGACAGTTCGGTGGATTTCTCAATGCATTCGAAGAGGCGTGTCGTCTCAGATGAAGGCGATCATTCTTGCAGCGGGAGTTGGCAAACGGCTCTGGGAGGTAACGCAACATCGCCCAAAGTGCTTGATTGAGATTGGGGGGCGATCCCTCTTGCACCGCTATTTGGAGTCACTGGCTGCGGTGGGCATTCGACGCGCGGACATTGTCGTCGGATATAAGCAGGAGATGATTCGTGCAGCTGTTGCTGGAGATTCCTGCGGAATCGGAGTCACGTTTTGGGCTAATGAAGAGTTTCATCGGGGCAGCATTTCCTCCTTGTGGGTCGCACGGTCTGCGTTTGATGACGATACTATTGTGATGGATGCCGATGTGCTCTTTCATCGAGAAATTTTGCGCCGCCTCGTCTCATCGCCTTTCGAGAACGCGCTGCTGATGGATGAAACCGTTACCCAAACCGGTGAGGAGTGTATGGTGGTCGTGGCGGGGGAGAGAGTGATTGCTCTCACGAAGACGCTGCCGGCTCGCTATGATTATGCCGGTGAAGGTGTGGGGTTTCTCCGTGTGAGGTACGCAGACACGCCTCGGGTCGTCTCCTCCCTTCGCGGGTACATCGAGAAAAATATGTGGCACATGGAGTATGAGGATGCGCTGTTAGAGTATTTCCACGATGTGCGGGTGGGGCATGAGAAGATCGGAGGATTGCCCTGGACCGAAATCGATTTTATCAATGATATAAAAAAAGCTGAGTTGGAAGTTTTGCCGAGATTGTGAGAAAGTGATGGATATGAGCGAATATCGCTGTACATCATTCCAATTGGAACCATGAGTAAAGGCATTCTTCAGAAGCGAGTCGAGATCCAAGGATTGGCGACGGCGATTCTGCTCCCGTCGGTGGGAGTGTTTGGCGGGGCGGTCGGATCGGAAGTGGGTGAGCTAGGACCTCTCACCAGCGTTGTCGGGATCGGCCTGTTTCAACGAACCGTGCTCACATTGCAGCGAGCCGGGATTCGGCAATTGATCGTCCTTTCCGGCCCCGATGAGGAGCAGTTGAAGCATTCTCTGGCGAAAGGACCGCGTGTCGCCATTCCTGTTCGTTGGATGCCGATCCGAGAGTTTCCCAGTGATGATCCGCGGACATGGGAGGCCCTAGCGGCGGAGGTTCGAGGATTTGCCCTCATCGCGAGCGTCAATAGCGTGTTCTCACGCGGGTTGATTGAGCAACTACGCCAGGATGTACGAGATGGGCATGCCATTGTGGTGACTCAACCTCGGCCACAGCCGGACGAGGTACCGACGAATTCTGGCGTACGCGTGAAGATTCCATACCCTGGCCTGACCACCATGGCCTCCGCTCGTCTGGACGAATCAACTCTGCTGGTAGCCGAGCTGCTTGTTGTCCCGGCTAGCCTCATGAACGCGGCAAACGTGGGTGCGTATGAAAAAGGCGGCACGCCGGTTCGCCAATGGATCGAGCAGGTTGCAGGGGATGGGCGACTGCATGTGGTGACGGCTGATGAAAAACGAGGCACATGGTATCAGGCGGTGCGGACATCAGAGGATGTGGAGAGAGCTGAAAAAAAGCTGTTTAATTCCCTCAAGGGAGACTTTGAAGGATTCGTCGATCGGTATTTCAATCGGAAAGTCTCTCGTGGATTCACACGTTTGTTCCTCGAGCTTGGTCTGTCTCCCAATTCCATCACGGTCTTAGCCGGGCTTATCGGGCTGGTAGCTGCTGCGGGCTTTGGCCTGGGAACGTACAGCGCTGGTATTTTGGCGGCACTATTGTTTCAGCTGGCGGCGGTGATTGATTGCTGCGATGGAGAAGTCGCCCGATTGACCTTCACGGAATCGCCATTTGGGGCCTGGCTTGACATCGCCTTGGATAATCTCGTTCATATGGCCATATTCGCGGGGATTGCTGTCGGGCTCTATACGGCGCAAATCGGGCAGGAAGATGATTGGGTCCCACTTGCGCTTGGAGGAGCTGCTGTCCTGGGCAATGGCATCTCGTTCATGCTCGTCGAAAAGGCGCAAAAAATCAAAAACGCAATTGGATGGAGGACTCCGGCTCATGCGGCTTGGGCCAATGTGATGTTGAAGAACGTTGCCAGCCGCGACTTTTCAGTTTCCTTGATCGGGTTTGCGCTGTTCGGTCAGCTCTTTTGGTTTCTTCTCTTTGCGGCGATCGGTTCTCTTCTGTTCGCCGGTGCCATGGTTTGGGTGATCCGTCCGTCTGCAGTCGCGTTACCTCGGCTATAACTACTACGTTCCCCATCCGACTCACGTGTTGCGCTATATCCTACTTGGCTTTGGACTCGTGGTTCTGTGTCTGCTTGTCTGGAATGTAGGACCCGGCAATATCTACGAGGCTGCATCCAACCTTGGCCTCAGTACTTTGTTCCTGATCTTGATCCCATCTGTCCTCATGTATGTGATCGAGGCCTATGGATGGAAGATTGTATTGGGGCAAGCGGCACAAGGGGTTTCCTTTTGGAGTTTATTGACGATCCGAACGGCCGGTGAAGTTGTCAATATGACCACCCCCACAGCCTTTATTGGTGGCGAACCGCTCAAGGTCTATTTGCTGAATAAGAACTATCAGGTTCCGATATCGGAAGGTGGAGCCTCGGTTGTAATCGCAAAAACGACCATGACCATTGCGGAGGTGGTCTATATTCTGGGAGGGGTTGCAGTGGGGTTCTGGCTGCTTGGATCCGGCGCGTCGGCTGGACAAACCATCGCGGCAGCCCTGTTGAGTGTGGGGCTATTAGTGTGTTCGATCGTGGGGTTTGTGTTTATCCAGCAGCGTGGACTTTTTGCGTCAATCTTGTCGCTTTTCCAAAAACTGCAGATACGGATTCAGGCGTTGGAGGCTCAAGAGGAACATCTCCGGTCGATCGATCACACGATCTTGAACTTCTACAGCGAACATCGGCGGCCGTTTTATGCTTCCATCGGCGTATATTTTGTCGGGTGGCTGGCTGAATCGCTTGAAGTCTTTGGTATTATCTATGCGCTCGGCGGCTCCATCAGTTTCTTGGCTGCGATCTCAATCGGAGCATTCGCGGTCTTTATCAAGGGAGGGGCATTCTTTATCCCCGGCAGCCTTGGAGCACAAGAGGCCGGCAATGTGTTGCTCTTGCAGGCGTTTGGGTACAGCGATGTGACGGGGATTACCTTCGCGCTGTTGCGACGGTTCCGAGAAGTCGTCTGGATCGGTATTGGGTTGGTCTGTCTCGCCTTGGTGGGAAAGCGGCGACTGAGCAAGGGTCACCGCGCAGAGAGCCCATCCTGAACGATTGTCTGAAATCGCTCGATCATGCGATCCCACACAAATCCGTGGAGCCGAAAATCTGCGGCACGCTCAACCTTGTGGAATTGAACCCCCATGCGATTCCCTTGGACCCATCGAACTTCCGCTTCTTCTACCGCTAACGATTGAACCTGATCTGGAAGGATCAATCGCATCCGCAGCGGGGTTCCCTGCTGCAGGGCATCAGTACATTCAATGGTGCAGCCGAACACCGTGAGGTTCATGACTTTCCCCTCTGCAATTCTGTCAGTTGCGGAAAATAGCACGGGGTACTGCACAGTAAGGGGAACGCGATAGTGTTGGCGCGAATAAGTGCGTGTGAATTCCACGGTAGGGCAGTCTAGTCGACCGTATTGGCCAAAGGGAATCCCTCATTGGTGGGGACAGGATGTGGAGATTCCACGGAATCTTGACTGTGACTGGCAGATCGCTTGTGCCCCGTATTATGCAGAATAGTGTTTGGCGAGATGTTCACGTTGCAGATGGAGAATCGTTCTGACCAAGAATTCTCGTTCTGGTGTACTCATTCGGATGAAACGACCATGAAGACGAAAGGTGTGAGGCGGGTTGTGAATGGGATCAACTCGTAAGACTTCCACGTAGACTCTGAAGGGTTCCTGATCGGGCAGCAGCAAGGTGCAGAGGAGAATCTCATTCGCCTGAAAGGCGGTGTTGATCGTCACCCCGATCCCTCCTGCACTGAGATTGACAGGTGCCTTTGAAAAGGAGCCATCGGAAGTGTCTGTTTCAGCCTGGAGTCGAATGGAAAGGATGCTGGTGATCCGGTAAAACTCACGGCGATCTCTCGGGGAAGATTGCGAGGGGGGCGAATCTGTTGCCATGGTAAGCGAGAGTATATCCAAAACCGAGGCGCCGATCCATTGATCGGTTGTCGGAGAGAGCGTCGAGTGGAGGCCACGGTTTCAGATAAACGAGCGATGGGCTGAGCGATGCGAACGGTGTTTCAAACGATGCAAAGGCGTGTAAGCGAAACGCCTGCTCAGGGGCCTCGATTTCACGCTCACAGGCTATATGTGCCGTGGTATCCGGAAGGACCAGTTTATGGCTTGCGCTCCGTCAGATCGTTAAGGCTTGCTCCTCAATACGCTCTCCCTCCCGCGAGATGGATTACATCGGCAAGTCACTCAAGCAATATCTAAGAGAAGCACACCCGCCCCTCCTATACTCTTTCAGACATTAGTGGATGAGCATAGTTAGGGATGGTTGCGGGTAAGTCATTCTCGCTGCCGGTTGCTCTTGTCACATCCTGTGCGATCGGTGCTCTCGATTTACAAGCGGCTGGCGGGTTGTTAGGATGCCGCGCATGAAAGTGGCTGTGAATCTGGTCTGGGTGTTGCTTTCCCTTCTTGGCGCAGTGGCTCTGGCCCATGTGGTCGGGGTGGTCAATCCCAATGAAAAAGTAAACGGTCTTTGGCTGGTCGTCGCGGCGGCCTGTATCTATGTGCTGGCCTATCGATTCTATGGCCGATGGCTGGCCAGACACGTCGTTGGACTAAACAATCAGCATGTGACGCCGGCGGTGCGGTTGAACGATGGTGTCAATTTTCACCCGACCAATAAGGTTGTGCTCTTTGGCCATCACTTCGCCGCAATTGCAGGGGCAGGACCCCTGCTTGGTCCGGTGTTGGCGGCACAATTTGGATTTGTGCCGGGGTTTCTGTGGTTGGTAATCGGGGCGGTGCTCGCTGGGGCAGTGCAGGATTTCATTATTCTTGTGGCCTCGATGCGACGCAACGGGCGTTCGCTGCCGGAGATGGCTCATGATGAACTCGGCTCCGTTACTGGGACGGCGACGGCGGTGGCGGTGCTCTTTATTGTGGTGGTGGCGCTGGCTGGGCTAGGTTTTGCCGTAGTCAATGCGCTCTATCACAATGCCTGGGGTACCTTTACGATCGCCATGACGATCCCGATCGGCCTGCTCATGGGTGTCTATCTCCAAAAGTTTCGCCCTGGTGCAGTGGCTGAAGTGTCGATTCTTGGCGTCGCCCTGTTGCTTGCTGCAGTGCTGTTTGGCCGAGTCGTCGCACAGTCGCCGTATGCCTGGCTATTTGAGTTCGACAAGCCGTCGCTGGTCTGGCTCTTGGCTGGCTATGGGTTTCTCGCCTCGGTGTTGCCTGGTTGGATGTTGCTGGTGCCGCGTGGCTATCTCTCGACGTTCATGAAACTCGGCGTGGTGTTTTTGCTTGGGGTTGGTGTGATCCTCATGGCGCCCACGATCGAGATGCCACGCGTGACGCAGTTTGCCAGTGGCGGCGGCCCAATCATTCCCGGCACGCTTTTCCCGTTTCTCTTCATCACGATTGCCTGTGGGGCGATCTCAGGATTCCACTCGCTGGTCTCGTCCGGAACCACACCGAAGATGATCGAGCAGGAATCACAGGCGGTGGTCGGATACGCAGCTATGTTGTTGGAAAGCTTTGTCGGGGTGATGGCATTGATTGCGGCCTCGGTGCTGATACCTGGCGACTACCTGGCGATCAATACGACATTGGGTGCGGATGCGTTGGCAGCGATGGGTTTTCCTCCGTCGCGAATTGCTGAACTGTCACAAATGGTCGGGGTGGATGTAGCGGGGCGCCCAGGAGGGGCTGTGTCCTTGGCTGTAGGGATGGCGTCGATCTTTTCTGCCTTGCCTGGAATGTCGGGTCTGATGGCTTATTGGTATCAATTCGCGCTGGTATTTGAGGCGCTGTTCATTCTCACGACAATCGATACGGGGACTCGTGTGGGTCGTTACCTCGTTCAAGAAATGGCGGGAAAAGTCTATGCGCCGTTTCGGCGGATCAACTGGATTCCTGGTGTCGTCGTGAGCAGTGGCTTGGTGGTGGGGGCATGGGCCTATCTGATTGGGACGGGAAGTATTTCGACCATTTGGCCGATGTTCGGTGCTGCGAATCAGTTGCTTGGGATGTTGGCGCTCTGCATCGGGACGACGGTGCTGATCAAGATGTGGAAGTCGACCTATCTCTGGGTGACGACGGTACCCATGCTCTTTGTGGGTGTGATTACGTTGACTGGTTCCTATGAAATGTTTTGGATGTTCTTAAAAAAAGCAGGAACATTGGCGGCCAGCCAGGCATTTTCTCTCTATCTGGATGCGGTTCTGGTAGCACTGGTTGCTGTGCTGGGGGTGATCGTCTTGAGCGATAGTCTCAGGCAGTGGTACGGATATGTGGTCCTCAAAAAGCCCTTTACGAGCAGTGAGGTAATTGTGATGGCAGGTGGAGGCTCGGCGGGACGGATGCCAACGGCGATTCATCACCACGATGACGAATGCCGGTTTAAGTTGCCGCATGGGACAGGGTGTTGTTAAGGGCGATATGGGTCTTCCTTATTGCTCGTGCCCTGCGCGCACTCGATCTATCGAATTACAAGATTGTCGGCGGTGCTCGGTGCATGCGCGCAGTGAAAGAGCAACTATCTCGCCGTCTCTAGATTAAGAAAAAAAGGAGGAGATTGTGGCTGATCAGTTTTCATTCGATGTGGTATCAGAAGTGAATATGCAGGAGCTGAAAAACGCACTGGACCAGGCGACGAAGGAGATCAAGCAGCGCTTTGACTTTAAGGACTCCAAGACGGAGATCACCCTCAAGGAGAAAGAAAAAGAATTGGTTGTGGTCTCCGATGATGAGTACAAGCTCAAGGCAGTACACGAGATCATCAAGGCGAAGTGTGTGAAGCGAGGAGTGTCGTTGAAGGCATTTGATTATGGCGAAGTTGAGCCAGCGCTCAGCGGGACGGTGCGACAAGTTGCGAAGATCCAGAGTGGACTGGCCTCGGATAAGGCGAAGGAAATTACTAAAGCCGTGAAAGATTCAAAATTGAAAGTCCAAGCTCAGATTCAAGGCGAACAGGTCCGGGTGCTGGGGAAGAGCAAGGATGACCTCCAATCGGCTATTGCCTTCTTGAAAGGGAAGGATTTTGGGGTCGATCTGCAGTTTACAAACTATAGGTAAACAGCGTGGCGCTTATAGCAACCTCATGAAGATTCTGCCCGCTCTCCTCTTTCTGGCGACCTCGTTTGTCGGCTGCAACCGCAGTGATCCGATTGTCCTGATTCAACTCCATCCGAAGAGCCCCGACATCATTTATGTCGCGACCAATGATTACATCTATAAGACCCGCGACGGTGGCCAGGTCTGGACGAATCTCTCGCAAGGGATGAGTCATTCTCGCGTCATCGCCATGGCGATTGACCCGGCGTATCCTGCGACGGCTTACGCTGGGACGAAAGGCGATGCTGTTTACAAGAGCCATGATGGGGGACAGCGTTGGGCTTCGATGCGATCAGGGCTTGATGATGCGACCATTAGTTCTGTTGTGAATCAGTTTCTCTTTGATCCCGCTGATGCACAGCATATCTTTATTGCCACGACGATGGGTGTGTTTGAAACAAAGAATGGCGGCGAACAGTGGACAAAGAAGATGGAGGGGATGAAAGAAGTGCTCATGGTCGTGACGCTTGGGATGGACCCCACGCGTCCCTCGATACTGTACGCGGGAACGAGCGGTGGCGTGTATAAATCGACTGATCAGGCCGGCCATTGGGAAAAGGTCAATAATGGACTCATTCCGCCAGATATGGTGAAGACGTCTAGAGCCCTGAACGTGACGGCGATACTGGTCGACCCCTATGAGCCGGATGTTGTGTATGCGGCCACGTTGGCTGGGATATACAAAACGACGGATGGAGCCAAGTCCTGGAAGAGAATAGGGGAATCGCTCGCGGATCAAATGATCGTGGGAATGGTGCTGAATCGAGCCCGTCGGGGTGTACTCTATATCACGGGGCGTGATGGGGTGCATCGAAGTGACGATGGAGGGACAGTGTGGAAACTGATCAATAAGGGATTGGCGACCACCAATGTCAGGGCGATTGCGCAGAGCGACATTGATCCTCGGGTGTTCTATGCCGGCACTAACGGGAGTGGTCTCTACCGGAGTCAGGATGCAGGTGAGACGTGGGAGCCCATGTCACCGGTCGGAGGATAGTGGGAGAAAACCTATCGGCGCTGGCTGTTTAAATCGGAATCCCCTATTGCGGCGCCGACTCCCCGCCGAGGAACTGTGGAAGATCCGTCGCGATTTTGAGAGCGATCCACTTCAAAGCCTGTGCTGCTCGACATGGTGGTGTCTTGAATATCTGTGCCAGGTCGATGAGGGATTTGGCTGTCGTGAATGGTCTCCCCTCGACGAGGACGAAGTGATTCATTCACATTGCTGTAAGGAGAAACCGAGGCGCCGATGTCTGCGCCGAAGTTGGCGTTCAATCTGGTGTCTTCAATGTCTCCACCGATTCGTGAGCGCAAGCTGGTGTCCTGTATAGCCATGCCTGTTGGGGCAGCGGAGGGTGGCTTTTTTGTCTGGAACTCCTTCTTGATTGCTTCCTCCTCCTCCTGAATCTGTAATCTGGCACGCCCACTGCTCTCATAGTCAACCTCTTTGAGGTTCTCCTGAGCTTTATTCAACATGTCCAGGCGGTCGTGTAGGCGAAGCAGATCTTCACGGGCACGTGCGACGGTCCCCACGATTTCACTGAGTGTGAATTGCCGTGCAAATGTTCCAAGTTTTGGGGCAACTCCAGGGCCACCGCCTAGGCCGCCATTTCCCGTGCCATTCCCAGGACCTGCGGTGGTGGCTCCCTGTCCCTTCCCAAACCCGGACGAATTATAGATGCCCTTTTGCTGGACTGCTTTGAGGATGTGGTTCGCCTCATCGATAAGGTCCACGATATCCCCAGGTGCGTCACCGTCGGTGAGGCAGCAGGACACAAACGTCCGATAGCGATCAGAAAACTTCGAAGCGGCATTTTGTAAGTCAATGATTTTGATCGGATCACGCTCTGGAAGGTCAAATCCTCGATTCCGCGCGGACTCTTGGAACGATTCCATGGCCTGCTGATCATAGAGGGGTTTGCAGCCGGAGTTCTTGCCTGTCGTAATCTGCTGGTCGGGTGTCTTGTCGGGACACCAAAAAACCGGCGCCGGTGGATTGAGTGGGTTGTCAGGATTAAAGTCTTTTGCCAGGGGTTGCTCCCCGATCAAAAAGACGGAGGCAACTAGGAGGGAAAGACCTGTAAGGAAATAAGTGGGGGTAGTTTTCCACATGACGCCATTCTCTAATTCAAGGTTGGGGAAGTCAATGAAACTCAAAGAGTTGGACGAGGTGAAGTCGGGAGGCTAATTGAAAAAAGGCAAATGATCTAGCCACTTAGACCTATAGGACAGAAGAATTAGCCCCCATGGCATGTGCCATCCTGCACGTTATCTACAGGTACAACGAGCTATAAGTCACTGAAATGCAGTTGACAACCAGAAATGCGAGAGTATACTTCCCCAAGTAATGGGTAAAAGTGGTGGATAGTGGGTGGAAAAGATTAATTGTGAAATTCCGCACATATCAGTGTTTGGGAATGAGGTCTGTGAGTGGCTCATTCCAAATCGGCCAATCACCATTTTGGATTGTACGGTGGGATACGGTGGACATGCCGAATTGCTCTTGGAGTCTGGTCAACCTGGAACGAAAGTCATAGGGTTAGATCGCGATCTGGACGCGATTGAGTTCAGTCGACAGCGGTTGAGTCGGTTTGGAGATCACGTCGTGTTGCGCCAGGGGAACCATCGAGATTTAAAACAGCATCTGGCAGATGTGGGAATTTCCACCGTTGGAGGGGTGATCTTTGATTTTGGGGTTTCTTCTCCGCAGATCGACGATGCTGCAAGAGGATTCAGTTTTCAGCAGGATGGCCCCCTCGATATGCGTATGGACCAGTCGATCGGTCTCACTGCCACCGAGGTGGTGAACGCCAGCTCCGAATCCGTGCTTGCGGACATTATCTACCAGTTCGGAGAGGAGCGGTATGCGCGGCGGATTGCTCAGACTATTGTGCAGGAACGGCAGCGTTGTCGGATTGAGACGACAGGGGCATTGGCTGCAATCGTCGCGCGTTCGGTGCCGGCGTCGTATCGACACGGCCGGATTCATTGCGCGACGCGCACGTTTCAGGCGATTCGCATTGCCGTGAACCAAGAGCTTGAGAGCATTGAGCCGTCACTTCGAGATGCGACCGACGTTCTGTCGGAAGGGGGGAGAATCTGCGCGATTTCTTTTCATTCCCTTGAAGACCGTAAGGTCAAGCACACGTTCCGGTCTCTTGCGCAGGGACCTCACGCGCAACTTTCCTTGTGCACGAAGAAACCGCTCATTCCGTCCAGGGAAGAGTGTGAGCGGAATCCACGATCACGAAGTGCCAAATTGCGTGTTGCTGAACGTCAACCGAAGCAGGAGCTGTCATGAAAATCTTGGCTGTTCTTCTTGGGCTGTGTCTCGTGTTCGTGTTCGTGTGGGAGCGCGTTGATATGGTTCGGGTTGGGTATCAGATCGAACGGCTGAAGCGCGATAAAACTACGCTGGAGCGACAACGTGATGAATTAAAGGTGCAGTTTTCCACCTTGAGTGCGTCCGGTCGGATTGCACGGGTGGCGACCAAAGAGCTCGGGATGAGTCTGCCGCAGCAAGGGCAGGTCATATTGGTTCAGTTCAGGCCGGGCAGTATGCAGCCGGTGGCGGTCGCTGATGTGTCGCCGGTAGAAGTCCGAGTCGCGAAGAGTGATCTGCTGGCTAGGAGGTACTAGTGGCGGGTTTTGTTCCTAGCGGTCGTCACCATATCCTACTGGTGCTGCTGCTGAGTGGATTTGGGGTGGTTCTGTTCCGCCTGGTGACGTTGCAGGTCTGGCAAGCTGCTGAACTGTCGGTCAAAGCGGATCGACAACATCGAAAGACGGTATCTCTGGAGGGAGCGCGCGGTACGATTGTCGATAGGCACGGTAAGGTTTTGGCGATGAATGTTGAAGTGCCGTCCGCGTTTGGGGTTCCAATTACATTGGACAGTCCGACGAAAACTGCTCGGATGCTTGCTCCCGTCTTGCAAGTTCGGAGCGATGAGTTGGAGCGCAAGCTTCGACAGGCGCGGAGTTTTGTGTGGCTGGCTCGAAAGTTAGATCCTGAGCAGGGGCGACGTTTGGAGCGGCTATCCCTTGATGGGGTTGGGGTTGTGATGGAGGGACGCCGGTTCTACCCCAAAGGGCCATTTCTTTCGCATGTGCTGGGTTTTGCTGGCATGGATGGGGAGGGGCTGGAAGGCGTTGAGCATCGGTATGAATCCTACTTGCGCGGTGAAAAGCGAATGATGATCCTCCAACGGGATGCGCTGGGTCGTTCGGTGTTTCCAACCGATCTGACGGAACGCAATCCCACACCGGGGCATAACCTCGCGCTCACGATCGATGAGGTTATTCAGTACATCACCGAGAGAGAGCTTGAGGATGCCGTAACGCGCGCTCAGGCAAAGTCGGGTACGATGATTGTCTTGGACCCCCAGACCGGGGCAGTGTTGGCTATGGCGGTGAGCCCCCGCTTTGATCCAAATGTCGTTTCTAATCTGAGCCCTGATCGATGGCGAAACAAGGCGCTTGCAGATGCGTACGAGCCGGGGTCAACACTGAAAGCTGTGGTGGCGGCGGCGGCCATTGAAGAGCATGTGGTGAAGCCGAATACATTGGTCTTTGGAGAGCATGGTCGTATGACTATCGCCAACACGGTCATTCATGATCATGAGAAACTTGGCTGGGTCTCCTTTTCACAGGTTATACAGAAGTCCAGCAATATTGGTGCGGCGAAGATCGGCATGGCGTTGGGAGAGCAGCGGCTTCATCGGTATCTTCAGACGTTCGGGTTTGGGCAAAAGACGGAGATCGATCTTCCAGGGGAAGGCGCAGGGTTGGTCAAGCGTCCGAAGGACTGGGGACGGCGTTCTGTTGCCTCGATTTCAATGGGACAGGAAATAGGTGTTACGCCACTTCAGATGGTCTCTGCAATCGCAGCTTTGGCAAACGAAGGGGTACTGATGAAGCCCTACGTGGTTTCAGAGATTCGAGGTCCCGAGGGGCATCTTTTGAAACGAGTGTCTCCTCAGGTCAGACGACGAGTGGTGTCTCCAGAAACTGCTCATACGGTCACGAAGATTTTAGAGGGAGTCGTTACAGATGGAACAGGGGGGAAGGCGGCCATCCCGGGATTTCGGGTGGCCGGGAAGACGGGCACAGCCCAAAAGATTGACTCTCGAACGGGTAGCTACTCGGTTTCTCGGTTTGTGACATCGTTCGCGGGGTATGTCCCTGCGGACAACCCGCGGCTGGCAATGATCGTGGTGATCGATGAACCTCAGGGCGATGCGTGGGGCGGGACGGTGGCCGCTCCTGTCTTTAGCCGCGTCGGTGAGCAGGTGCTGAACTACTTAGGCGTGGGATCGCACGAACCAGTTACGCTGGCCATGGCACGGTAGTAAACCTGATTATACTAGGAAACCTCGATGACCTTTGCCACCATGCTCCAAGCACTTGAGGGGCGCGTGCCAATTCTTGAGCGTCGAGGCGACCTCGGTATGGCTGTGAAGGAGATCACGGACGACTCCCGTACGGTTTCAACTGGGAGTTTGTTTGTGGCGGTGAAAGGCGAGCGGGTGGATGGGCATCAATTTGTGCCGATGGCGCTGAGCAGAGGCGCCGGGGGTGTAGTTGCACAGCACTCAATGGAGACAGGAACGATCCCTTTTGTCTGCGTTGAGGACTCGCGAAGAGCGTTGGGTCTTCTGGGGAGCCAGTTCTATAGAGATCCATCGTCGCGGTTGCGGATGGTTGGCGTGACGGGAACGAACGGGAAGACCACGACAACATATGTCTGCAAAGCATTCTTGGAAGCGATCAGTGCTCGGGTGGGGGTGATCGGTACGGTTGCCTATCAAATTGGGGACACCGTCACTCCTGCGGCACATACGACTCCCGGAGCGCTTGAGCTCCAGCAGTTGCTCGCGCGCATGGTGACTTACGGATGCACGGCGGCTGTGATGGAAGTTTCCTCACATGCCTTGGCCCAGGATCGTACGAGTGGGTGTGAATATGATGTAGCGGTTTTTTCAAATCTGACACAGGACCATCTCGATTTTCACGGGACGATGGAAGCCTACTTTCAGGCAAAGTTGCGACTGTTTACCGGACTGGCCAATGGCCATAAAGCGAATAAACGGGCGATCGTCAATATTGATGATTCCTATGGCCCACGTATCGTTGAGAATTGTCCCGTGCCAGTGTGGACCTATGCCCTCAAGGCCAAAGCCGACCTACGTGCGGAAGATGTACGACTTTCCCTTCAGGGGACTGGGTTTACTGCCGTGACTCCATTGGGGAATTTTCGAATCGAGAGTCACCTTGTGGGCGAACACAACGTTTACAATCTGCTGGCGGCCATTGGGGTTGCCCTTCATGAAGGGGCAACGCCTGATCAAATTCATCACGCCGTCACTCGAGTCACGAATGTGCCTGGCCGGTTCGAGCGAGTGATGATGGGCCAACCGTTCACGGTTGTAGTCGATTATGCTCACACTGAGGATGCATTGAATCGACTACTGCTGGCGGCCGAAGTAGTGAAGGCAGGACGAATCATCACGGTATTTGGCTGTGGCGGGGATCGTGATCGGGGGAAGCGGCCAAAGATGGGGGAAGCAGCTGTGCGTTCCAGTGATGTCGTGATTCTCACCTCGGACAATCCAAGAACGGAAGATCCGTACGCGATTCTAGAGCAAGTGGAGCAAGGGGTGGTAAAGGCGTTGCAACAACGGCCTCACGTTCAGTATCGCAAGATCGCTGATCGGCGGGAAGCGATTGAGACGGCCGTACGAGAAGCACAAGCAGCGGATATCGTCCTGATCGCCGGAAAGGGGCATGAGGATTATCAGATCATCGGCACAACGAAGCATCACTTCGACGATCGCGAAGTGGCACGCGATGCGATTGAAAGACTCAAATTTCACGCTTAACACAGACCAGAAGAAATTGGTCGCTGCGGGGAAGTGCAGCCATGACACTCTTTTCCGGCGAAGAGGTGCGAGAGGTGATCGGAGGGCGAGTCTTACGCGGAGACGGAGCTGACTGGGGAAACCAGTGTGTCCGGCGTATCTGTCTTGACACTCGATCCCTTCGCCCGGGAGATCTCTTTGTCGCGATACGAGGCGAGCGATTCGATGGACATGATTTTGTTAAAACGGCGCTCGCGCGAGGCGCAGCTGGGGCGATCGTGTTCGACTCATACGACGTCTCACTCTGTGATGGAAAATCTCTCTCCAGGCGAATAAGGCCGGTGATCCTTGGTGTTCCTGACCCACTGTATGCCTACCAACAGCTGGCCGCGCATGTTCGGCGTCGCTTCCACATTCCGGTCGTCGCCGTCACGGGCAGTAACGGCAAGACGACAACCAAGGAAATGGTCGCGAGTGTCATGGCGCATCGTTGGAAGATCCTCAAGACAGAGGGCAATCTCAACAATCGGTTGGGGGTTCCTCAAACGGTGTTCCGCCTCAATGCCAAACATCAAGGGGCGGTCATCGAAATGGGAGTGGACAATGTCGGGCAGACGACCAGGTTGTGTGAGATCGCTGACCCGACGATTGGCATCATTACGAACATCGGACCGGATCATCTTGAGTTTTTTGGATCCATGGACGTTTCTGCTCAAGCGAAAGCAGAGTTGCTTGATTGTCTTCCCCCAAATGGAACCGCAATCCTGAATGCCGATGATTCCTTCTATGACTATCTTGCAGCACGAGCCCGATGCCGCGTGGTGTCATTTGGGCTGTCAGCGAAGGCCGATGTTCGTGCAATGGATGTCACAACGGATAAAGGCAATGGAACGATCTTTCATCTCCTGCTTCCAGGACATGTACGTCGTACTACTGTTCATGTCCGGGTCCAAGGAGAACATAATGTCGCCAATGCGCTGGCAGCGGCAGCGGTGGGCACCGTCCTAGGGTTGTCAGGATCGGCGATCGCTCGGGGGCTCTCGAAATTTCGACCGGCTGCCATGAGATCTCAGGTTTCTGTGTATCGCGGCGTCAAGCTGATCATTGACTGCTATAACGCCAACCCGGCATCGATGACCGCAGCTGTCCAGCTCTTAGCCCAGGTCAAGGCGAAGGGAAAGAAGATTGCCGTATTGGGGGATATGCTCGAGCTTGGTCCGAATGCCGCTCGGATGCATGAGGACGTTGGTGAATTCGTCGCACGGCACCGGGTCGATCAACTTATCGCCTGTGGACCCTTGGCGCAACACCTTGCTAAGGGTGCGAGGGCTGCAGGGCAAGATCCATCCTGCATTATGACAGTCTCGGATGCGCATGTTGCTGCTAACGCGATAAAGGGTATCGCCAAGTCTGGAGATGTGGTGTTGATCAAAGCATCACGCGGTATGAAATTGGAACTTGTGGCAGACGCACTCCAGGAACACGGGAGTGCGTCAAAGAAAGCTTCGTAGGGTTCGCGGACACCATGCTGTATATCTGGCTCTATCCATTTCACACACAATTCTCTTTTCTAAACGTTTTTCGGTACCAGAGCTTTCGTATTATCTATGCGGCGGTTACTGCCTTTCTGATCGCGTTTGTGCTGGCCCCGTGGGTAATTAGAAAGCTTCAAGAAATCAAGTTGGGTCAGCAGGTACGGGATGACGGACCGAAGCGGCATCTTGCCAAAAGCGGAACCCCGACGATGGGCGGCATCCTGATTATCTTCGCGGTGACGATGTCCACGTTACTGTGGGCGGATATCTCACGCCCTCATATCTGGCTGGTACTCGGCGCAACGCTTGGGTTTTGTGCGATCGGGTTTGTCGACGATTATCTCAAGTTTATCAAGGCTCGATCGAAGGGGCTCTCTGCGGCGCAAAAATTCTCCGCCCAGATTGCGGTGGCGCTCATTGTCGCAGTGGTGCTCTATTGTTTACCGGAGTACAACACGAAGCTCAGCGTGCCGTTTTTCAAAAGTTTCACGCCGGACTTGGGCTGGTTTTACATCGTGTTTGCCATCATTGTCATCGTCGGCAGCTCCAATGCCGTGAATCTTACGGATGGTCTCGATGGGTTGGCCATTGGGCCGATTATGATCACGGCACTAGCTTACACCGTCGTCGCCTATGTGACTGGGCACCGGTTGATGTCCGAGTATCTGCTGATTCCCCATATTGAAGGGGCCGGAGAGTTGGCTGTTTTTACTGCCGCGATCTTAGGATCGAGCCTCGGCTTCCTGTGGTTCAATACCTATCCCGCCTCAGTATTTATGGGAGACGTCGGGTCTCTCCCGCTTGGGGCGGCACTGGGGACGGTGGCGGTGATCAGTAAGCATGAGTTGCTCCTACTGATGGTCGGCGGGGTCTTTGTCATCGAGGCCGTGTCGGTGATTTTTCAAGTCGTTTCATTCAAGTCTCGGGGCAAGCGGATCTTTCTCATGGCGCCGATACACCATCACTTTGAGATGAAAGGCTGGGAAGAGCCAAAGGTGGTCGTCCGTCTCTGGATTATCGCGATTTTACTGGCGCTATTAAGTTTGAGCACGCTCAAGTTAAGGTAGTCCGATATGGTGGGACTGGACACGAAACAGCTTGAAGGGAAGCGGGTGGCTGTCGTCGGCCTAGCACGGAGCGGAGTGGCTGCCGCTCATCTCCTGCAGGCAGCCGGTGCGGTCGTGACCGTTGCCGATCGGAAAGATCGAACAGAATTGCTTGGCGTCATTAATACCATCGAGAGGTTGGAGATTGAGGTGGTGCTGGGAAGCGGTTATGAAACGGCTCTGACGACGGCAGAGTTGGTGGTTATTAGTCCGGGCGTGCCCTATCGGATGGAAGCGCTGGAGCGCGTCCGCCGTCGAGGCGTGAAGGTGATCAGCGAGCTTGACCTTGCGTCCAGATTCATGCCCGTTCCGATTCTGGCACTGACCGGCACCAATGGGAAAAGCACCACGGTCACAATGATTGGGAAAATGTTACAGGCGAACGGGAAGCGGGTATTTGTTGGAGGCAATCTTGGAACCGCCTTCAGTGAAGCCGCGATCCAGTCGTTACAAGCGATGCAGGAGGGACGCGCTTGTCCGTACGACGCTGCCGTCGTGGAAGTTTCCAGTTTTCAGCTTGAGACGGTCGAGCAGTTTCATCCCTGGATTGCCGGAATCCTTAATGTGACGGTGGATCATCAGGATCGGTATGAGTCCATTGCAGAGTATATTGCTGCGAAAAATAGAATTTTTGAGAATCAAACAGCATCGGATGTTGCTCTCTTTAATATCGATGATCCACGAGTCGGTGCACTACGGCATGGTGTGAAGGCTCGAACGTTCGGATTTACGAGGTGCCCACCATTGCCCCCGGACTTGGCAGGAGGAACCTATCTCGAACATGGTCGCATCATGACGGCCATTGATGGTCAGACACAGGAGATCTGTCCTCGTCACGAACTCATGCTCATTGGTGATCACAATGTCGAGAATGCCATGGCGGCGGCCACCTATGCACTGCTGAGTGGGTGTCCTCTTGACGCAGTGCGTCAAGTCTTCAGGGAATTTCCAGGATTGGAGCATGCCTTGGAGGTGGTTCGTGACCGGCAAGGTGTTCGCTTTATCAACGACTCGAAAGGAACCAACGTCGATGCCACGTTGAAGGCACTGCACAGTATTAATCAGCCGATTTGGCTGATTGCAGGTGGACGCGATAAGGGTGGAGATTTTTCTCGATTAGCTCCTGCGATCAAGCAGCGAGTCAAACGCCTCCTATTAATCGGAGAAGCAGCACCATTAATTGCTGATGCGATACAAGGCTATCAAGCCATTGATCGACTGAAGAGCCTCCAGGAGGCGGTCGAGCTAGCGGCTTCAAACGCAAGCGCGGGTGATGTTGTATTGATGTCACCGGCCTGTGCGAGCTTCGATATGTTTGCCGACTATCAAGATCGTGGGAGGCAATTTAAGGGTGCGGTGCAATCCTTGCCGGCCTGACGGCCGACAACGCAGAGGAGCATTGACACTGGGTGATGCCACAGAAAGCGGCTGGGACCTTGGCTCTACCTTGGGATACGAAGGGCTCGCGGGGTGCTTCGCGGGTCGGCATGGATCAGGTCTTGTTATGTGTAACGGTGATGCTGACGATCGTCGGCCTCATTATGGTATTCAGTGCGAGCGCGGTACTGGCAGGAAATCGGTATCACGATTCCTGGTACTACCTCAAACGGCAGTGCGTCTGGTTGGTGGTGGGGTTGAGTCTTCTCCATGTACTGTCTCGTATCGACTATGTTTGGTGGAAACGGGTGTCCCTTCCGCTGCTCGGGGGCATGACGACACTCCTGGCCATGGTCCTGATTCCCTCGTTGGGGATAGCAGCGAATGGAGCCAGGCGGTGGCTGGGGGTTGGGCCGATATCAATTCAACCTGCCGAGATGTTGAAGCTGGGGTTGGTGATCTATCTTGCCGCGTATCTGACAAAAAAAGAACGCCGCATTCAAGACTTTCAGGCCGGGTTGCTCCCGGCACTGCTCGTGGTCGGATTCCTCAGCGGATTAGTTCTGATGGAGCCGGATTTGGGGACGGTCGTGGTGCTGGGGCTGGTCACGGGCAGCCTCCTCTTCGTGGGTGGCGCAAGTCTGTCACATCTGTCGACCTTGGTGCTCTGTGCCGTGCCGATTGGGCTGGCGCTTGTCTTGTCCACCGAGTATCGCCGCCAACGACTCATGGCGTTCTTGCAGCCATGGAACGATGCGTCCGATACAGGATTTCAGATCACTCAATCATTTCTGGCGTTCGGCAGTGGCGGCCTCTTTGGCGTAGGATTGGGCGAAGGGAAACAGAAACTGTATTTTCTTCCGGAAGCACACACGGATTTCGTCTTGGCGCTCATCGGCGAAGAGCTGGGGTTTGTCGGTACCGGCGTCATCATCCTGTTATTTGTGCTCTTCATGATCAGAGGGTTTCAGATTTCGACGCGCGCGCGGGTTCCGTTTGGTCGGTATTTGGGAATCGGCATCACGACATTGATCGGGGTTCAGGCGTTAATCAACGCCTGCGTGGTGACCGGGCTCGTACCGACAAAAGGACTTACGTTGCCGTTCGTCAGTTATGGAGGGTCCTCTCTTGTTGTCAGCTTGGCTGGGGTTGGAATGCTGTTGAGTATCTCCAGGGATCGCCATGCGGGCCGAGGTGAGATGGAACATCGGAGTGGGCAGGGGTGGGCACGTGACCGATGACAATCATTATTGCCGCAGGAGGCACAGGGGGCCATCTTTATCCGGCCATTGCCTTGGCGAGAGAATTTCTGAGACGGGACTCTTCAACAAAAATTCTCTTTATTGGTACGAGTCGAGGTGTTGAGTCTCGGGTGCTTGCACATGAAGGATTTGAGCTGGCCTTGATTACGGCCAAACCGGTGATGGGGAAGAGATTACTCGATGTTGTTCAGGCTATGCTGTCGCTTCCAGTCGGAATCTGGCAATCCTGGCAAGTCCTGAGACGGCGGCGGGCTGATCTTGTGATTGGTGTCGGTGGGTACACGAGCCCGACCGTGCTGGTGGCGGCTGCACTGATGGGAATTCCCCGAGTGATTTTAGAGCCAAATGCATACCCTGGCTTGGCCAATAAAGTGGTGGGTCCATTCGCACAACGGATCTTTTTGGCGTTCGAATCGGCGGCTACGTTCTTTGATCGACGGAATGCCCAAGTTGTCGGCACACCTATCAGGCGGGAATTCCTCGGCCAGGAATCCGAAAGCCAGGGGATGGTCAAGGTGAACGGGCGACACCTGCTGATCTTTGGTGGAAGTCAGGGGGCTCAGGCGATCAATAGTGCGGTCCTGGAAGGACTACCTTTACTCATGGCGCGCGTGCCTACTCTGACGATCACACACCAAACAGGTGAGGGAGACTATGAGCGGGTCAGAGAAGGGTACCGGGCGCTGGGGGTTTCGGCTAACGTGGTCTCATTTCTGTATGACATGCCGACTGTGTTGCGGACTGCGGATGTGGTAGTGGCTCGGGCAGGAGCTATGACGATCGCTGAGCTGACGGCTTGTGGGAAACCCGCGATCCTGATTCCGCTACCCACGGCCATTTATGATCATCAAATGAAGAACGCTCGAGCTATGGAAGCGGCTGGTGGTGCCGTGGTGCTACCGCAGTCAGACCTGACAGGGGCGAGACTGAGTGAGACGGTGGACTCGATCGTTACGGACTCGAAGCGGTGGGACAGTATGCATCGTGGGAGTTTGGCGATGAGACGAATTGACGCCGGTGAACGTATCGTCGATGAGTGTTATGCGATCATGGGAGTAAATCATGACATCAACCAATCTTTTAGAAAGGCCGGAAGGTAGGACGATTGACAGATCAACGCTTGGGGCACGCGCTTCTACTGGCCGGCAACGGGTAAGTCGTATGGGAATGTTTCGCAAGGTCGAACAAATTCATCTTGTTGGAATCGGCGGGGCCGGTATGAGCGGCATCGCTGAAGTGCTGCTCACGATGGGGTATGCCGTCACGGGGTCAGATCTGCACGCCTCGGAGACCACCAGGCGCCTGGAAGAGCTTGGGGGGAGAATCTTCATCGGCCATCAGGAGTCGAATGTTGGTTCGGCGCAGGTCGTGGTCATTTCATCGGCTGTAGCCGGAAGCAACCCTGAGGTGGTGAAAGCTAAAGCGATGCAAATTCCTGTGATCCCGCGGGCAGAAATGCTGGCAGAGCTTATGCGATTAAAATTCGGAGTCGCCATTGCCGGAGCCCACGGTAAAACGACTACGACGTCGATGGTGGCTACCGTGCTTGCGCAGGGCGACCTTGATCCAACGATGGTGATCGGTGGCAAGGTGAACGCATTGGGAAGCCATGCACGGCTTGGTCGGGGCGACCTCCTGGTGGCCGAGGCAGATGAAAGTGACGGGTCGTTTCTACGTCTTCCCCCCACCATTGTTGCTGTGACGAATTTGGACCGTGAGCACCTGGATCATTATGGGTCAATGGAACGAATCAACGAAAGCTTCCTCGAGTTTATCAATAAAATTCCGTTCTACGGGGTGGCGGTGTTGTGTGCCGACGACGACCGCCTCGCGTCGCTCTTTCCTCACGTTGTTAAACGCTACTATACGTATGGACTTCGTGAGCGGGATGGAGTGGCGCCGGATTTTCTCGCGACCGACATCGTGCTCAAGCAGTGGGGCGCCGATTTCCGTGCACATTTTCGAGGGAAGAATCTTGGCCCGTTCCGGTTGACCGTGCCGGGGATTCACAATGTCTCGAACGCACTCGTTGCCATTGCGATTGGGATGGAGATGGATGTCCCGGTCGATTTGATTCGGAAAGGGTTAGCGGCCTTTACGGGTGTTGAGCGCCGATTCCATTTGCGAGGCGAAGCTGGTGGCATCATGGTGGTCGATGACTATGGGCATCATCCTACGGAGGTCAAAGCGACGCTGGCTGCGGCGAAGCAGGGCTGGGATCGTCGATTGGTCGTTCTCTTTCAACCTCACCGATATAGCCGGACGAGGGATTGTCTTGGAGATTTCGCCCAGGCGTTTGACCATGCCGATGTCTTGTTCATGACGGACATCTACGCAGCCGGAGAACAACCTCTACCGGGAGTGACCGGAGCTGTGCTTGCTGACACGGTGAAGGCGGCAGGCCATCCTGCAGTGACATTCATCGAGCGTAAGGAGACTCTTCCGGATCAAGTTTTGCCGCATCTTCGGGAAGGAGATCTCGTCTTGACCTTAGGTGCGGGGGACATTTGGAAAGCCGGTACTGGAATTCTGGCACGGCTTGAGTCTGCGTGATGATTCATGAAACGCACATCTCACAGGCATGGAACGACGGTGCAATATACGAGGCTCGAGCGAAAGATCCGGTCCGCTGTGGCTGGTATTCGGGGGGTGGTTCGATTCGATGCACCGCTGAGCGAGTACACTTCCTTTCGGATAGGCGGCCCAGCCGATGTGTTGGTGGAACCGGCGGATGTCGAGGATGTCATTCGGTTGGTTAAGCAAACGCATGAACAGAAGCTTCCACTCTTTGTGTTGGGAGGCACCAATCTCCTGGTTCGAGACAAGGGGATTCGAGGTGTGGTGGTCAGTTTGGCCAAGCTACGTGCGATCAAGGAGGAATCCGGGTCGGTGCTCTATGCCGAGGGGGGGGTCGGGATGCCGACATTGATTGGCCATGCCATCCGTCGCTCGTTGGCAGGGCTGGAATGGGCTGCCGGGATTCCTGGAACGGTGGCGGGGTGCGTCGTGATGAATGCAGGGACGAGACTCGGCGAAATGAAGGATTCTGTCAAAGCTGTCCGCGTTGTGCTCACAAACGGTGAGGTGCTGGACTGTCCGGCGGAATCGATCTCATTCGAGTATCGGCGGGCATCATTGCCGGTGGGAATCGTGGTCGGAGTATGGCTCCAGCTGAGGCCGGGAGTACGGTCCGACATTGAGAAGGTGGTGAAGGAATATTTGCGCTCTCGGCGAGAGACTCAACCCCTGACGCTTCCCAGTGCTGGGTGTGTATTCAAGAATCCGGCGAATGATTCAGCGGGACGGGTTGTTGAGGCGGCAGGGCTCAAGGGTATCTCAGTCGGAGATGCCTATGTCTCGACTAAACATGCCAACTTTATCGTGAACCAGGGGCAAGCGAGCGCCACCGATGTGCTCACTCTTATCAAAAAGATTCGTGCCCAAGTCGCTCGGAAGACCGGGGTAAAGTTAGAGCTGGAACTGAAATTGGTAGGCCAGGCGTAACCTAGGGACATACTGACATCCATGGGCAGAATGACTGATAGACGCATTGCGGTCCTGATGGGAGGTCGATCTTCAGAACGGGAGATTTCCCTGAAGACGGGCCAAGCCGTTCATCAGGCGCTGCTCCGTCAAAGATATGATGTGGTAGCCATCGACGTCGGCGATCGACTGTATCAAGACTTGAAAGAACAGGAAATTGCCATCGCCTTTCTCTCGCTTCACGGGCTGGGAGGCGAAGACGGCTTGGTCCAGGGGTTTCTTGAGACCATCGGGATCCCATACACAGGGTCAGGTGTTCGGGCGAGTGCTGTGGGGATGCACAAAGTGATGACGAAGACATTGTTGGCCGCACATGGCATTCCAGTTCCTTCTGGAACGGTCATCCGTGAAGGGGAGAGGCCTTCGCTGGCAAAGGTTCTGAAGACGGCCAAGCTTCAGTTGCCGATTGTCGTCAAGCCAGTGTCGCAGGGGTCCACGATCGGCGTCACCATCGTGCGTCGCGCCACTCAGTGGAAGGAGGCACTTGTTGTGGCGCATCGCTATGATTCTGAAGCGATGGTGGAGGGCTACATCCCTGGCCATGAAGCGACCGTGTCGATCCTTGGGACGGCCATGAACAAAACACACGTACTGCCGGCCATAGAAATTGTGGCTCCAGAAGGCTTTTATGATTTCTCGGCCAAATACCAAAAGGGTAAGACCCAGTATCTCTGCCCCGCTCCTCTTCCACCAAAAGTGCTGCAGAAAATAGAGGAGTTGGCCTCTCGCAGTTATGAAATCATCGGTTGCGAAGGGGCTGCACGAGTGGACTTTCGTATCACGCCGCGAGGCCAACCCTATGTATTAGAAATCAACACAGTTCCTGGTATGACCGCAACGAGTCTGTTACCGATGGCTGCCGCACAGGCTGGCATCGGGTACGACGACTTGGTCGAGCGGATCTTAGGGTCGGCGTTGGATCGTGCTGCTCGAAGTGCTCAGCGTGCCGAGCTGGAGTCGGTGTCATGAGAGTCTCTTTTAGAAAACGTCGAGCCGGACCTGCCGCTCCGCGGCTGAATCAATGGAAGGATCTATCGGGGGAAAAGGCGGTGATGAAAGTCGGGCGGATGAGGACGGCCAGGCGACAGGTCGCAGTGCGGCTCGGGGTTCTTGTGACGGGTGTGGTGATACTGGGGTGGCTTATCACGATGGCCGTGACGTACTCCAGTCGCATAGCCCGTGAGTTGCTTGAGATCCACACGATCACCGTTGAGGGGGTGCATCATCTTAATAAACAGAAGGTGATTGAGCTGGCTCAGATCGGACAAGGGACGCCGCTCCATCAGGTCGTGCCTGCCACCGTCGAGGAGCAGATTAAAGCTCACCCCTGGATTAAGGAAGCTCAAGTTTCGCGGGTCCCCTTCCATGAGTTGAAGATCACAGTGATCGAGCGAAAGCCTGCCGCTATCGTCCGGGCGGCGTCGCAGAACTTTCTGAGTGATGAAGAGGGGCATATCCTGACTAAGCTGGGGCAAGCTGATGATGATACGTTTCCGCTGGTAACAGGAGTTGATCTCGAGGGGTTGCTGAAAGGGACCGATGTGGTGCGACGCTCAATCATGTCTGGCATCGAACTCGCAAGAGTCATCGGGCACACCTTCGATGGGAGATTGCGGGTGCAGGCTGAAAGCCAAACAAATCTCGTAGCGCTCGTCCAGGGCGTTCGATTTCGATTTGGGGAAGAATCGGTCGAGGAGCAGTGGGAACGGTTCCAACGCGTCAAACCAACGTTGAAATCACTAAATTTTGACGGAGCGGGGCGCGGTATCAGTGAAGTAGATCTCCGGTACGACAATCGAATTATCGTACGGGAAGGAGGGTGATTGCGGTGCCGAAGCGAGATCAAATCCTAGTCGGACTCGATATCGGGACGACGAAGATCTGCGCGATCGTCGCAGAGATGACCGATGCGGGAGGTCTCAGCATTATCGGCGTCGGTATGAGCCCCTCACGTGGTTTGCGCAAAGGAGTCGTGGTCGACATTGAAAGCACCGTTGAATCCATCAAGAAGGCGGTTGAAGAAGCAGAGCTGATGGCGGCGGTTCAGATCAACTCCGTGTACACCGGCATCGCCGGCAGCCATATCGCGGCAGAAAACTGCAAAGGTGTCGTCGCGCTAAAACGCGCGGAGGTGACTCGAGAAGATATCCACCGAGCTATTGAAAGCGCCCGTACGCTCGCGGTGATCCCGCAAGAGCGGAGGATCCTCCACGTGCTACCTCGAGAATTCATGGTTGATGGTCAGGAAGGGGTGCGGGAACCGTTGGGTCTCTCTGGAAATCGGCTGGAAGTCAATGTGCATGTCATCACCGGGGCGGTGACGTCCGCGCAGAATATCGTGAAGAGTGTAAATCGGGCCGGGCTGGACGTGGTCGACATCATCCTGCAGCCGCTTGCATCCAGTGAAGCGGTGCTCAGCCAGGAGGAACGTGAACTCGGTGTGGTGATGGTGGATTTGGGAGGTGGGACGACGGACCTCGCCATTTTTTTAGATGGGAGTATCCGTCATTCGGCGGTGCTCCCGATTGGTGGCCAGAATTTGACCAAGGACCTGGCCATTGGTCTCTTGACGTCGCAAACCGAGGCTGAGAGGATCAAAACCCAACATGGCATTTCGAGAACCGAATTGGTGAGTGGTCATCAAGTCGTCCAGGTGCCTTCAGTAGGGGACCGTCCACCTCGGACGTTTTCACGGCGGGATATTGCGGAGATCTTGGAGCCACGTGTCGACGAGATGTTTGAACTTGTTCGGCGAGAAATTACGCGTGCCGGATACGAAGGCATGTTGGGGGCCGGTGTCGTAATTACCGGGGGCACGTCGTTGCTGGAAGGGATGCCGGACGCTGCAGAGAAAGTCTTGAATCTGCCGGCACGTCGAGGATTGCCATCAGGGGTAGGCGGACTCCGAGATATCGTTGGTCATCCCAGCCACTCAACCGGGGTTGGTCTCTTGCTTCATGCCCGCCGACATGTCGATGAATTGGAGACTGCGGGGCTTCGAAACGGTGGGACGTGGGCAAAAAAAATGTTCGGCTGGACGAAACGGGTGTTGGAGGTCTTTTAACCTTATAAAACCCTTGCGGGCGTCAGGCGCTCGGTGTGCGGGTGATGCGAGGAGGTGCTCCCATGTTTTCATTTCAGGAGGATATGCTGTCACCTGTCCGGATTAAGGTGATTGGAATCGGAGGAGCCGGATGCAATGCAATCAACACGATGATCACCTCGGGACTCGCTCGTGTCGACTTTATCGCCAGTAACACCGATCTTCAGGCCCTCGATCGCTCTCTGGCCCCGTACAAAATCCAGCTTGGGCCGGAGCGAACTCGTGGCTTAGGCGCTGGCGCGAAACCGGAAATCGGACGGGATGCCGCGCTTGAAAGTAAGGAGCATATCCGTGAATGCCTCGAGGGGGCGGATATGGTCTTTGTCACGGCCGGCATGGGAGGAGGAACCGGGACTGGAGCCGCCCCCATTGTCGCCAGCATCGCTCGAGAAATGGGGATTTTGACGGTAGGTGTGGTGACGAAGCCGTTTCAGTATGAAGGTCAACGGAGAAACAAACATGCCGAGGAGGGGATCCGTGATATGCGACGTCATGTCGATACATTGTTGATCATCCCCAATCAACGGCTCTTGGGAATCGTTGATAAATCAACTCCGCTGTTAGAGGCGTTCAAGGTGGCCGATGACGTCCTGCGACAGGCTATTCAAGGCATCGCCGATGTGATTACGACGACAGGACATGTGAATGTCGATTTTGCTGATGTCCGCACGGTGATGTCACATACCGGGCGTGCGGTCATGGGAATGGGTATCTCACGCGGCCCGAATCGGGCGATTGAAGCCGCTCAGAAGGCTATGTGCAGCCCACTTCTTGAGGAGGGTAGTGTGGAAGGAGCCCGAGGAGTTCTCCTCAATATAACAGGGGGAGCCAGCTTATCGCTGCATGAAGTTGAAGAGGCGGCTAGCATCATCCAGCAGACGGCGGATTCGGAGGCCAACATTATCGTCGGGCAGGTCATTAATCCTGATATGGGCGAAGATCTTATTATCACGGTGATCGCCACTGGATTTGAACGAGAAGAGGATCAGCCTGCGGCTCCTACGATAGGTGGTGACCGAGGAGTGAATCGGCCTCCTGCAAAGCCTATCCAGCCGATTCTGGCGGGGATGGTTGCATCCCTTGCAGCGGATCGTCCAATGAAAGATCTCGACCGACCCACATTTTTACGGCGCATGACGGAGATGCGAGACGCACCGGATCGCGCAGCAATGGCGGCTGAGGACGAATGGGATGTCCCAACCTTTCTTCGTAAGCAGGCTGACTAATCTCAGATCGGTCGATATTCTCTGTATATGGGCGCTGAAGATATAAGATGGCAAGCGCAACCGTGATAACGGTCCCGGCATTCATAGATAAGAAGGATCAGGCACACCACTTTTTTGGAACCAGGCAACACACCATAGAGCACGACCTGAAAATCGGCATACCTCTGCAGGGCGTCCAGGGAGCTTCGCCTTCAGCCTGGGTGCTGTCTGTCAAACAGGTTCATGGGACCGAGGCTCTGGTAGTGGATCGTGCACTGTCAGCAGACGATCGCTTTGAGGGAGGGTGGGATGCCTTGGTGACCGATCAGCCAGGGGTCATGGTGGCAGTGAGGACTGCCGATTGTGTTCCAATTCTCATGCATGATCCCACCCGTGGAGTTGTGGCGGCAATCCATGCTGGATGGCGAGGAGCTGTAGCGGCGATCGTCCCCAAGACTCTGGCGCTGTTGAAGGCACGTTTTGGTTCAAATCCTCAGCAGGTACGGCTGAGTATCGGTCCATCGGCTGGTGCTTGTTGTTACGAGGTGGACGACCCAGTTCTTGAACATCTTCGTCAGGGCGGGGGCAATTGGGAGAAGGTCGTTCGATTTCAGGGGGAGGGAAAGGCTAAACTGGATTTGAAGGGTCTTATTAAAGAGCAGGCAGTAGCCTATGGCGCCACGCCACAAGCCATCACGACCGTGAATCTTTGTACGATTTGTCATGATGATCTATTTTTTTCCTATCGGCGAGAAGGAAAAGTCAACGGGACTATGATGAGTGCCATTGGCTTGCCACCAAAGCGACGATAAATCAGTCTCTGCCAATTCCTAGTCTAATCCGATAGAATATGGGCGGCGTGCCGAAGGGTGCGCCGTGATTCGTGAGTGGGTAGATGGAATCGCTCGTCCAAGATACAATCGAAAGCAGAGTTCAGTCGGTGCTAGCCAAAATTCGATCGGCGGCAGAAAAGGCCGGCCGTCCCGCCAGCAGCGTTCGTCTCGTGGCTGCGACAAAGACTGTTCCTGTCCAGAAGATCGCAGAAGGGGTGCAGGCGGGTTTGGCGATCTTGGGGGAGAATCGAGTTCAAGAGGCGCTTTCCAAGATTCCTGCCTTCAATCCTGGTCCCGTCCAGTGGCATTTTATCGGGCAATTACAGCGGAGGAAGGTGCGATCCGTGATCGGTGTATTTGACCTGATTCACTCAGTCGACAGTCTGGAGCTGGCGCAAGAAATCGATCGTCGCGCAGGAGATGCCGGCCATCGGCAGGATGTGCTGCTGGAGGTCAATATCGGCAACGAGCCCACAAAAGCGGGGTTTTGTCCGGAAGATGTACGACAAGCCGTGTCAGAGTTGGCGCAACTCTCCCATATCCGTATCAAGGGATTGATGGCTATACCGCCTCCAACTATTGATCCTGGTTCAGCCCGGCCTTATTTTAGAAAGCTCACTGAGTTAGCGAAGATGATTGATACGCAACATCTTCCATCAGTGAAAATGGACGAGTTGTCCATGGGCATGTCGAACGACTATGAAGTTGCCATAGAAGAAGGGGCAACGCTTGTTCGTGTCGGCAGCGCCATTTTTGGAGCACGACATGTCTAGCGCAGTCGGTATGCATACCCTTGGGTTGATCGGTGGTGGGCGTATGGCAGAAGCGTTGATCAGCGGTGTGCTTACTGCCAGGTTGTTTGAGCCGGGAAAAATCTGTGTAGCAGATCCAGACGTCACACGGCAGGATCACCTCAAGAGACATTATGGGGTTCAAGTGGGTCTCGTGAATGATGAGGTGGTACGTGCAAGTGATATCGTCATGCTCGCCGTTAAGCCGCAGGTCCTTGCCGACGTGCTCAGGGGGATGGGAACGGGTGTCGGTCATCGGCTCGTCGTGTCGGTGGTTGCCGGAGTTCCCATCTGTCGGATTCAGGAATCCCTTGGCCCTCAAACGTCAATTATTCGAGCCATGCCGAACACTCCGGCGATGGTTGGCGCGGGGATGACGGCATTGACAGTCGGACCAGGAGTTGGACCGGAGGGGGTTGCCCGCGTGCAGCAGATATTTGAAGCGGTTGGCAAAGTTGTTCTGCTTGAGGAGCGTCTTATGGATGCTGTGACTGGTTTAAGCGGAAGCGGCCCCGCCTATATTTTCCTCGCTATCGAGGCGATGGCGGATGGTGGAGTCAAAATGGGTTTACCCCGAGAGACGGCAAGTATACTGGCGGCGCAGACGGTGTTGGGTGCGGCTCGGATGGTACTAGAATCTGGTCAGCATCCTGCACGCCTGAAGGACCAAGTCGCTTCTCCCGGAGGGACGACGATCGCCGGATTGCATCGGTTGGAGCAAGGGGGGCTGCGGGCTGTATTAATGGACGCAGTTGAGGCTGCGACAAGACGATCTCAGGAGCTTGGAAACTAATGTTTGTGGTTGGAAATACCTTGTTAGGACTGGCAACGGTGCTAGACTATGCTTTGTCGTTCTATAGCTGGATTATTATTGCACGGGCGCTCATTTCGTGGGTCAATCCGGATCCGTGGAATCCAATCGTCCAATTTCTCACGCGTGCGACGGAACCGATACTGGCTCCGATTCGGCGACGGATCGGCTTGGGGATGGGAATGGATCTTTCCCCGTTGATCGTCCTTGCAGCGATTTGGTTTATGCAGATTGCGGTTGTACAGTCCATAAAGGACATAGCAGTACGGATGAATTGACGCAACCGATGGGGGATGGCATGAAGATCACGCCGATCGACATTCAACAGATGGTGTTTCAGGTCAAGCTTCGTGGCTATGATCGTGAGGAGGTCAACCGATTTTTGGAGGAGATCGCTCAAACGGTTGAGTATCTGAATCGAGACAATGCCACATTACGCGAACGAATCTATTCGCTCGAACAACAGGTGACAGAGCTGAAGCGGACCGAGACGACTTTATCCAATACCCTGGTTTCAGCACAGTCGCTGGCTGAGGACGTCAAACGTAGCGCTCAACGAGATGCGGAGCTGATTGTGAAAGAAGCGGAATTGAAGGCCGGCGAACTCTTTCGGCAAGCAAGGGTTGAGCTTGGAAATACCCAGCGGGATCTGTCCGTCCTGAAGAAACAGCGCCTGCTGATGGTGGAGCGTATGCGAGCCACGCTCAGTACGTTCGAACGAATGTTGGATGTTGAAGCGAGTGAGGTCTATCAAGAGCATCACATTGTGCCGGAGGAAAAAATGGAAGGAGAGTCCAGCCCGCTGCGATGATTCGTTGAATCTCCTCGTCTAGCCGATGGTCTCGTTGTAACGCTGCTTTCGGTTGTTTTACACCAAGCATCTCCCCATGCCCGAACCTTCTGCAATTCAGATTGCACTTGACCGAGCTGTTGTGAATGGAGTTTTCCCAGGAGCAGTATTGGCGGTGCGCCAGGGAGACGGACCGATCGCACGATTTTCTGCCGGACGGTTATCGATAGATCCACCAGGAGACTCCGTTCTTGTCTCCACAGCCTATGATCTGGCTTCTTTAACGAAACCTCTGGCAACCGTGACGTCTCTCGTTCTGTTGGTTCAGAACGGCCAGTGCCGGCTTGATGCCCATCTAGCTGAGTACCTTGAGGAATGCGCTGAGAGTCCAATCGGGTCTGCAACCCTTCGAGACGTATTGACTCATCAATCTGGCTTGCCTGGATGGCGAGGGTATTATGAGCGGCTCAGCCCAGATGGAACCGTTCCGTCCTCAAGAGAAGGGAGGAGCTTAGCGAAGCAAAAGCTGTTGAACTTCATCCGATCGGAACCCTTAGTCTATGAGCGCGGTGCGCGCAGCCTTTATAGCGATCTGGGGTTCATGTTGCTGGGGATGATCGTTGAACGGACCAGCGGGCGATCATTGAATCAGTTTTTCTGTGATCGTATCCTGCATCGGCTGGGGAAGCCATCCATTCAATTTGTCCTACCCGAGGAGCGAGATGCATTTCTTGAGCGAATGCGTGAAACAAAGGACGGTGTCGCTCCGACTGAATACGATCCTTGGCGAGGCCGGGTACTATGCGGAGAGGTGCATGACCAGAATGCAGGTGCAATGGGAGGAGAAGCGGGGCACGCGGGGTTGTTCGGAAATGTCGATGCGGTCATGACCATCACAGGCGAGTGGCTGAAGGCGTACCATGGGCAGCCAGCGATGCTCGATGGGGATCTTGTCCGGGAGTTTACCAAGAGGCAGGCGAGAGGGAAGGCGTCCAGCTGGGCTCTAGGGTGGGATACTCCCTCCAAGCCGTCATCCGCTGGATGTCGCTTCTCGGATCAGTCCTTCGGCCATCTTGGTTATACTGGAACATCAATTTGGATTGATCCTGTAGAGCGTTTGGAGGTGGTATTGCTTTCCAATCGCGTTCATCCTTCAAGTCGGAATGAAGCGATTCGAGAGTTCCGTCCGGCGATCCACGACCTCGTCAGTCAGGAATTTCTTGCCTGATCTCAAGAACGGTCTGGATAATCGATCCAGGTTTCCTTCTCGGCGAGATACCGGGTTCCCTTAAAATTAGGTCGTGTTCTCAGGCGTGTAAACCCAAAATCTTGGAGTTTTTCAACCAATTCCTTTACGGCGGCGATAATGGTCGAGTGCGATCGGCTCTCAACGATCAACGCTTCATACATCACTTTTGTCGAGTAGCCGGCCGAGGTTCGATTCACGAGAATGGCCCGGTTAAAGTAGCGGTCACTCGGATCCACCCCTTCCACTTGATGTTTTTCGACCAATCCTTCCTTCTTGAACAGGAGCGGTAACGTGCTCATACTTCCGTATCCCTTCGCCATCGGTTGAGATAGTAGACCACCGAGTTGATTATAGGAGGTGTTCTCCCCTCCCTGCAACTCGTTGACAAGCGCACCATCGGTTACTATGATGCCTCGCCTCGTCAAGTCAGGGGCATGTCCAAACTCCACTCCATGAATATTCCCAATAGTCTGACCATTCTTCGTATCCTCTTGGTTCCCGTATTCATCGGCTTCATGACCTATGGCTCCTATGGATTGGCCCTGTTGACTCTGCTTCTCGCCGGGCTTACGGATGCGGTTGATGGCTACCTCGCACGCAAGCTTAATCAGAGAACGCGATTGGGAACGTTACTCGATCCGCTCGCGGACAAGTTGCTGCTGACATCAAGCTTTATTTCACTCGCGGTGCTCCATCTCGTGCCGTCGTGGCTCGTCATTCTGGTCGTGAGCCGGGATCTGATGCTCTTGCTGGGGACGGTGGTTGCCCATGTGACAAGTACACCGATCAATGTCACTCCGACGTTCCTAGGAAAAGGAACGACGCTGTTTCAATTGAGCTATGTTCTTCTAACCATTCTACTGACATGGCGTGGGGTTGATCGCTCGATGATTGCCCCGCTAGTTGTCTTAATGGTTGGGTTTACGCTTGCCTCAGGATTCCACTATCTGTATCGAGGATATCGAGATGCGAATGCAGCCCCTCCGCTGACCTAATTCCCCCTGTTCAACCTCACGATTCGCCTGTGGGCCCAGGTAAATAATGTAATTGTTTTTGACAGGGTTTCGAGTCGCCAGTAGACTTCCTCTGTAGTCCCCATAATTGTTCGATAACCGGCATTGGAGCCGTAACAGGTCGAAAACATATGGCCACATTTGCGTACATTGGTCGCAGTAAGTCTGGAATGGTGAAGAAGGGTGAGCTGGTGGCCAAGTCGAGAGATGAGGCCGCGGAGCAATTACGCAAGCAGAACCTCGTCGTCACGAGTCTCGAGGAGAAGGCGGCCAAAGAGGGATTTAGTTTTCAGCTGGGAAGCGGGGTGAAGGAAAAGGACCTGGTCGTATTCACCCGACAATTCGGGACGATGATCAATGCAGGGTTGCCGTTGATTCAATGCCTCGAAATCCTCTCAACACAGTCCGAGAATGCCGTGTTGAGAAAGTCGGTCGGTGAGATCAAGGGACGGGTCGAAGGTGGATCAACGTTTTCGGACGCCCTCAGCAGACATCCCAAAATCTTCGATGACCTGTACGTCAATATGGTCCATGCCGGCGAGGTGGGAGGATTACTGGATACCATTCTCGGACGATTATCGAAGCATATTGAAAAGGCCATGAAATTAAAAGGGCAGATTAAAAGCGCCATGGTCTATCCCGCCGCCATTTTGGGCATCGCCGCAATCGTGATTACCGTCTTAATGATTTGGGTCATCCCGGTGTTCGAGAAAATGTTCAAGGAAATGTCCGGCGGGAAAATGGGACTTCCGGCCCCGACCCAGCTCGTCATTGACATGAGTAATTTTGCGCAGGGGAATTGGTATATCATGCTTGGGGTGATTATCGGGTCGGTGGTGGGGATCAAAAAGTACTATGGAACGAAACCGGGGAGATTGGCCATCGACAAGTTCCTGCTGAAGTTGCCGGTGTTTGGGGACTTGATTCGTAAGGCGTCGGTGGCCAAGTTCACCAGGACATTGGGGACCTTGCTGGCAAGCGGTGTTCCATTGCTCGAGGCGCTGACGATCTGTGCCAAGACCTCCGGCAACAAGGTGGTCGAAGGGGCGTTGCTTGAGGCGAAAGTCAGCATCAGCGGCGGGAAGACGATTTCTGAGCCGCTCGCAAAAAGCGGTACATTCCCGAAGATGGTTACGCATATGATCTCGGTCGGAGAGTCAACCGGCGCGCTGGATACCATGCTCGGGAAGATCGCGGACTTCTACGAAGACGAAGTCGACGAGGCCGTTGGAAATCTCACGGCACTCTTGGAACCGATGATGATGGTGTTTCTGGGAGTCACGGTCGGCTTCATCGTGGTGGCGATGTATTTGCCGATCTTCACCATGGCTTCTGCGATCGGGTAATGCATGCACGGAGGTGGGTGATTCTTCCTGCCCACCTCGTGAGTCAAGCTGGTCAGACGTTTATCCATCCTTATTGCGGTAAATTCTAGCGGTATCGTTCCCGCCCATAGGCCTTTCAGCGGCGATGGCCGTTCTAGTCGAGTTGCTCACTCGACGGAGGACAATGGCCTGACTAGAAGGTGATCACTGCGTGGACGAGATCAAGACCAGAATCTATTGGTTGATGGGCTGGCGGGTCGTTCTTGTTACGCTGCTCTTGGGGCTCTCTCTTGCATTCCAGGTGACGAAAGGCGAGCGCGTCGAAACGTTCTATGCCTTGATCGTCTTTACCTATGCGGCCACGATCCTCTACGCCCTCATCCTGCAACATCTCGTTCGTCTAGAAGTACTTGTGCGGTTTGCGTGGGGGCAGATCGCCATAGATTTTATCGTTGAGTCTGTGCTGATTGCACGAACAGGCGGAATTGAAAGTCCCTTTGCCGTGCTCTACGTCATCAGCGTGACCGTGGCAAGCTTGGTACCACGGCGTCGAGTCGGCCTGTTGACGGCAAGCCTCTGCATCATCCTGTTCGGACTTCTTACTAACTTGCAGCTGTACGGTCTTACGGAGACCTGGGGGTGGCTTCCTCATACCCGACTGAGTGCCGCAGAGACGCTTCAGGCGTTCGGCGTGTATGCGCTGGCGTTTCTGGTCGTCGGGTTCCTGAGTGGCGCCCTTGCGGATCAATTGCGGACGGCGGATCAATCGCTCCGAGAAAAAGAGCAGGGGCTCCATCGTCTGCGAGCGTTCCATGAGAACATCGTGAACAGCATCAGCAGCGGAGTGTTCACAACCGATGCGCATGGCCTGATCACGTCATTCAATCCTGCCGCCGAAGAAGCGACCGGCTATAGCAGCAAGCAAGTCCACGGGCGCCCTTGGCGCGAAGTCTTCAACTGGCAGCCAGAGGGTTTAGAGAACGAGGGGGCTGAACGTGTGTCCCATAATCTGAGATTCGAGGTCGAGTGTAAACGGGCTGATGGGAATCGGCTGATTCTCGGCATGACCCTTGGCCCCCTGCACGAGCAAGGCGAAACGACTGGCCTGGTGGGCGTCTGTAAGGATCTCACACAGATCCGTGATTTAGAAGAGGAAATGCGACGGAAGGAGTGGCTTGCCAGCCTTGGAGAAATGTCGGCGGGGATGGCGCATGAAATTCGAAATCCGCTCGGTGCTCTCGCCGGTGCGATGCAAATGCTTAGGAAAGACGTCCAGACCGACGAAACGAGTCAACGGTTGGTGGAGATTGCCGTACGAGAAGCCACTCGGCTGAATGCCATCATTACCGAGTTCTTGCAGTATGCCAGGCCTCCGGCTCTGAATTTGGTCGAGTGTGATTTGAACAAAGTCCTTGCTGAGACGTTTGATCTGGTACAACATGAAGCACGAACGAGACCGAACATCACTGTTGTGACTGCTCCGTGTTCCGACACACTGCCCGCACAAGTGGATCAGGATCAGATGAAACAAGTGTTCTGGAATTTTGCCGTGAACGCCTTTGATGCGATGCCCAAGGGCGGTCAGTTGACGGTCTCAACCGGATGCCGAAAGGTGGATGTGGCGGGTCGGAAAGCCGATGTGATTGAGGTGTCGTTTCATGATACGGGAGAAGGCATTCCGAAGAAGAACCTCGATAAGATTTTTCTGCCGTTCTTTACCACCAAGAAGAGCGGGTCCGGATTAGGATTGGCGGCGGTCCATCGTATCGTGGATCTTCATGGTGGGTGGATCAAAGTAGAGAGTGAGGAAGGGCTGGGAACACGGTTCGGGGTCTGTTTGCCTCGTACCGCAGATTCTGGGGTCAGACTCTGGCATGAGGGAAGAGAGCCGTGGAAAAGATTTTAGTCGTCGATGATGAACAAAGCCTGCGCGAGGTTTTGAGCATCATGCTCAAACGGGCCGGGTATGCCGTGACCATCGCCATGGACGGTGAGGATGCCGTTGAGTTACTACAGAAGGAGATCTTCGATCTGGTCATCACCGATCTGCGCATGCCGAAGGTTGACGGGATGGAAGTCCTTAAAGCGGTCAAATCGGCCTCTCCTGAAACGGTGGTGTTGATCATCACCGCCTTCGCGAGTGCGGACTCAGCCGTCGAAGCGATGAAGCAGGGAGCCTATGATTATCTAACGAAACCTTTTCAAGTGGATGAAGTGCAGTTGATCATCCGGAATGCGTTGGAAAAGCGGCGCCTGACGACCGAGAACATGTTACTCAAACGAGAAATGGCGAGTCAGTCGTCATTCGCGCAGTTGGTCGGTCAGAGTGAGGCGATACAAAGAGTGTTCGAGGTCGTGCGGAAGGTTGCGGACTCGAAAAGCAACGTGCTGATTTGCGGAGAAAGTGGAACGGGGAAAGAATTAGTCGCTCGCGCGATTCACTACAACAGCGTAAGAAGCGCCTTGCCGTTTGTGGCGGTGAACTGTAGTGCTGTGCCGGAAACCTTGCTGGAGAGCGAGCTCTTCGGCCACATGAAGGGATCATTCACCGGGGCGATCGCGAATAAAGCAGGGTTGTTCGAGATCGCAAACGGCGGAACGATCTTTCTTGATGAAATCGGGGACACGACGCCGACTATTCAAGTGAAATTGCTCCGAGTGATTCAGGAGCGAGAATTTCGTCGAGTGGGAGGCAGTCAAGACATTAAAGTCGACGTGCGTGTGGTGGCCGCCACCAATAAGGATCTTGAGAAAGCCGTGGCGGACGGTTCTTTTCGGGAGGATCTCTACTATCGCCTGGACGTCATCCCCATCCGGCTTCCACCATTACGAATGCGAACGGGTGATATCCCACTACTCGTCAATCATTTTCTGGAGCGATTTGCGAAAGAAAGTGGGAAGCCAAAGCCGGTATTCAGTCCCGACGCGATACACGTTCTATTAGAACACGAATGGCGCGGCAACGTCCGTGAACTGGAAAATCTGATCGAGCGAGTCGTGGCATTCTCTGTGGACGGACCGGTAACGGATGCTGATGTGCGCGGCTGGCTTCATCGGCCCACGACGCCGCCTCCCGTACAAGGGGTCCCGTTGGACTTGACCGATGAAGGTCTGGATCTTGAGGGGTTGATCAATGGAATCGAAAAAGATTTGTTGCTCAAGGCGCTGGAACGGTCCAAGTGGGTCAAGAAGAAAGCGGCACGAATGCTGCGGTTGAACACCAGATCATTTCGGTATCGGTTAGAGAAGTATGCTATAAAAGGAGGTCGTGACTAACCTTTCTCCCGCATCGACCTCCGCTTTTCCCTCCATTCGCGTGTTCGCCCCTGCCAAGATCAATCTCGTGCTGCGCATTCTCGATCGTCGCACGGATGGCTATCACAATCTTTGGTCGCTCATGCAGACGGTCCGGGTGGAGGACGAGATCACTCTTGCCCTGACTGGTGCCCATTCCGGGGTCACATTGCGCTGTGACGAGCCATCGTTGAAGACGGATGACTCCAATTTGGTCTCTCGTGCGGCCGTGGCGGTCATGGAGCAGAGTGGACAAACAGGAGGATTGGACATCACTCTCGCAAAGCGGATTCCAATGGGGGCCGGCTTGGGGGGTGGGAGTAGTGATGCGGCTGCGACGATTATCGGCCTGAACCAGTTGTTCAGTCTAGGATGGTCGGCGGAACAGATGGCGCACATTGGCCAAACGCTCGGGAGCGATGTGTCGTTCTTTTTCTTTGCGCCCTCCGCGACCGTGGCAGGGCGTGGTGAGCAAGTTGCGCCGATTCGGATCAAAGGAACGCGATGGGTTGTTTTGGTCAATCCGGGTTTCCCGGTGGAAACGAAATGGGCGTACCAGCAGCTCACTGCCAATCGAGCCGGTGTGGTCCCACTGTCCCAATCCCATGCCATGCTGGAACAAGCCGCTGAGTTGGGATGGGAGCAGGTGCTGGAGGCGGCAGAAAATGACTTCGAAGGACCGGTGTTTAAGGCCTACCCCCTGCTGCAGGAGATCAAGCATCGATTGCTGGCTCTCGAGGCTGACCTGGCGCTCCTCTCGGGGAGCGGGGCGACCGTTTTCGGGGTGTTTCGTGATGAAGCGAAGGCTCGTCAGGCACAGGCCCTATTGATGAATGAGCCGCAGTTCAAAGTTTTTGTCGCACAGACCTCGTCCCCCTCGTAGTTGACCGATCCCAATATTCTTCTGGTCGTTTATTGACACAGACCGGAGATTTCTTATACAGTTTCACCCTTTGATTGGTTTCCCCAGTCGTGTGTGCTGCGACGTGTGTTGTCAAGCTGATCACGATCAGCATTGCGTGCCGCACAAGAACCACTAGAGAATCCAGCACGTTAGACTAACGACGCGATGATCAGTTAGGAAGGTTCGATGAACAGAGAATTGAAGATTTTCTCTGGCAACGCCAATCTTGCGCTTGCGCATGAGATATGCGCGTACCTTGGGCAAAAGTTAGGAGAAGCGACGGTCTCTTCATTTAGCGATGGCGAGATCCGTGTCAAGATCGACGAAAATGTTCGGGGCGCCGATGTCTTCGTTGTGCAGTCCTGTTGTCAGCCGGTCAACGATTCTTTGATGGAGTTGCTGATCATCATCGATGCGTTGAAACGTTCATCCGCCAATCGTATCACGGCGGTGATCCCGTATTTTGGATATGCCCGTCAGGATCGGAAGGATCAACCCCGTGTTCCCATTACCGCCAAGTTGGTCGCGGATCTGATGACCACGGCCGGGGCCGATCGTGTGCTCTCGATGGATCTTCATGCCGGACAAATCCAGGGATTCTTTAACGTGCCGGTTGATCATTTGTACGCACTTCCGGTCTTGCTGGACTACATCATCAAAAAACAAATGACCGATCTCGTCGTGGTTTCTCCCGATGCCGGGGGGGTGGAGCGAGCCCGGGCCTTAGCCAAACGGATTCAGGCCAACCTGGCGATCATTGATAAACGCCGAGAAGGTCCCAATCAAGCCCAGATCATGAATATCATCGGGGATGTGCAGGGGAAGCAAGTCCTCCTTCTTGATGACATGATCGATACGGCGGGTACGATCGTTCAGGGGGCTCAGGCTTGTCTCGATCATGGTGCGCGGGAGGTGATGACCGCCTGTACCCATGCGGTCTTGTCCGGGCCGGCGCTGGAACGATTGCAGTCGTCGTGTCTTTCCCAAGTGGTGATCACCAACAGCATTCCGTTGCGAGGGAAAGAGTTGATCTGTCCGAAGTTGCATCAATTGTCGGTGGCGCCGCTCTTAGGCGAAGCGATCAGGCGCATTCATGAAGATGAGTCGGTGAGTTCACTATTTGCCTAGCCCGGTCTGGGCTAGGTGTTGTGCTGAAAGCTGGGGAGACGGAGGAGAATCATGAAATTCGATTTGACAGTAGCGGTGCGAGAACAAGCGGGTAAGGGAGCTGCGCGGTCGATGCGACGGGCCGGGAAAATTCCGGCGGTGTTGTACGGCCAGGATGAATGTCTCTCCCTGATCGCCAACCCAGACGACTTGGTCAAGATTCTGAAGTCCCACGCGGGCAGTACTGCGTTGATTTCACTGACGGTCAGTGGGGCCAAGTCCAAGCCGAGCCGTACCGCACTCTTGCGAGACTATCAAGTAGATCCGGTGACGGGAGCGTTGTTGCATGCCGATCTCTTTGAAATTTCCATGAGTAAACCGATTCGAGTCAAAGTGCCGGTCAAGGTCATCGGCAGCATTCCCGCTGGAGTGAAGGAAGGCGGTGTGTTGCACCACAACATGCGCGACATACACGTCGAATGTTTGCCCGCTGCATTGCCTGATCACATCGAAGTGGATGCGTCAGCCTTGACCATTGGGAGCGGTATCCATGTGAAGGAAATTGGGGCGCGTGACGGAGTCCGTTTCTTAGATGAGCCTGACCAGATGGTTGTCAGTGTCGCGGCGCCGATGTCTGATGCGAAGCTCGAGGCCTTGCTGACCAGTGGTGCAGGTGCTGCAGGTGAACCGGAAGTCCTGGCGAAAGGCAAAGAGGCTGGAGCTGAAGGAGCTGGGGCCGAGCCCGCCAAGGCAGGGGCGGCAGCGCCTGCTGCTGACGCCAAGGGCGGAGACAAGAAAGACGCGGCTGCCGCGCCCAAAGCCGAGAAGAAAGAAGCTGAAAAGAAGAAGTAACGTTGCGTCTGCTTGTTGGACTGGGCAATCCGGGAAAGGCCTATGCCCAGACCCGTCACAATGTCGGAATGTGGGCCATCGAGCGGGCTGCCGCTCGATGGTCGATCCGGCTCTCACCGCGTGGGACCGCACAGCGAGGTTCTGGACGGTTGGGAAGAGAACTGATCGAGTTGGCTGGTCTCCTCGACTGGATGAACTGTTCCGGTCCTCCCGTGAAGGGTCTCCTGAGAGAGTATTCCCTCACTCCCAACGAGCTTATCGTCGTCCATGATGATCTCGATTTAGAGCCGGGCCGGCTACGGATCAAACTTTCCGGAGGCTATGGGGGGCATAACGGGATCAAGTCCCTCATCGAAGCGCTGGGCACTCCGCAATTTATCAGACTCAAGATTGGAGTCGGTCGGCCTGCACCGGGTCGGGATGCTGCGGACTATGTGTTGGAACCGGTCCCAAACGACGAGCTGGCGGTCTTTGCACCATGTCTAGAGCGAGTGGTCGATGCGCTGGAGTGTCTGATCCATCGAGGGCCAGATGTTGCGATGAATCAGTTCAATGTCCGTGAAGAAAGCAGAAGTGGTGAGTTGTGAGTGAGTAGTGTTGAGGAAACTCAGCACTCAGAACTCAACACTTAGAACTGGAGAAATATGGGACTCTGTTGCGGCATGATCGGGCTTCCCAACGTTGGTAAAACAACGGTCTTCAACGCACTCACCGGTGGTGGGGCACTTGCGGCGAACTATCCGTTCGCCACGGTGGATCCCAATACCGGCGTGGCACTGGTGCCGGATCCTCGACTGGTCAAATTGACGGAGGTCTTTGCCTCGAAGAAGACCACCTACAGCACCCTGGAAGTGCGGGACATCGCCGGGCTGGTCGAAGGAGCCAGTAAAGGTGAAGGGCTCGGCAATCAGTTCCTTGGTCACATCCGAGAAGTCGATGCGTTATTGCATGTCGTACGTTGTTTTCAGGGCACCGATGTGGTCCATGTCAGCGGCGGAGTGGATCCTCTTCGAGACATTGGGGTAATCGAAACGGAACTCATGCTTTCCGATCTCGAGACGCTCGATCGGCGGAAGCAGAAGACCGAAAAGAAAGTTCGGGCCGGTGACAAGAAGGCGGCCTTTGAAGTGGAGTTCCTTACCAAGCTCATCGGCTTGCTCGACAAGGGTGAGTGGTTGGGTAATCGGGAATACCCGGCAGAGGAACGGGCGATCCTCACGGAATGTCAGCTGCTTTCCGCGAAGCCGGTGCTGTTTGTGGCCAACGTCTCGGAAGGTAAGAATGCCGACGAAGCCATGGTCCAGACGGTGCGAGACTTTGCTGCCAAGCGAGGGGCCAGAGTTGTCACGATCTGTGGGCAGCTTGAAGCGGAGCTCTCATCGTTACCTGAAAGCGAACGGACGGACTTCTTAAGTGAAATGGGATTGACCGAATCAGGACTGGTCCGGCTGACGCGTGAAGCCTATAGCTTGCTGGATTTGGTGACGTTTTTCACCGCCGGAGACACCGAGTCTCGCGCCTGGCCGATTCCCAGAAACACCAAAGCCCCACAAGCGGCGGGCAAGATTCACTCCGATATGGAACGGGGCTTCATTCGCGCCGAGGTCTATCACTACGACGATCTGCTGGCCTGCGGGTCTGAAGCCAAGGTGAAGGAGAAGGGCCTCTTCCGCCTCGAGGGTAAAGATTACGTCATCAAAGAAGCAGATATTGTCTATTTCCGGTTTAATGTGTAAAGGCTACTTGCCAGGCGCTTTCGCCAAGCACCGAGAATTGTGTCAACTAACCGTACAGCTCTGCTTCAAAATGCTCTCCAAGTAGCGAGCTCTCCTAGCGTGTATCAATCTTCTTGTCATGGTCATGGAGTGATGAGAATCCTTCTCGTGGCCAGGAAAGTCCCCTACTTTTGATGTAGCCCTACTGACTTGACCGACGCCTTCAGGATGAGCGATTCTCCCGCCTTGCCTTTTAATAGTTACATGTCCGAGGTCACCATAATGCTCGACGCGATTGCTGATACGTTTGCGTGGGAAGGGATCGCCATCTATTGGGGAATCGGCCTGCTCTTTTTCGCGACGGAGTATTGTTGGGCCACACGTCCAGTCCACTATCTTCAGGTGTTCCTGCCGGATGTGGCAGCCCTCACCACGTACCAGATCTTCTTCGTCTTCGCTGCACAGGTGACAAACAAAATCCCGTTTCCGCATTACTCCTATTGGCGTTGGCAGGCACTTCCATTCGGTTTCAAACTGATCGTGTTCCTGTTCGTTCTCGACGGAATCGGCTATTGGATGCATCGGTTTTGGCATACGTCCTGGGGGTGGGCGATCCATCGATGGCACCATGCGCCAACGGAGTTGTACTGGTTGGCCGGTGTTCGGGCGAGCTTTCCACAAGTTGTCCTTGCCAATGTACCGTATTTGCTGGCGTTCCCACTGCTCAAGCCGGTGCCCGCATTATTTTTCCCGCTCTACTCCTACCTGATGGTGCTGACCAATAACTGGATGCACATGAACGTGACTTGGCAATCGAGGAAGCTGGAGTGGCTCTTGGTCACGCCTCGCTATCATCGGGTGCACCACCTGAAAGAGCTTGGAAGGGCTGGGGCAAATTTCGGAGTGCTGTTTACTGTATGGGATCGGCTGTTCGGGACGTATGCGGATCCTGAGCGGGTGGAATCAACCGGGCCGTACGGAATTCAGGAAACCGTCCATCCCGTCCGTTTGGCTATCGGAGTGTAATAGAAAATATTCCCGCCCTCTTCTTTTCTTAGACCGGTCGTTTCTCCAATCGCCAAACATGTTCCGTGGCGGGGCACTTTCCCTTGAGCCCATTCGGGATGTCGATACGGGCCAGGGGCGTCAGAGTGTACTCATGGTTGTAATGGCGATGGAGCTCATCGGGAGTCACGGAAAACGGAGGCCCTGGCACGACGGTCTGGTCGTATTCATAACCAATGACGAGTTGTGGGGCCAACGATGTGATGCTTTTGAGATGGGTGGTGTACTGGACCCTCATGGTCTCTGGGAGTGCGACTAATGCAGCCCGGTCATAAACTGCATCGACAGGGCCGAGGACCTCGCGGGACAGCTCGAAGAGGTCACCCACAAAAATATCGATCTTCTCTCCGCGAAAGAGTTTGTGTTGTCCGACTTCTGAAATCCTCGGTTCCATTCCCAGCTCAGCAAAGAGCTGTGTCACAGCCAGTTCACTCAGTTCCGCCCCAGCGACTGCATAGCCTTGAGCCAGGAGCCAGCCGAGATCGAGTGACTTCCCACAGAGCGGGACAAAGGCACGTCCACCAGGGGGTACCTCAAGGGAAGGGAAGTGGGTGATCAGCAGCGGGTTGACGGCACGCTCGTGCCATCCCGTCTGATTCGTTTGCCAGCGGTTGTGCCAAAAAGTTGGTTCCATGAAATCATTCCCTGTGTGGCCAATCTGTATTCATGCCATCCTAAAGGCTGGAGATAAAGAGAGGCAAGATGGAGGGCTAGAGTAGTGCCCGGGCAGAACGAGATGTCACCGCATGACCTCGGTTGTCAAGAGTGGACGCCATGAAGTGTAGCCTCACATCGCCGAC